>NZ_JAUBUE010000022.1:0-103249 GCF_036705305.1 Microcoleus sp. B3-D7 | reverse complement strand
CGTGCTTGGATGGCTCCTACGGACCAACCCCACGAAAACTTCATCTTCCCTGAAGAAGTTCTGCCTCGCGGTAACGCTCTCTAATCAGCGCGAAATATCAAAATTTCCAACATTTTAAAAGGGTAAGATAAAGCAGTTTAGGCTTTACCCTTAATTCTCAAAAAGCTCCCGCCACCAGGCAGGAGCTTTTTGTTTCCAGGATTCGATCGAATTAGCACCCTAAAAAAAGTTGATTTTGTACAAAAACCAACTCTGCCTGTAGCTAGAACAACTTGTGTCTTTATATCTGGCTAACTCTCCTATCTGGCAAGAAATCGTTCGGCCTTTCCCCGCCGCCAGAGTTTCCATGCACCTGATAACCGCACAGCCCGGATTCTGAAGAAAATATAGGCAAATGGCTGAAACTGCGATCGCCCGCTTGCTGTAGAGATCGATCGAAGACCTTGCAGCAGCAGTAATTTGCCATCATTTTACAAAAATCTCAATTTGCATCCCCCCACTTCTAATTCCTTGTGTTATTCTAATAATTGTGAATACTAGAATGATACTCAGAACGCAAGTTCTTCTGGTAATGCTGGCAATGGCTAGCGCACAAATCATCACCTTAAATCTTGTATTTAGGTGATGTGCGTTCCAATATTAAGCCATTTAGCTAAACTGGAGGTGATGCCCATGATAGAAAGTAGTAAACGCATGGGTCATCAGATTGGAAACTACCGGCTGTGCGCCGGGGCCGCTCACTAGCAGTCAGCCGTCGTCTCCAACGGGAAACGACTTCCACGGGGAACCAGGCTGAGCTAGGGATTCTCCCGGCAGTCAGGTTCTAATCTGAAGACCCGCTAGACCGCTCTCACCTCAAATAGTGTTAAATCTTGAGTGTTAAAACTTGAGGCTAAACGCTATTGGTGAGAGCGGATAGTTTTTGGTCAGGGTTTCTACACGTGGGCAGTTAATCTGCCATTGCTAATCCCAAAGAAAAAAATTATGGCTGAGCTAATTAACCATAGTGAAATTCAAGAGCGCGCCAGTCACTTGTCAGGTTGGACAATTGAAGGTAAAAAACTGCGCTCTACCCGTTTATTTAAAGATTTTATCGAAGCGATCGCCTTTGTAAATAAGTTGGTCGCTCCCTCAGAAGCCGCAGGACATCACCCCGACATAGAAATCTCCTACAACAAAGTAACAGTTAACTTGACAACCCACGATGCCGGAGGCTTAACTGAGAAAGACTTTGCCCTAGCCCAAGAGATTTCTGCGCTAGATTAAAAGAGTGCCAGTTGACCCAACAATAGTCCTGGATCTAGCCACAGTCCCCGATCGCGGAAAGCTCGCAAATAAAAAATCGACTTGGGGTTAAAATCGGGTGTGAAAAAGTCGAGAGGCCCAACGTTCAATGTATAAAAGGCTATTCCCCATCATCCGACCATGATCGTATTTGAAAAGCCAGAGTTCAGGAACGAGTCTGCAGCAGAAAAAACCGATCTTATAGAAAAGCTTTTAGATATTGGCGCGGCTCTGTCGAGCGCCCAAGATTTGGGCGACTTGTTAAACTTAATTTTATCCAAAAGTAGGGAAATTACCTACAGCGATGCTGGCAGCGTTTACTTAGTAGATCACAGCGACGAAACATCTAAGCTGCTGTTCAAGGTAGCCCAAAACGCTTCAAAACCGAGCCTGTCGTTTAAAGAGTTTGCTCTGCCCCTGACAGACAAAAGCTTGGCAGGATACGTGGCAATTACAGGTCAAAGTTTAAACCTGTCTGATGCCTACGACTTACCCCCCGGCGTACCCTATCGGCTAGATACCAGTTTTGACAGGGATATTGATTACCGCACTTGCTCGGTAATGGTACTGCCGATGCAAAACCGACAGGGGGATACAATAGGTGTACTGCAACTGATCAACCGCAAAACAAAGGCAGAGACGGTGCTGACAGCAGACAATGCCTGGGAATCAACGCAGCAATATTCGGAGTGGGAAGAAAGGATAGTTCGATCGCTCGCTTCTCAAGCAGCAATCTCGATCGAGCGCAATCAACTCCAAGATAGCATAGAAAATTTGTTCGAGGGCTTCGTGAAAGCCTCGGTGCAAGTCATAGAAGCCAGAGACCCCTGTACCTACGGCCATTCAGAACGAGTAGCAGCCCTGACAGTACGCCTTTCAGAAGAAGTAAACACCGTCAGCAGCGGACAACTGCGCTCTATTTACTTTAACAACCGCCAAATTCAAGAACTTCGCTACGCCGCCCTGCTGCACGATTTTGGCAAAATAGGAGTGCCCGAAGCAGTTTTGACCAAACAGAAAAAGCTCTACCCCGCACAGCTAGAAGTCATTCGCCACCGCTTTGGCTTAGCTCAACGGACGATGGAAATGGAATGCGTCCAGTCTAAATATAAATACTTGCTGGAGCATTCAGCCTACCGAAAACACTCGAGCCAGGAGCCAGAGTGCGCTCAATGCCAGGAAATCGAACAGCTAGACACTAAGCTAGCAGAGGCGAAAACCAGATTAGCAGAATACTGGGAAGTGCTGCTAGAGGCAAACGAGCCTCACATTTTGGCAGCAGAACCCCTAGCTCAACTGCGAGAAATTTCTCGACAAACTTACAGAGACATAGATGGGGCAAAGAAACCCCTGCTGAACCCAGACGAGATCGTGCAGTTGATGGTGTCCAGGGGCAACCTGACGGCGGAAGAACGATCGGCAATAGAATTTCACGTAACTCACACTTACGAGTTTCTAAAACAAATTCCTTGGACAAAGGATTTGAAAAATGTTCCAGACATTGCCTACGGACATCACGAAAAACTCGACGGCACAGGCTATCCGCGAGGCCTAAACAAGTCAGAAATTCCAATTCAAGCACAATTGATGACGATCGCGGATATTTACGACGCCCTGACAGCAGGCGATCGCCCCTACAAGCGAGCTCTGCGAACAGAGGCAGCGATGAAAATTTTGCGGCAAGAAGCAGCTCACAATAAAATCAACGCCGATTTGTTAGAACTGTTCGATTACCGCCAAGTCTTTAGCGTCCTGGGACACAGCTTGAGTGTTAAAGTCGAATCAGCCTAGACGAGTCGGGCGTGCTGTGCTAAAAAGTAAATAGGCAATCAGGCGCTATCAAGTCTCAGCAGTCAAATCAATTCACAGCCCAAGCCGGGTCTGGTTTTGAGGCAGTTGAGTACAGGTTGAAAAACAGGCTCTCTGCAGCCGTCAGTGACATCTATATACTCGGTCAGCCCAAAAGAATCAAAAGAAAAAGTGAATTTTAGGTCTCTTTTTAGAGTATGCTAGTTGAGCAACGACTGACCACATAGAAGACTAGAAAAGTTTCTCTGTAATCGGTGTGAGGATGAGAGTGAATATGTCGAAATTTTTGTGGAGTTACTTACTAATCAGCCCAGCAGTCTTAGGAGCTACCCTAGTAGTTTCTTCGAGCGCGATGGCAGCAGACGCTCAGCAGGCTGCTGATGCGGTCAATCCCGCTGTCGCAAAAGCTGAAACCGCTGAAACCTCCGAAGCGAAACTAAATGCTTTAGCTGCTGTTTCCGAAACAACCGCAGCCTCCGAGCCAGTAGAAGAAATTTCCCAAGTCGCTGGCAGCGAAACCCACGCAGCGATTGAAGATTTGGCTACGCCTGCAACTGAAAGTGCGATCGTGGGAGCCAACACAGCCCCTGCTGAGGCAGAGCCCCAAGCGGCATCACAACCTACAAGTGAATCTTTAGCCGCAGTTGAGCCAACAGTCGCTCAACCAGTAGAAAATTCGGCCCCGGCAGCCCAACTAGAAATTCCAGCCCCGGCAGCTACCGCTCTCCCAGAGCAAATCGGTGCAGTTCAATTAGAAACTCCAGCCCCGGCAGTGGCAGAGTCGCCAGAACAAAGTTTGCCACAACCGGCTGAATCTTTAGCCCAAACTGCCGCACCACAAGAGCAAAACCCAGCCGCCACATTAGAACAGCTCAACCAGTACACCACCGAAGGTACGGCCGGCAGCGAAACTGAAGGTCAAGTTACCTCAGTTTCCCAACTTTCCGACGTGCGGCCTACAGACTGGGCCTTCCAAGCACTGCAATCCCTAGTCGAGCGCTACGGCTGTATTGCTGGTTATCCCGACGGAACTTTCCGCGGCAACCGGGCAATGACCCGCTACGAATTCGCAGCCGGTTTAAATGCTTGCTTAGACAAGGTGAGCGAGCTAATTAGAGGCGGCACTGGCAACTTCGCTACGAGAGATGACTTGGCAGCCCTCCAACGGCTCCAAGAAGAATTTGCAGCGGAACTGGCAACCCTGCGCGGTCGCGTCGATGCTTTGGAAGCTCGGACAGCCGAACTCGAAGCCAACCAATTCTCCACCACTACCAAGCTGACTGGGGAAGCTATTTTCGCCCTCAGCGACGACTTTAGTAGCGACGTTAGCGTTTTTGGCAGAGACGGCGAAAGAATCGGCAGCAACAATAACGAAGCTGTCTTCCAACAGCGGGTGCGTCTCAATTTAAATACGAGCTTCACCGGCAGAGACTTGCTGCTGACCAGGCTTCAAGTCGGCAACGGTCAAAGATTTAACCTTGGGGCTACCAGCGAAGGCACTCAAACTTGGAATTTTGTCGGCAGAACCGACAATGTTGTTGCCCTCGACACCTTGCTGTACAAGTTCCCCGTCGGTCAGCGACTGAACGTTAGCCTGATAGCCAACGCTGGCGTTTGGGACGACATTCTGCCGACTGTCAACCCTTACTTTGAAGACTTTGACGGCGGCAACGGGTCATTGAGCACCTTTGGACAGCGGAACCCGATTTATCGCTTGGGCGGTGGGTCAGGTATCGGCTTTGACTATGCCTTCGGTGGCAGGGGCTTGCTGGGCGGCGTGTTCGGCCCCACTTCTCTGTCCTTCGGTTATTTGGCGTCAACAGCAGCCAGTCCCGCTAGGGGTGCAGGCTTGTTGAACGGCGACTACGCGGCGATGGGTCAGTTGACTTTTACCCCCGGACGCAACTTGCAAGTTGCTTTCAACTACAACCACGGTTACTTTAGCAGAGGTAACTTTGGGTTTGACAATGGTTTAGCGAATGGGCCAGACAGTCTCGGCGGTTTCACCGGTACGGGCGTGGCTAATTCTCTCAACGGCTTGAGCGAGGGTTTTGAGGGCTTCGGCGCTCGAAAAGTTGTCAGCAACTCCTACGGTGCTCAGGCTTCGTTGCGACTGAGCCCGAGGTTTATCCTTGGCGGCTGGGCTGGTTTAACTAATGCCCGCATTATCGGCATCGGCGATGCGAAAATCTGGAACTACGCTGTGACCTTGGCTTTGCCCGATTTAGGGAAAGAAGGCAACTTGCTAGGGTTCGTGGTAGGTCGTGAGCCTTACTTGGATAAACTTGAAGCTTCCAGGAGTTTGCGGAGCTTCCGCAACGATGATTCCTATCACGTTGAAGGGTTCTACAAGTTTCAGCTCTCGGACAACATTTCTGTTACTCCGGGCGTGATTTGGGTGACTAATCCTAATCAAGATGACCGTAATGATGACATCATCATTGGTACTCTGAGAACTACTTTCACGTTCTAAGAGCGGGTTAGACGAGGCAGGGGGGTCATACCCTCTCTGCTGGCAACTCTAGATGCCAAATTTAGCCCTGCCTGCTGCAGGGCTTTTTTTTGGGGGGACGAATTGGGCGCCCAGAATCTATTAAA
Organism: Microcoleus sp. B3-D7; assembly: GCF_036705305.1. Lineage (NCBI taxonomy): Bacteria > Bacillati > Cyanobacteriota > Cyanophyceae > Oscillatoriales > Microcoleaceae > Microcoleus > Microcoleus sp. B3-D7. Next base: position 97,558 of record NZ_JAUBUE010000022.1, on the reverse strand, counting down.
AATTAAAAAATATTAGTCATAGACGCAGAAACCCAGTTTCTTGAGGTAAGGCAGTCGTGGAAGCGGAGGGAGTCGAAACTAACAACTGGGTTTCACACAAGCGAGAGTGCCGATCGTCCTAAAGATGAAGTGATGAAGTGATGAAAGTCGATTAAGTTCAGTGGAAAACCGGGGTATAATAAAAGGTAAAGTTAGGAGTTAGAGTTGGAAACTCAACATTGAGGAGAATTTTAACATCTGACTTCGGAGTTGATAATTCAGATATTTGAAGCAATTATGGTAGAACTCTCCTGTAAAAGCGAATACGCAATCTTAGCTTTGCTGGAGCTTGCCGATTGCTACGAAGAAGGCGAGCCTCTGCAAATTCGCCAGATAGCGGCTCAGCAAAATATTCCCGATCGATATTTAGAGCAGTTGCTGGCTACCATGAGACGCTGCGGGCTCATTCGCAGCCAGCGAGGAGCTAAGGGAGGTTATATCTTGGCGAGGGAACCATGGAAAATTACACTCCTAGAAATTATCAACTGTCTCGAAGGCTCAGAGTTCGATAGATCTGAAAAAGACTCGCCCGCTCAAACTGTAGAAAGTGCGGTGATTTGGGAAGTTTGGCAAGAAGCTCGATCGATTGCCAACTCAGTTTTGCACAAATACACGCTACAGGATCTGTGCGAAAAGCGCAATGGCAGACGGCAGCTCGATATCATGTATTACATCTAGTTAAAATATTGCCAACTAGGAATTAACATTTACTTTCAACCACAAACTGACAAAGATTATGCGTATTGCTGGCGACATTACAGAATTAGTAGGGCGGACCCCTCTGGTGCAACTCAACCGCATTCCCCAAGCCGAAGGCTGCGTGGCTCGGATTGTGGTAAAACTCGAAGGCATGAATCCGGCATCATCGGTGAAAGACCGCATCGGTGTCAATATGGTCAATCAAGCCGAGGCCGAAGGGCTGATTAGTCCCGGGAAAACGGTTTTAGTGGAACCGACTTCTGGCAATACCGGAATTGCTCTGGCAATGGTGGCGGCGGCTAAGGGCTACCAGTTGATTTTGACCATGCCGGATACGATGAGCACGGAACGCCGATCGATGCTGCGAGCTTACGGGGCCCAACTAGAACTGACTCCGGGAATAGAGGGCATGAGCGGCTGCATCCGCCGCGCTCAAGAGATTGTGGACACAACTCCCAATGCGTATATGTTGCAGCAGTTTCGGAACCCAGCGAACCCGCAGGTTCACCGTTCGACAACGGCTGAGGAAATTTGGGAAGATACAGAGGGCGAGGTGGATTTCCTGATTTCGGGAGTAGGCACGGGCGGTACGATTACAGGTGTCGCAGAGGTGATTAAGTCGCGGAAACCCGAGTTTAAGGCGATCGCCGTTGAGCCGGCCAATAGTCAGATACTGTCGGGCGGAAAGCCAGGGCCTCACAAAATTCAAGGTATCGGTGCTGGTTTTGTGCCGCCGGTTCTGAATGTGGATTCGATCGACGAAATTATAGTTGTTACGGATGACGAGGCGATCGCCTACAGCCGGCGCTTGGCCAGAGAAGAAGGAATTTTGTCCGGTATTTCCAGCGGTGCAGCACTATGTGCGGCGGTGAAAGTCGGCCAGCGTCCGGAAAATGCAGGGAAATTGATTGTGATGATTCAGCCTAGCTTCGGCGAACGCTATCTCAGCACTCCCTTGTTCCAAGATCCAGAACTCAATCTGGCGATGGCCCTCAACTAGGTCAGCCTCCGACCCAAGTCGCAGAAATAGAGAGCAGGGCGTAGACTGTACGCCCTGCTTGGCTTTTTAGTAGATTAAAGAATAGCGATATATTTTAGCTCCCTGGGTCGCGATCGATGGGGAAGTTGTCAAGGGCCTTTTTTTTTGAACGAACCGCTTTCAGCGCGTTAGGGAAAGGGCGCGTAAACGCTCTTGTCGGGAAGGAAGACAAGAGAAGGAGGTAACAATTGTTGGGAGAAGCGCTAGAGGAGTCTCAAATGAGTCGTAAATTTTTTACCCCACCCCAACCCTCCCCTGGGTAAGGGGAGGGAGTAAGAAATTCACAAATGATTTAGGATTGCTATATAAGAGTCCCCAATATCGATCGGCTTGCCACTTCAAAAGCCTCAATCTTTTTCTAAAATAGATTTATGATAATTTGAAAACTGACGTTTTCAACTTACACTTTTTGGCATTTATATCAGATAAATACCTAATAAATTAGCAAATAATGATATTTTTGTCAAGCTTTTTTTCGCAGATTATCCAGATTTCAAGGAAATAACAGCGTGTCTTCCGTTACCAATCACTACAAAACCTTAAAGATTAGCCCAACCGCAACACAAGCCGAGATTAAACAAGCATACCGCCGTTTAGTCAAAATATTTCATCCAGACAGCCACAGCTCCAAAGCCGATCATGAAGAGATTGTCCGCCTCAATGCAGCCTATGAAATATTAGGAGACGCCCAGCACAGACAATCTTACGATCGCCAATTTTCCGAGCACACCGAACAGCAATCACCAGTGGCACCAAACGTCAGCCGTCAGCAAACACAAACAGCACGGGACGCTGACGAACAAATGGAACAGTGGCTGATTAAAGTATACAAACCCGTCAATAAAATGCTCAACAGCATCTTGAAGCCGCTTAAAAAGGAAATAGACGAGTTGTCTGCAGATCCGTTTGATGACGAACTGATAGAAAAGTTTCAACTTTATATCGAAACCAGCCGCGAGTTTCTCAAAAAAGCTCATAACTTTCTTACATCGATGCCCAATCCCTCTAATGTAGCCGGAGTTGCGGCCTATCTCTACTACAGCATCAATCAAGTCGGAGACGGAATAGAAGAATTGCAGCTATTTACCCTCAATTATGACGATCGCCACTTGCACACAGGTCAAGAACTGTTTAGAATTGCCGCTAGACTGCGGCGGGAAGCGCAGGATGAATTAAAAATTAAAAGTTAAAAAAGCAGATTGTTCCCTCTTCCCTCTTCCTTCTTCCCTCTTCCTTCTTCTTTCTTTCCTCTTCCCTCTTCCTTCTTCCTTCTTCCTTCTTCCTTCTTCTTTCTTTCAAATTCCAAAAAGAACTTGAATTCGCTTGCGAATTTTAATAAAAGGAGTTTGTTCCAGAGAGTCGCCATCTAACAATCCCAAATCTCTCAAAGCTTGCTGGCGTTCCGACAATTTTTGAGCAATCTGATCGGCTAAATTGGGTTGTTCTCTTAAAAGTTTTTGCAAATCGTGACGTTCCACCACAAACAAAATTGCATCTTCGCTAGTTTTAACAGTCGCCGTTCTCGGAGTACCCAACAGCAAAGATATTTCCCCAAAAAACTCGCCCTCGTGAAGGGTAGCAATATACTGACCGGCTTTTTGAGAAAGAACTTCTACAGTACCTGAAAGAATAATATAAAAAGAATCGCCAGGGTCATTTTCCTTACATACAACCTGTCCCGCTGGAAACAGTTGTCGGTAGCCGTATTCAATTAACTGTCGCAGTTCTAAATCCGTACACTGTTCAAAATAAGTTACTCGCCGCAACAAATCTCGCAGCGTCCAATTATTGGGGGATTTAGGCGCTGGATTTTTAGGTTCAGAAACGGTAGAATTAGATTTTAACTCTGCTGAATGTTTGGCATTCTGCGGAAAAACTTTTCCGTTGGAATTCTCGTCTTTGTTATTGTGAAAAAGTTGAGTTAACTCTTGCGGGTTTCGCAGCCACAAATCCCGCTGGGGAAAGGGAATTTCGATATTTCGGTGGCGCAATTCGTAATCTATTAAAAAATTTACCGCGCTTTTAATAGCATCGCTTTCCTGCGGCTGGTCAATCCAAACTAAAAGTTCAAAATTTAAAGCGTTATCTCCAAAACCGTGAAACCATACTTTAGGAGAAGGATGGGACAAGACATTCGATTCCATCCGTGCCGCAATTAACAGCGCTTCCGTAACTATTACTGGGTCTGATCCGTAAGCAACACCGACGGGGATGTGGAGGCGACATCTGGGGTCTCTGTAACTCCAGTTAATAATGTTAGTTTCGACAAACTTAATATTTGGTATGATTACAAATAGACCGTCAATTGTTTTAATAATTGTAGAGCGGATAGAAATTGTTTCTACTGTTCCTAATAACTTGTCTATTTCAATAAAGTCTCCGACTCTAATTTGGTGTTCAAATAGCAGGGTGAGACCGCTGATAAAGTTGCTGGCGAGATTTTGCAAGCCGAAGCCGAAACCAATGCCAACAACCCCAGCTAAGACGGTGAGAGAAGTGAGGTTGATGCCGGAACCTTGCAGGACGAATATACAGCCAATACTGGCTAAAATATAGCTAATGATCGTAGAAATTGCTTCTCGACTGCCGCGATCCAATCCCATCCGAACTAGCAGGCTGCGCTTGATTCCTTCACTGATAATCTTAGCTATAATCAAGGCAAATATAGCTAAGATTATCAGTTTGACGATCGCACTGATGGACAGATGAGTGTCCCCGATATAAAATAGCGGGGTTGTCATCGCACCCGATAAATGTTCAAAAAAGCGATCGGCTCGTGCAGTAATCGAATTCATTAATATTGGGTAATGGGTAATTGGTGATTAGTTTTGAGCGCAACTGAACTGCCAACGGCTAACTATTGCAGAGCTTAGGCGAAAAACTCGAACTCTGGAGTGTCCTGTGTGGCAAAAAAGTCGATTCCCTTGGGAATAGCTCAGCTTCACCCACTCTCTCAAAGACTCGTAACTGATGGGTTAGTAACTGATGGCGAGAAACTGTTTTGTAGCGGTATTTTCTGCCGGATATCTGTGTTGTGGCGTAAAATGGGCCCGGCGGCGCGATCGAACAGCGACTTGTTGCCAATATCTGGAAAATTGGTATAAATTCATTTACAGCACCCCCAAATTATTGAAAAATTCCAGCAAAAATTAGTTTATCCTTAAGAAGTAAGTCCTTTACAGAACTTAACAAGCTTACCCTACTTGACTTTTATGCAGTGCATCATCAATCGTCGGGCACAGTTTTCGGCGAGTCACCGGTACTGGCTGCCGGAGTTAAGCGAAGCCGAGAACTTTGAGCGGTTTGGCCCAACTGCCCGCGCACCGGGACACGGACACAATTACGTCCTTTACGTTTCCATGATAGGCGAACTCGACGAGTACGGCATGGTGCTCAACCTGTCTGATGTCAAGCACGTCATCAAGCGGGAAGTTATCAAGGATCTCGATTTTTCCTTTCTTAACGAAGCGTGGCCGGAATTTGAGCAAACTCTGCCAACTACGGAAAACATAGCACGGCAAATTTGGCTGCGGCTAGCCCCTCATTTGCCTGTGAGCAAAATTCAATTGTTTGAACATCCCGAACTTTGGGCTGAATATTTAGGAAACGGAATGGAAGCTTATTTAACTTTGTCCACTCATTTTAGCGCGGCCCATCGGTTGGCTCGTCCCGATTTGAGCTTTGAAGAAAACTCGGAAATTTACGGCAAATGTGCTCGTCCCAACGGTCACGGTCACAACTATCATTTAGAGGTGACTGTTAAAGGGGAAATTGATGCGCGGACTGGCATGATTGCTGATTTGGGAGCTTTGCAAAAAGCCGTTGACGATTATGTTGTTGAACCCTTCGATCACACTTTTTTAAATAAGGATATTGCTTATTTTGAGAACGTTGTGCCGACTGCGGAGAATATTGCTGTTCGGATCGGGCAATTATTGCTTGCGCCCGTTCGGGAATTGGGCGCAGAGTTGCACAAGATTAAACTGATTGAAAGTCCGAATAATAGCTGTGAAATTTTCGGCGCTGATTTAGAGGAAGTGGCGGTTGAACATCAGCAGCCGGAAGCGATTTTAGCTAGGGTTTAGAGTTAAAAATCGGGTCGGTTGGAGGGGGTTCACCCGGAGAGTTGGCTAATCGTGCAGATTGGTGAACCCCGCCCTACCAGCCTAATGATGATTCCGAGAGTTATCCAACCGCATCAGGCGCGAGAATATATTCTTGCACCAAAGTTCCCCAGCCAGAATTACTGGCAGTTTTCCTGAAAAGTCAGACTCAGCGCGTATTTTGGAGATAGTAAGTCAGCATTCCTCATGTCAGCTATTCTAACTGCTGAGACGATGAGGTCGATCGCCCGATCGCTGACAACCAAGCACTAATTTCTCCTAAATGAGTTGACGTTTATGCGCGTCTCTAATCTAGCTCTCTTGACTCTGGCCGCCCTTGCATCCCAGAATTTAACTGCTAATACTAGCACCAATCCTGCTGCACCTTCTATTTCTCCTCAGACACCGCAAGCTAGCAACTTTGTTGATGCCGTAAATAATACTGAATCGCGTCCGGCTGAGTCAATTAGTGAGCCTGAGACGATCGCCCACGAACAATTTTCTCCAAATACTACCCTATCCCGTCGGGCTGAGTCAATTAGCGAGCCTGAGACGATCGCTCACGAACAATTTTCCCCCAATACTACCGTATCCCGTTGGGCTGAGTCAATTAGCGAGCCTGAAACGATCGCTCACGAACAATTTTCCCCGCGAATTGCTGTAAAATCGCCCACAGGTTTGCTGGTAGCGGCCGCTCAACCCGATTTATCTGCTAGTGCAAAAACCAAGGCGAATACTCCTGCTGCATACGGCGATGAACTAACAAAATCTTTACAAGAAACCTGGCTGGCTAAATTAATCGAAACCGGGGTTAAAAGCAATCCTCAAGTTCGCGAGGTTGTCGCTTTTATCTCCCCGTCTAGTGGCAGTTCTGAATCAGGATATGGTTTTAATAGTACCATAACTCTGCTCAATATTTTACTAATTCTTGGTACCGTATTTCCACCGGTGACAATTGCATTTTTTTGGATGATGCGACGGCTGATAATCAAACAGTTGGTTGCTGATGCCAATAAACGATTGCAGGGCATTGGTGTATTGGAATCCGAGCTCCTAAATTCTAGCCAACTGACTCAAAAGTTGAGGGATGAATTAGAAGCGCAAATGGGTGCAGCTAAACAATCTCTTGATTTTTTAACTAGAGAAACTGAACTTTCCAAATCTTCTGTCGAGCAAATTGAGACTCTCAAATCTCAATTTATCATGCACCTGCAAGTTTTGCTGAAAGAAGTTGACGAGAAAAAATCTCAAATTGTTCAAGAAATTTCCCAAGTTCCCGAAGTTGTTGCCAAAGAAGCTCTCAAAATCGCACCTCAATCGGCCTTAAACAATTCCCAAAATTCTAAAACTGCACCTGCTAGCAACGAAAATTTGATTGCTGACGATTATATCAAGCAAGCCGAAGGGCTTTATTTTCAAGGCAATTATGATGAGGCATTAGCCTGCTTGGAAAAAGCTATTTTAGCTAATAATAATTTGGATGAGGCTTGGTATTGGCGCGGAAATGTGTTAATAAAATTGCAGCGCCCGGAAGAAGCACTCGCCTGTTACGACCAAGCAATATCTATTAAACCGGATAACTACGAATTGTGGTATAATAAAGCGCATTTGCTAGGCAAATTGCAGAGGTACGAAGAGGCGATCGCTTGTTACGAGCGAGCAAGTTCGAGCGAATCTCGAAAATACGGTTGTTGGCACAGTATAGCGGCTTTGTTGGGTCAATTGCAGCATTACGAAGAAGCGATCGCCAGTTACGATCGCGCCCTCGCTATCAAAGCAACGGACAGCGAAATTTGGCACAACCGAGGTGCAATGCTGGCCAGAGTACAGCAGTACGCAGCAGCAGTTGATTCTTACGATCGCGCTCTTGAACTCAATCCCAAGAGATATGAAACTTGGTACAATCGAGGCAATGTGCTGTGGAGACTGCTCCGCTACAGTGATGCTATTGATTCTTACGATCGCGCGATCGGCATCCGGCCCGATAAATACGAAGTTTGGTACAATAGAGCCGCTGTGTTCGGAAAAATGCAGCGATATCAAGAATCGATCGAATCCTACGACAAAGCAATAGCCCTTAAACCGCAGGATTTTGAAGTGTGGCACAACCGAGGCGCAGCTTTCGACAAACTGTCGCAGCACGAAGCAGCAATTGCCTCTTACGAATCAGCAATTACCCTTAATTCCGAGTGTTACGAAGCTTGGTTTGGTAAAGGCGAATCTTTGGCCAAATTGCAGCGCCATGAAGAATCGATCGCAGCTTATGAGAAAGCGATTGCTATTAAGCCAGACTCCTACGATGCTTGGCGTCATCTGGGGATAGTTTTGTCTGAATTAAAGCGCTATGAGGAAGCAATGGCAGCTTACGATCGAGCTATTGCCATTAAACCAGAAAATGCCGAAGCTTGGCGCGATCGAGGCGCAATTGTATCAGAATTAAAGCACGATACAGACAAAATTGACTCCGGGGAAAAAGAGACTGAAGCTAAGCCAAATTCCGGGGAATCGTCTGCTATTTCAAAGACCTCTGATAGCAAGGTCGATCGACCTACTTCAACAGCTTCGATGTAAGCATTGATGATTACATAGCACTTTTGAGTAGAGTGAGGTACGCCTGGAAATTGGAATGCGATCCGGACGTAGCTCACTTACTTGAGAACCACTATATAAGTGTATTGAACGATTACAACAGAGTATTAGGATTTTAAGGGGGTAGTTAAATGATGCCAAGTACCGCGCCGTCGGAGTCAGGTGGTGATTCATCGAAGAAAGTCGCAATTATCGTAGTTCACGGTGTCTCTGATCAGCAACCTTATGATTCTGCCCGTAGCATCGCTAATCTTTTACTCCATACCAATAAAGAGCAGCCTCCACCCCCTACCAATGAGAAGCAGTCTCCACCCCATGCCAATGAGGAAGAGTCTCGATATGAAGAGCGTCGATATTCTGCTTGGCATGAACAACTTATCGGAATTCCCGTTCGACGAATCCCTCTATGTAAACCAACTGAGCTTTTGCAACATAAAGTTACTGGGAGCGAAGGGCTTTTGCGTCGGCTTTTTGATCTACTAGAGCTAGATGAACGAGGAAAACGCATTCGTCGTTACCTTGATTCAAAAGATACGAGTACCGCAAATCAAAATATTGAGGAAAGTATTGAGGAAAAAGCGCACGCTTTCACTTGTGATTTCTTCGATTCCTACAGTCCCAAAAAAGACCTGAAAGCCAGCTTTTATGAAACTATTTGTATTAAAGCCTGTCGAGACGATCAGTATGAGGTACATCTCTATGAAATGTACTGGGCAGATTTGTCTCGTGTAGGAAGAGGTTTCTTCCAAGTCTTCAGCGAGTTTTATCAGATTCTCTTTCATTTGAGCGCTTTGGGACGACATACGCTCGACATGGCAGCACTAGAACATCCGGAGAAATTCAAGTGGAGGTGTTATCCCAGCTTACATGGTTGGGCAGGAAGAATACTCTCCATTCCGATTCCTTTATTGAATCTCTTTCTACTGGTAGCTGCCTTGCTGAATCTAGTGGGTAATATTCCAGATTCTTACTCATCCTATTTGGCATCCGTCATCCTTAGTCTTTTGGTAATTTTCGTCCTTGGAAAATATATATGGAAGAATGCTATGAAGCTACCCTTACCTTGGCTATTTTTGCCTGGAATAGTGGCATTGGCAATTATAGGGTCTAGCTGGTGCAGGGAATTTAGGTATCTACTTTTGGCGTTTGAATGGCTCGTCGTGTTAGCTATCCTAGTTGGTATGCTTATTCACCAATATTCTCTGCGCCGCCCTGGTGCTGATAAGGTTGCGCTCGGATTAGGATTACTCTTGGCAGTTTTCCCCGGGTGGAATTTATTTTTTGAACTCGAAAATTCACCTGTGGGAATTACAAAACTCAGCTTTAAGCTGATTGAAGTGATTTATTCCCTTTTGGTCTTTTTCTGGCTCTTATTTTTTTTCCTCTACTTCGTTGTACTAATTTGGGGATGGTTTGCCCAATGGGGGCTGACTGATGCTCAAGCAAAAGAACGCGCCAAACGTGCAAGCTGGACAGCCATTGTTTCACTGTGGATTCCTAGCGTTTCGTTTAGTTCGGTCACCCTAACGCTGTGGGCTGTTTTTGCCAAAGTTGGTGAATCACTACTACCAAAAGACCATGGTCTGTATTGCGAGAAAGCATCATTACTACCAAACGATTATGGTCCGTATTGTCTAGCATCACCACTGCCAAAAGACTATCCGTATCGTCCAACTGACTGGTTCAGAAATTGGTTGTCACTTAAAGACACCTACGATGCCCCATCTGATTTTATTAATGAACTCATTGTCGATCCGGTCCTTGGCATGGCTATATGTTCGATTGTAATTGTACTCCTGCTAATGGCATGGTCGTTTTTGCCCTCGGTCTTGGCAGAAGTTCAACCGCCTGAGTCTACACCTCAAACAGACAAGTCTAACGCAGAAGTTCAACCGCCTGAGTCTACACCTCAAACAGACAAGCCTAACTCCGATGAAAAGTTGTCGCTTAAGTTTGGAATATGGCTAAACAACGGGTATAGAACAGTGCATTTTTTTTTACCGGCGATATCTGCACTTTTTATTATTTCGGTCATCGCATACTTGATCTCAATCCCTATCAAAAACCCATGGATTGCTAATAATATTGATCTCTCTCAATCCATCAAAAAAATCTTCTCCTTCATAGAAACGTTAGCAAAGTCTCTTGCAGTAATTTTAACCGCTTCTACTACTAGCATTTTGGTGCTTGGTAGGAGGCTGCAACAGCTTTCTTTGGGGATAGGAAACGTTATAGATGTCATTTTGGATGTAGACAACTACCTACGGCTGCACCCGAAGAAGGACAATCCACGTGCTCGCATCTTTTCTCGCTATTACTCCTTATTGCGTTATCTGTGCGAGCAGAAAGATTCGCAAAATCAACCTAAATACGATGCACTTATCCTTGTGGCACATAGCCAAGGAGCGGTGATTACAGCAGATTTACTTCGGTTTATTAAAAAGGAAGAACCCAAAGGTTTAGAGCGGCTATTCTCTTCTGACTCCCCAAAGAAACTTCCTGTCTACTTTTTCTCGATGGGCAATCCCCTGCGTCAACTGTACAGTGTTGGTTTTCCTCATCTTTACGAGTGGGTGATAAATTATAACGACCCCGATGCAAATGGACATAACGACTACGATGACAATGGGCTGGGCGATAAGCCAAAACCAGAAGATTTGGGATTAGAGCAGTGGGTCAATACATATAACAGTGGTGACTATGTGGGACGTTATCTCTGGCGAAAGAGCAAGAGCGAGGTTAACGAAAAGAAACGGGCTAGGGAAGAGAAACTATTTAAACCCAGCTCTTCTGTTGAAGATAAAGATAATATTTCAGAGAAGGGTAAATACCGGGAGTGTTGTTTAGGAGCAGGTGCACATACCCACTACTGGAATGCTACAACCAATCGAGTAGCAGATGAAATTAATCGGTTAATTGACAAAGCGACAACAAGTTAATCGGTTTAGCTGTGTAAACCGATTATTGAAAGTTGATAGGAAGCTGAGTAGCAGTGAAATGCAAGATTCGACATCCGACTCTTGCATAAGTTCTATTTGGAGGAAACAATGCTTTTACCAGAGAGAATTTCTTCTACGATTCCATCAACGATCGCACCCACTAAAAATCACCCTCACTCAACGGCGGAACAGGCTGCACTGAATAATCGATCGCAAAATCTAGAGTCGCCTCCAAATAAACTTGTCTCAAAATCTCAGATAAATTCACAACAGGTTCTTCATCTCCTGACATATCTTTAACTTTATCGTCTTGAAAAAGCTTCAAAACAAAAACAACGCGCCGATCGCCTAGCAGTCAAATTGCGCGAAATGGGGATTAATCCTGATGAGGTGTGATGGTTTTTAGATTGTTAAAGGGGGTACGATCGCACTTTTTAAACACCAGAAATATCAGAAGCCCCAAAAGGGCGATCGCTCCCCTCATCTATATCTCAATATTAAGATTTCCTTAGTTGCTGGCGTCGCGCACAGAAATCGGTGATACAATCAACAGCTTAGCTAGGGGTGCCCGAATATCCGGGCTGAGAAAACACCCTTAGAACCTGAGTCTGGGTAATACCAGCGGAGGGAAGCTGTTTATCAAGGAAATTAAATATGCGTACCGAATGGATCGCTAAGCGTAGCGGGCACACCAATGTATCTCAGATGCACTACGCCCGCCAAGGTGTAATTACTGAGGAAATGCACTTTGTTGCTAAGCGAGAAAATCTCCCGCCAGAACTTATCCGCGCCGAAGTAGCGCGGGGACGGATGATTATTCCCGCTAATATCAATCACACGAATTTAGAACCGATGGCGATCGGCATTGCGTCTAAATGCAAAGTCAATGCTAATATCGGTGCATCTCCCAACTCTTCCAATATGGAAGAAGAAGTTGACAAGCTTAAACTAGCAGTGAAATACGGCGCTGATACCGTGATGGACTTGTCCACCGGCGGCGGCAATTTGGATGAAATTCGCACTACGATTATCAAAGCTTCACCGGTGCCGATCGGTACTGTACCAATTTACCAAGCACTAGAAAGCGTTCACGGTAATATGGAAAGTCTGACGGCGAATGACTTTCTTCACATCATTGACAAACACGCTCAACAAGGTGTTGATTACCAAACAATTCACGCCGGAATTTTGATCGAGCATTTGCCGTTGGTGAGAAATCGGATTACGGGGATTGTCTCTCGCGGCGGCGGCATTTTGGCGCGGTGGATGCTGCATCACCACAAACAAAATCCTCTCTACACTCACTTTAACGACATCATTGAAATCTTCAAAAAATACGATGTTTCGTTTAGTTTGGGAGATTCTCTGCGCCCCGGTTGTACTCACGATGCCTCGGATGAAGCTCAATTAGCTGAACTCAAAACTTTGGGACAATTAACTCGCAAAGCTTGGGAACATGACGTGCAGGTAATGGTGGAAGGCCCAGGCCACGTGCCGATGGATCAAATTGAGTTTAATGTCAAGAAACAAATGGAGGAATGTTCCGAAGCACCCTTCTATGTTTTGGGGCCGTTGGTGACAGATATTGCGCCTGGGTACGACCACATTACCTCAGCAATTGGGGCGGCGATGGCTGGCTGGTACGGTACTGCAATGCTGTGTTACGTGACACCGAAGGAACACTTAGGATTGCCGAATGCCGAGGATGTCCGAAACGGGCTGATTGCTTACAAAATTGCGGCTCACGCTGCAGATATTGCGCGCCGGCGTCCGGGTGCGCGCGATCGCGATGATGAACTCTCGAAAGCGCGTTACAATTTCGATTGGAACCGTCAATTTGAGCTGTCATTAGATCCAGAACGGGCAAAGGAATATCACGACGAAACTTTGCCGGCGGATATCTACAAAACTGCTGAATTCTGTTCAATGTGCGGGCCTAAGTTCTGTCCGATGCAGACTAAGGTTGATGCCGATGCTTTGACGGAACTAGAGAAGTTTTTGGCTAAGGAACCTGTAGCCCAAAGCTAATAGGATTAATTCGTAGGGTGCTGATAGCGCACCTTACTTAATCCTAAAGCTGTTTCGTTTCTTGGGGGGCGGGCATCCTGCTCGCCCAAAACTATGGTGCTGATGGCGTACTTTACTTAAGGTTATATTAAAAGGAGTTTCCAAAAAGGAGAATTGCGATGTCCGTTCAACTTCAAAAACGCCTTTTTACGGTGAAAGAATATCATTTAATGGGTGAGACAGGGATTCTTTCTGAAGCTGAGCGCGTCGAACTCATTGAAGGAGAAATTATTCAAATGGCTGCTATTGGAACTCGTCACGCAACTGCTGTGAGACGACTTAACCGACTTTTTCACCGATTACCAGAAGATAGAGTTATTGTTGATGTCCAAAACCCTGTTCAGTTAAGCGAACGTACTGAACCGCAACCTGATGTAGTATTGCTCCAATTTCGCGATGATGATTACGAGACAGCACATCCAGTTCCCTCAGAAGTGTTGCTTTTGGTAGAAGTCGCTGACAGTACAGTGGATAATGACAGAAATGTCAAAATTCCTATTTATGCCCGATCGCTCATTCAAGAGGTTTGGCTGGTTAATTTGGTGGAAAACAGCTTGGAAGTTTACCGCCAGCCAACACCAAACGGTTATAGTTTAATACTAAACTTGTACCCTGGTCAAGAGGTGGCACCGATCGCATTTCCTAATTTTACAGTCAGTGTGGATTTGATATTGAGTGCGGGCGATCGTACTTCCTCAACCGCAGAACAATAAATTTGCTGCTTGATGCTGATTAAACTGCATTTTTCAAAGGCCTTTGCTTTGCAGAGGATAAACACTTCTGGATTACTTCTAGACCAACAGCTTCAACTACATTAATACTTAAATACTCACCTAGATATTTATTACCATGCTCTGCCTGGTAACGAGAAATTTTCAATTTGTAGGGTGCGTTAACGCCGTGTAACGCACCGCCAGCCTAATGCACCATTTGAGCTAGGTAAAAGATTTACCTGGATATGTTAGCTCGCCCTGTCTGTTGGCACGTTGAAAGAATGCGCCGATCGTTTGAGCTAATTGTGCGAATAGAGTGCAGATTGGTTAGCTGAGTATTGATTTCAAGTATTTGAATTTTTCCGGCTGAGATTGCCTTCCCGGATAGTGTATTTCCCTGTATTTTACCAGTGAAGCACGCAAAGTCCGATCGCGGCGCGTAAATTGCACCAACGACGCGATCGTTCTGGCGTTGAAACACGATATAGTTTTGAAGAACTTGGTTGGGCTGTGGCGAATCTCCGTACAGGTAAATACCATCTGGCAAAGCAGCAACATTAGTCTTAGATGGATTTTGTTGTGCTTGAAGCGGTTGTTGCTGAATCCCAACACCAATTAGTGTCAGAGGACAAATAAAGGCTGTTGCCAGTAGTTTCCATTTCTGTTTAATAGATGCAGGTAAAATCATTACTGCTTCTCCTTGCGCCAGGTCATCTAATCATATTAAAACAGTCTTCTCTAGTTAATACCTCACTCAGGTTATAAATTCGCTCTGCTAAAATCTGCCTATTGGTAGAGGCTCTGAAGCTGAAGCTTGCGCTTGCTTAACACCGAAAACTTTATTTGCCATTGTCCTCCAATTACCTGAGCTGATTTTGCTAAAATTAGAGCGGGCATCGTTTCTAATCCCACCCAAAAAAACACCGATTTCCTTTAGCAAATGGAGGCATATCCTCTAGATATTCATTACCAGGCAGAGCCTGGTAACGAGAAAAAAACATCTTGAAAACTCTTGTGGAAGAAGCCCGAAAGCCGGTTCAGGAAAATGGTAATCTTCGGTCAGTTAGATCGCACTTTTCCCTATTTTTTGCTAGCCATCCACTTTTGAAGATCGTTAATCGTAAAAACTGTTTCAAAGTTTAATCCAACAGAGCGATAAAACTCCGCACCACCTTGCTCTCTGTCAATCAGCGACAACACGCGATCTACTTTATAACCCGCACCTCGCAACCGTTCCACCGCCTGCATCGCCGACTTACCCGTCGTCACCACATCCTCCAAAACCGCCACATTCGTCCCCTCTGGCAACAGCGGCCCCTCAATATAGGCCATTGTCCCGTGTCCCTTCGTCTCCTTTCTGACAATTAGCGCCGGAATCGATCGACCTTCCAGAGCCGAAACCACACTCACCGCAGTTACAATCGGGTCAGCACCCAAAGTCAAACCGCCCACAGCTTGCACCTCCGAAGACAACATCGACAACAACAAACGTCCCGTTGCCAAAGCACCTTCAGCGTGCAGCGTCACCGGTTTGCAGTTAATGTAATAAGAACTTTTCTGCCCCGAAGACAGCACAAAATCGCCTTCACGATAGGCAAACTGGCACAACAAATCTAGAAGTCGATCGCGCAACACCTTTAAATCCGCAGCATTCATAACTCACACCGTGTAAAAAACACAAATAATCCGTCGATAATCAGTTTATATTGGAATCGGAATTAATTAAGGAGGCCCAAATATATGAGTCACAAGTTAAAAAGCCTGAGCGGCGCGTTGATTCTCGCTGTCGCCTCTGCCGCAATGGCATCCGTCAAACCAGCTCAAGCACAAACAGAGCGATTTCACCCAATTGCCGACGACTTCAACCGACAATTTTTTCAAGCTTCAGGAGACTTTTACCACAACGTCAGCTTGCAAGGTTACTTGGGCGACTATTTAGGCATCGGTTCCCCCAGCGGCGTCGTTGCCTTTCCCGAAAAAGAAATTGAGCGGGATGCCAGTCGCGTCAACGGCTTCTACCGACGAGTAATGCAGCGGCAAGTTTCCAGCGACCCGATTCTCCGCGTCCCAGATGCAGTTAATCCCTTCGATGCCTCAGTCATGGCACTGCCTCCAGCTTGTCAGCTAGGACCTCAACCAAGCGGCTGTTTCCCCAGTCCCGCCGGACTCCAAGATCAGTATACGCTTCCAACACAGCAGGAAGGTTCACCGACTGATGCAGGGCCCGTTAGAGGACTTTATCAAGTATCGCCCCCTGGCCAAAATTAATCGATCGACAGTTGCGAGTTTTGAGCCTAGGCGGGTTTACTCAATCTCTGATTTGTATTCAAGAGAAAGCCTCAACCCGCCGCAAAAGCTCATATTTGGGCAATCGTTGCGGTAAACGCGCAACTGACTTTTTTGTAACTATTGCGGTTATTTTACAGGAATAAATATTATCCAGTATTTATCAAACAATGCTGCCGTCAGGCATGATTGTTCCTTTCAAAATAGCTTCGCCCAGATTAGCTCCCCCCAATTTCGCTCCCCTGAGATTTGCCCCGGTCAAATTCGCCCCTCTCAAATCAGCTTTGCCAAGGTTTGCCCACCGGAAATCTGCCGCGCTCAACTCTGCAAAACTGAGATTTGCCCTAAAAAGATATGCTGCAGTGAAGTGAGCTTCCGCGAGGTTAGCTTTAGAGAAATTGGCTGCATAGCAATGTGCTTCAATCAATTCGGCTTGAGTGAGATTGCCTTGACTGAGATTAGCAAAATTGAGGTTCGCGCCCATCGCATTAACTCCAGACATCACCGCACCGATTAAATTCGCATCACCGAAATCGGTTTGTTGGAGATTAGCAGCGGTGAGGTCAGATCCAATTAAATTAGCACCGCTCAAATCAGCTCCCTTGAGGTCGGCCGCTCGGAGGTTTGTTCCAGTTAAATTAGCTTTAATTAAATTAGTTTCGAGCAGTTGCGCTCCCGCAAGATTTGCTAAACTAAAATTAGATTCGGCGAGGTTTGCCGAAATTAATTTAGCCTTAAACAAGTCTGTTTTAAAAAGGTTTGATCGCCAAAGATGCGCGCCTCTGAGATTTGCTTCCACGAGGTTAGCTTCGCTGAGATCCGGTTCTATATTTGGGTTGAGACTTCTCCA
Organism: Microcoleus sp. B3-D7; assembly: GCF_036705305.1. Lineage (NCBI taxonomy): Bacteria > Bacillati > Cyanobacteriota > Cyanophyceae > Oscillatoriales > Microcoleaceae > Microcoleus > Microcoleus sp. B3-D7. Next base: position 80,234 of record NZ_JAUBUE010000022.1, on the reverse strand, counting down.
TTCAATCCAAGTAACTGCACCTTTTTTTAACAGCGCTAAATGATGTGTATTTGCCATAATTGCATCTCCTTTAACGGCTATTCCTTGCGACCAAAAATTGTTGGATTTTCTCGACCCGTCACGTTTTCCACCGCCGCAATTGCTGCCTGGGAACCTGCTATAATATCTCGTTCTGCGCCGCCGAGGTAAAGCCGTCCGAAACTGCCTACAGCCTGAACCTCTAAGATGTTAATAGATGCGCCTTTTTCTGCTTCATTGGCCGCCAGCGCTGCATAAGCAGCGGGTTCTACTTCTAAAACGTAAAGCGTTTGTCCCGCCAGCAGCAACTGTCCGCGGCGGGTGCGGTTGATTAATTGTGTTTGGTGAGGGTCAATGTTGCGAATAATTTGACTGGAAATCACTCGCGGTTTGATACCTTCTTCTCTGCGGACTCCCATAAATTCTAGAATTGCTTTGCCTGCTGCCCGCGTTTCCCCCTGCTGACCCGAGTGTACTTCCAGAAGGCCGTACAAGCGTTCGACTATTTGCACTCCCGGGCGCACGGAGGCAGATTTGAGGGCGACATCGGTAATTCGGTTAATTTCGATACCGGGGGAGATTTCTATCCACAGCGACGCATCCCCTGGCAGCGGCAAGAATCCGGCGGCGATGGTGCCGATGTATGCTGCGTGCTGCGGCTGCAAGTTGTCTAGAAATACGTAGCTGCGTAGCTCTATACCCAAAAGTTTTTATCTCCGTCGATCGAGTTTAAACACTTATCTGTGCAATATCTGAGTTTACCTTTTTTTGTCAGCAACACCTTGTCTATTGTCGAGAGTGCCGGAGTGCCTCACAACCGAGTCAGGTGTCAGACCCGCGATTTCTAGTGCTGGAGTGCCTCTGCGAGCAATCTTTAATTTTGTGCGCCTGCTAAAAATTTGATATCAATCTCTAGTTATAGGTGGAACATAACCCTCTTTACTGCTAGAGGTGGATTTAATTTTAAAAGCCAATCGATATAGTTTTGATAGTTAAAGATTTTAGCCAACAGAGAGCATTTGAATTATGAAACGTTCTGATTTATCCAAAGCAATCGGTGCAGGTATTATAGCTGCTGGGTTAGCCCTAGCACCAGCTCATCTGCCTGCTTCAGCTCAGACAGATACAACTGGCGGTACTAACAACACTACAACCACCACCACTCCTCGCTCCGATGTCTACAATGCTGAGACCGATCGCGATTTTGATTGGGGATGGTTGGGATTGCTAGGCTTGTCTGGTTTGTTGGGCTTGATTCCCCGCAAACGCGAAGAAAATGTCCGCTATACAACTACAACGAGTGATCGAGAGCCCGCTGTGCGTAGTGACTACCGCTAAGAATTGAGTCTTAGGGCTGTGGGCATCATGCAGGGACAGGATGTTTTAACCTGTCCGGTCAGCACCAATAATCATCAAAAAACCTCCATATGTGAGGTTTTTTTATTGGACATGATGCGCGATCGAACGACAATAAAATTGGTTACATCTAATATCTTGTACCATTTTCCTGAATAGGCTTTCCGGCCTGCTCCAAAACAGACGAATTTTATTGTGCGCCATTGCTCCTACCCCGTCAATAAAACGCTGATTGAAAAGGGTGCAATATCTCAGATGTAACCGGAATTGAGATGATTAACTTCTTCCCTTCTTCCTACCCTTCGGGAACGGCTTCGCCGAACGCGTTCTTTGCGCCTTTGCGGTTCATTAAATAAAGACTTTTCCGACAAAAAAACACTTTAAATAATGTTTTTGCCCGATCGATCAAGTACCTCCCCAATCGCCTGCACCAACTTGTCGGGGTCTAAAGGCTTAGAAATGTGGCGCTGGAACCCCGCAGCCAGGGCCTGCTGATAGTCAATCTCTCCAGCATAAGCTGTGAGGGCGATCGCCGGAATCCGTCCCCCTTTGTCGGGCGCCAGAGCCCGAACCTGTCGCATCAACATATAACCGTCGGTGTCGGGCATTCCAATATCGCTCAACAGCAAATCCGGCACAGACTCAGTTAAAACCGCCAAGGCATCGGCGGCGCTAGCAACTGCTGTAACACTTGCCCCACAATCCTCAAGCAGAAAAACCAATAAATCTAGCGCATCGGCCTCATCATCCACCGCTAACACGCTGATACCGCTCAAATTCAAGGATTGATCCGGCGCCGCAGTTCCCGCAGGACTTGTCTGAGATGGCACCGGCATCAGAGGTATCCTGACGGTCAAGGTTGCACCTTTTCCTTCGCCGGGACTGTCGGATTTCACCGTGCCGCCGTGGAGTTCGACGAGATGGCGGACGATCGCCAATCCTAAACCCAAACCGCCAAACTTGCGCGTCATCGAGCTGTCAGCTTGTCGGAAGTAGTCGAATACATAGGGCAGAAAATCAGGTTCGATACCTTTTCCCGTATCAGTTACAGTAATTTGGGCCTTGGTGTCCACCCGATCGAGAACGACTTCAATTTTGCCTCCCGGCGGGGTGAACTTGACGGCATTTGACAGCAAATTCCAGACTACCTGCTGAAGTTTGCCCGCATCGCCCAACACCGGACCGAGATTCGGTGCAAATTGAGTGCTGATTTGAATCGACTTAACTTCGGCCGCCAGACGCACCGTTTCAATAGCAGCGCCGATCACCCCAACTAAATCCACAGGTGCAATATTCAAGCTGACCTTACCTTGCAGAATCCCCGACACATCGAGCAAATCTTCGATAAGCTGGGTTTGCAGTTTGGCGTTGCGCTCGATCGTCTCTAAGGCATAACGCTGCTTTTCCGGTGTCAGAACGTTCGATTGAAGCAGCTTCGCCCAGCCCATAATCGGGTTTAAGGGAGTCCGCAATTCGTGGGACAAAACAGCCAAAAATTCGTCTTTGACGCGGTTAGCCTGTTCTGCTTCTTCCCGCGCTGCCTTTTCCCGTGCTAGAAGGCGTTCCCGTTCCGCTTCTGCAACTTTTCGATCGGTAATGTCAGTGTTAGTGCCACACCAGCGCAGCACCTTGCCTTGCTCGTCGCGGATCGCCACGGCGCAAGAGAGAAACCAGCGGTACGATCCGTCTTTGCCGCGCAAGGGGAAAGTATCTTCCCAGAGTTCGCCTGTTTCAATGCAGCGCCTAAATTTTTCGACAACGCGATCGAGGTGTTCCGGGTGGTGTACCAGTTGCCAGCCCCAGCCTAGCATTTCTTCTAGCGTTGTGCCCGTGTACTCAAACCAGCGCTGGTTATACCATAAACTCCCGCCAGTGGGATCTGTGATCCAGGCCAACTGAGCGATGTTGTCAGCTAGAGCGCGGAACCGAGCCTCGCTTTCGTGCAGCTCATGCAGGGCTCGCGCGTGCAGGATCACCGTCCAGAGGCGAGCCACCACTTCTTGCATCAGCCAAACTTCATCGGGCCGCCAGTGCCGAACCACCTTTGATGCCACCAACAAAAGAGCCACCCAGCGGCCTTCCTGAAGGCAGGGAACATCGACCAAAGCGCGAATCGACACGGCACCGTAGTTATCGACCAAATGCGCTGTATAGGGGTGATTAGCGATATCTGAGATGACAACTGTTTGACCTGCGATAGAGAGAGCTTTAAGTTCTGGCATCTTAAAGTCTGAGATTTTATAGATGCCGACGGTGCTGGCAAGGTCGGACTGGTGCCAGTCTTGCTCGACAATTGCCCGATCGGCTTCTAGATCGATTTCGTGCCATATGCAGCGATCGACTTTTAAATATTCTCCTAGACTTTTCATGGCTTCCCACAACATTTCTGCGGGGTTGATGCGCTGCCGCAAGCGGACTTCGAGATCCGAGAGAAATTGCTCGTTGAGTTGGGCTTGTTTGCGATCGTGAATATCGGTATTCGTGCCGATCCACTCGACAATCTGGCCCTCCGCGCCGCGAATTGGCACGGCGCGGGACAAATGCCAGCGTTCCATTTGGTCTACTGCCCGCCGCAGGCGCAGCTCAATTTGATAAACTTCTCCGGTGATTAGACATTCTTTCCAGCGGGCCCAAGATTCTGCCAAATCCGAGGGCGGCACCAGGGACTCCCAATTGTTTTGAGCGGCTTCCTCGTAAGACATTCCCAGATATTCCGACCACTTTTGTTGATTGGTAAAACGAATTTCGCCGGCGGAGTCTACGTTCCAAATCAGGTGGGGCAACGACTCAGCCAGAAAACGGAAGCGGCGATCGCTTTCTGCTAAGCTTTCTTCTGCTCGTTTGCGATCGTCAATATCAATCCCGATTCCCGCCCATTGCACCACCTGTCCCTTCCTGTCTTTGACGGGTACAAGTCGCGCTAGATGCCAGCGGTAAGTACCATCAAACCTGCGTACCCGACACTCAAATTCGTAGGCTTCCCCTGCTTCAATCGCCTTGGTGCGCGTGCCGACAACTGTTGGCAGATCATCAGGATGAAATAATTGCAGCACCGGTGCAGCCAGCGGCAATTCTGCTGGCCTGATGCCCGTGTAGCTTTGCCAGTGCTGGTTGCAAAACTCTAACCTGCCGTCGGCGGTATTGATCCACATTAATTGCGGGACGCCATCGGCGAGGGTGCGGTAGCGATTTTCGCTTTGCCGCAGTGCTTCTTCTATTTGCCGGCGCTCGGTTTTGTCCTGCATGATTTTCAGGAAACCTTGCACTTCGCCTCCTGCGTCGCGCAGGGGCATCACCACTCCGCTGCCCCAAAAGCGGCTGCCGTCTTTGCGGAGGTGCCAGCGCTCGTTTTCTGCTTTTCCCTGAGTCAGGGCGATGTGCCTTTCTGCTTCCGGCTTTCCGGCAGCAGAGTCTTCTGGGGTGAAGATGATTCGTCCGTCCTGCCCGACGATTTCAGCTTCGGTATAGCCCAGCAATCTCTCCGCGCCTGCGTTCCAACTGGTAACGTGTCCGTCGGTGTCGATGGTGAAGATGGCGTAGTCTTTGGCGCTGTCGAGAATCAACAGCAGGCGGGTTTCACGATCGCGCAGTGCAGCTTCTGCTTGTTTGCGCTGGGTAATGTTGCTGGTGAAGCCGACTATTTTGGTCACTTCACCTTGCTGGTTGCGGATCAAACAGCCGCGTTCCCAAACATCTATCCAGCGCCCGTCTTCGTGCCGGACTCGGTACTCGACTTCGTAGCGCTCGGCACTTAAGATTGATTGCCCCCCGGCTTGGATGCGTGCCACATCGACGGGATGGATGCGTTCTCTCCACCACTCTGGTGTTGCCGGTGCATCCTCTGGGCAGACACCGACGATCGAGCACAGTCCCTCGGAACGGTAAACGGAGTTGGCTGCCAAATCCCACTCAAACACCAGGCCGTCGATCGCCCTTGTAGCTAATTGGAAACGGTTGTAGCTTTCTTGCAAGGCGAGTTCGGCCATTTTGCGAGCGGTAATTTCCTGTACCACGATATGAATCCCGACAATCTCTCCGCCCCTGTCTCTGAGCGGCCACCAATTCTGGAGCCAAGTGCGAATAACAGTGGGTTGAGCCCTAGTTTTACCCGTGAGTTCAAAATTCCGGATCGGTTCTCCGGTGGCTAGAAGGTGGCGCAACAAAGGTTCGGCTGTGTCTGCCCAGTCGGGGACAATTTCGCGCAGGGTGCGGCCGATGTGGTTTTCTACTGCCAGGCCGTTCATTTGGGCAAACCGTTGGTTGATCCGCACGAACCGCAAATCTGTGTCTAAAACGGCCAAACCCACGGGAGTTGTTTGGTAGAGCGACTCTATCTCTAGAAGTTGACGGCGCACGGTTTGCTCGCTCTCTTGCAGGGCGAGTTCGGCTTTTTTGCGATCTGTAGCATCAAATAATACTCCGATAAACCGCACTGCTTCCCCTGCCTCGTCGTAGAGATAGCGCCCGAACGCGCTCAACCAGCGGATTTCTCCGTTGTCGGCGCGGATGATGCGGTATTCGGGGGAGTAGAGCGATCGCGTTTCCCGAGCTGTTTTGGCTGCTTGCATGACTTGCTTTAAGTCGTCTGGATGCACGCACTTTTGCCACACAGCCGCGCTTGCTTCGCTGCCTGGTACCGGTTCGCAGCCCAAAATGCTGAAATGGGTCGCCGACCAAATTACTCGGTTTGTTCGCACGTCAAAATCCCAGGTTGCCATGCCTGAGCCTTCGATGGCGACGCTCAAACGTTCTTCGCTTTGTTTCAAGGCAATTTCAGTTTGTTTGCGATCGCTGATATCTGTCAGGGAACCTACGGCCCGCAGGGGATTGCCTGACTCGTCCCAAATTGCTCGCCCTCTGGCTAAAACCCATTTGTAGCGCCCGTCGGAACAGCGAACGCGGTACTCGCAGCAGTAATGTGAGATTTCTCGATGCAAGTGCTGCTGCCAATTGCTTTGCATTATCTCCAAATCATCGGGATGAATGTAGCTCAAAAATTGGCTGAAGTTTTTGACTTCTTCGGGCCGGCGTTCCAAAATCTCTAAAAAGCGATCGCTTACTACACAGCAATTGGTTTGCAGGTTGTGATCCCAAATGCCGTCGTTGTTTCCCTGCAAGGCTAGCTGCCAGCGTTCTTCGCTTTCTCGCAAAGCTTCTTTGGTTTGATTGGCGCGATCGATTTGTACGGCGGCAACGGCAAAGTCTGCTAGGGCGATCGCGATCTGCAAGTCTTCGGCATCGAATTGGCGAGCGGAATCGTGAGATACAATCCATATTGCCCCCAGCGGTTGATTTTCTGCTTGCAGTGGCACGACTAATGCTTCGGCGATCGGCAATTCTAGCTGTTGCAAGTCGGTAAAATATTGTTCTGGAGCGAAGTAAAGCTGAGGAGTTTGGCGATCGATCGGGGTTCCGGACAAACGCAATTTGCGGGGTGTGTTTCTATGTTCTACTGATTCCCACGCTCCTGCCAAGGCTTCCCAGCGAAATATTTGTTCGGAAGTTGCATTTTCTTCCAGCAAGCAGACTCCGACGCTTCCGGCGTCGCACAAATCTTTAGCGATCGCAACCAGTGTTTTGAGCAGCCTGTGCGGTGAGGTTGCCAATTGTCGAGCCAGCGTTTGCAGCGCTCGGTTTTCTGCTTTTTGATCGTGCGATCGAGGGAGGCGGTGCGACAGTTCATCGGCGATCGGAATGTCGGTTAAATTAGTTTGTGGGGTTTGCCAAGCTTCCATCAATTAGTCATCTCTACGTCTTTCGGTCTGAGCTGGCGAGCGTCTATCACCACGCTGTTAAAGCATCTGCTATATTTCTATATTATCTACCCACATACAGAATATGTGAGCTATCTTGGAAATTACTTTTTAGTTTTCAGGCTAGTTGATTGCCTTGGTTGCCTCTCCTCTTGCCGCCACAATATGCACAATTTTATTCCCGCATCGCGCTTTTTTCCATATCTGACTTGGACTGAAATTCAGTCTATGCCGGATAAGGAAAATACTGTGATAATTCTGCCGCTAGGTGCGATCGAACAGCACGGCCCCCATTTGCCTTTAATTGTAGATGCGGCAATTAGCGCGGCAGTTACAGGCCAAGCCCTGGCAAAGTTAGACGCAAATATTCGCGCATATGCTTTACCACCTTTGTACTATGGCAAATCTAACGAACACTGCCATTTTCCCGGTACAATTATGCTCAGTGCTCAGACAATTTTAGCAGTAATCAGTGAAATTGCAGACAGTATTTATCAAGCTGGATTTCGGAAATTAGTGTTAATGAATGGTCACGGCGGACAGCCACAGGTGATGGAAATTGCGGCGCGGGATATTCATCAAAAATATCAAGATTTCTCAGTGTTTCCGCTATTTTTGTGGCGGGTTCCGAATGTGGCTGCGGAATTATTAACTGCGAAGGAGGTGGAGTTTGGGATTCACGCGGGTGATGCAGAAACGAGTTTGATGTTGTCAATTTTACCCGAACAGGTGAAAATGGAACTGGCTGTTTGCGAGTACCCGCAGGGTTTACCAACAGACAGTTTGCTGAGTATGGAAGGGAATTTGCCTTTTGCTTGGCTGACGCGAGAGTTGACTGAAAGTGGTGTATTGGGCGATGCGACGGTGGCGACGAAAGAAAAGGGAGCTCGTATTCTCGAATCTCTCTCTGACGGCTGGGCACAAGTTATCAAAGATGTTTACAAATTTCGACAGCCGCGTAGTAATTAAAAATTAAGAATTAAAAATCAAAAATTGTTCTAATTCGTGTCAAAATGAGTCTAAGAAATTTTTTGAGTTGGAAAACTAACGATGAGTGTAAATTCTAAATTGCAGCGCGCTTTTGAGCAAGGTCGCGCCCTGAAAATTATCAGCGGTTTAAATAATTTTGATGCCGCCAACGTTGCTGCTGTCGTCAAAGCAGCGGATCTCGGCGGTGCTTCCTTTGTCGATATTGCTGCCGATCGAGATTTGGTATTGATGGCAAAACAGTTGACAAATTTGCCAATTTGTGTATCGGCTGTGGAACCGGAAAAGTTTGTGCCTGCGGTAGAAGCTGGCGCTGATTTGATTGAAATTGGTAACTTTGATGCTTTCTACGCAGTAGGCCGCCGCTTTGAAGCCGAGGAAGTTTTGCAGTTGACTCGCGAAACTCGATCGCTATTTCCAAACATCACTCTTTCTGTGACAGTTCCCCACATTTTGGCACTCGACAAACAAGTGCAGTTAGCAATTGAATTAGTCAAAGCTGGGGCTAATATCATCCAAACCGAAGGTGGCACCAGCGCTCAACCAATTCACCCTGGCACCTTGGGATTAATTGAAAAAGCAGCGCCTACTTTGGCCGCAGCCTTTGAAATTTCCCGCGCCGTATCCGTCCCCGTACTCTGCGCTTCGGGTATCTCCAGCGTCACCGCACCGCTCGCTATTGGAGCCGGTGCTGCGGGTGTTGGTGTCGGTTCTGCTGTTAGCCAACTTAATAGTGAAGTGGCGATGATTGCGGCTGTTCGCAGTTTGGTTGAAGCTTTGGCTTTGGTTTCGCGATCGCACTTGCCAGCTTCCATTTAATTAAGAAGGAAGTTCGGCAACGGATTCGCTTTCTTCGGATGTAACGGATGTTAGGGAGAAGAGAGAAGGAAGTTCGGCAACGGATTCGCTTTCTTCGGATGTTAGGAAGAAGGAAGAAGGAAGTTCGGCAACGGATTATGTAACGGATGTCAGCAAGAAGGAAGAAGGAAGATTTTTCCCATCCCCCACTCTCCCACTCTCCCCTTCTGCCCTTCTGCCCTTCTGCCCTTCTCCCACTCTTCCCCTCTTCCCCTCCCCCACTTTTCCACTTTTCCACTCTTCCTTAATAATTGAGAAACCACACGGCATAATCATCTAATAACTGATTGTTGCGGGAGATTACATCAACTGATTCTAACTCTGATAAAGGCAACATAAACTTTTGGCGATCACCGACGCGCTGCACTTCCACAAATATGCCTTCTTCCTGAACCACCAAATCCTCCAACCGATTAATTGTGAATCTATCAGTATAAGAAGGTTGAGTTTTTTTGAGCCGTGCATATTCTTTTTTGCTGCCCGAACCCATTGTATATTCTTCTTCCCATTCAAACTCTTCTATGCCGGTAACGTAGCACGGTAGTTGAATATTTTGCTTGATGTAATCTAGATATTTGACTGAATTTTTTAGGCTGAAATCAATATTTTTTGAACCCAAAATCTTGCTAATTTTAGTTTCAAATTGCTTGGCATTAAATGGGATATTTTCCTCGATATGCGCTAAAATTTCTGGATCGAACCCCGATCTCAATTCGGATAATTCCTCCAGCAGGCGCTGGAAGTCGTTTACCGGTTTGGGTCTTCTGCCTGCTACAATGGTTTCATCAAGCTGAACTGGAGGAAGGTCGGATGGTGAAGAAAGGGATTTGCTTTGATCTGGGCGATCGTCAAATTTAGATTGGTTAACTTTAGACTTGTTAACTTTAGGCTGGTTAAGTTTAGGCTTGTTAAATTTAGGCATAGCTCGGTCTCGCTGGCTCGGTTTATCAATAAAGTATATCTTGGCAGAAGTACATTCGTGTCTAATAGGAGGAAGCTATTATGCAACTACTGAAATCACCTCATGAATCGCCAGTCTATCAAGGACAATTCGGCGAATTTACGATTACTCAAAACGATCGCACGGGAGTGTTGATTTACCGCGCTGGATTGGGGGTGGCGGCGCTGTGTTTTGCGATCGGCACTACTCTGGTTCTACAACAGGGCGACAACCCGATGGCAATCCAAGCTGTAACGCCTGTTTTTGCTTGTTTCTGGATAGCTTTAGGCGTCAGCTTGGCAACTATTCACATTTACATGATTGCGTTACACCGCACACTACAGGCCTTTTGGGCGATCGGCGGCGCGGCAGCATTGTTTGTTGCCCTACAAAGCAGCCAACCTCTAGCTTTAGCAGTGTACGAACATCCAGCCACGTTGTGGGGAATTGGCTTTACTTTTGCCGCCTTAAATGGCATTTATTTTAAGGAAGCATTCTGCTTTAATCGCCTAGAAACCAAGTTTTTGACTCCCGGAGTTCCTCTTTTAATTTTAGGACATATTTTCGGCTTTTTGTCAGCAGAAAATGAACAGTTTTTGCTTGCTATTTGGGCGGCTTTGTTTATCATCTTTGCTGTACGCAAGTTTTTTCAACCGATGCCGCAGGATATCGGGGATAAAAGCGTTTTTGAGTATCTGAAACACAAATAATTTGGGAATGGTGCATAGGGAATGGGACATGGGGCCGAAAAGCAATTTGATCGCTCTCTCACTGTCCCACTATTTCCATTTTCCTGAAACCATTGGTATTGTGGCTTCTTCCATCTTCATATCGATTTTCTTCCTTATACTCTAAAATGAGAATTCGTTTAATCCGTCGTCGAGAAATCTGGGCAATTACTAGGGAAGGTTGGGTAATTGCAAGCGCGGGGTTGATAATTTTAATGCTCTTAATTATTACAAATATCCATCTATTTTTGGCGGTAAATGCTCCGATTAAAGCAGATATATTGGTTGTAGAAGGCTGGTTGCCAGATTATGCGATCAAAAGTGCGATCGCTGAATTCAAAAAAGGTGAATACCGCCAATTAATTACCACAGGAGTTCCTTTAAGTAAAGGCTACTATCTGGCTGAATATAAAAATTATGCGGAACTGACGGCAGCAACTTGTATTGCGCTAGGATTTGATAAAAACCAATTAGTAGCAGTACCCGCCGCTAATGTTTTGAAACACCGCACGGCTGCTTCTGCGATCGCACTTCGGGATTGGTTTTCTCCTTCAGGTTTAAAAGTTAACTCAATTAATCTTTATTCCTTTGGCCCTCACGCCCGCAGAAGTTGGATTGTATTTAAAGAAGTGCTGAATCCTGAGATTAAAGTCGGCATTATAGCGGCGGAACCGCAAGATTACAATTCCCAAGAATGGTGGAAATCTAGCGAAGGTTTTCGGACAGTAATCGGAGAAATTATTGCTTATATTTATGCCCGTTTCGTAGATTGGAAAACCTAGCCAGTAATTGTCAACCTCCCTCTTAATTCCCTTCGCGTTATTAGCGCCTTCGCGGTTCGTAAAAAAATTTATATAGCAGTTTTACATCCGTGTAAATACACGACACGGCAGTGCCGTTTCCCTACCCGGGCATCTGTGGAAATACAGAACACGGTAGTGCCCTTTCCCTACTATATTCAACCAAAAATGATAAAATTATTCTCAGATAAGTGGAGGGCAACTCGTTGGTAGAAGAACGCGCTTACTGGTTAGCATGGTCGCAAATTAACGGTATCGGGCCGATTTTGTTGCAAAGATTGCAGCAAAATTTCAATAGTTTGGCAGAAGCTTGGACGGCAAAATCAGTAGATTTAATGCGAATCGAAGGGTTTGGCAAGCAGATAATTGAAACCATTGTGCAAGAACGCAATAAACTCAATCCTGAAGAATTTATCGAAAAACATCTTATAAAAAATCCCTGTTTTTGGACGCCTGCCGATCCAGATTATCCCCGCTTATTATTGGAAATTCCCAATCCGCCACCAGTGTTGTATTATCGCGGTTTAGTTGATATAAAAGAGAATCACGGAATTACGCCGACGGTGGCAATGGTTGGTACTCGCAGCCCTTCGGAATACGGCAGAAGGTGGGCTCGCAAAATTAGTACGGCTTTGGCTAGAAGCGGTTTTACTGTGGTTTCGGGATTGGCGGCTGGCATTGATACAGAGGCTCATACAGGCTGTTTGGAGGCGGGAGGAAGGACTTTTGCAGTGGTGGGGACGGGAGTAGATATTGTATATCCTAAACAAAATGAGAGGTTGTGCGATCGCATTTTGCAGCAGGGATTGGTAATTAGCGAATATCCGGCGGGTACTCAACCGAATAAAACTAATTTTCCCCGCCGAAATCGCATAATTGCTGCTTTAAGCCGCGCTACAATCGTGATAGAAGCTCCGCATAAATCTGGTGCTTTAATTACGGCTTATCAAGCGAATGATTTTTGCCGGGATGTGTATGTTTTGACGGGCAGATTGGATGATGAGCGTTCTTTTGGTTGTTTGGAGTTGCTGAGTAAAGGTGCTCATCCGATTCTGCCGAATAGCGATCGAATGTTAAGCGAAGACAGGTTGTTGGAAATGCTCGGAGCTATGCCAAAATTGGATAATGCCCAGCAGTTGTCGCTATTTCCCCCAAATCCGACGGTTGATAAGCAAGGGCCGCCGTTGGAGCCGGAATTGGCTAAGGTGTTAAGTGCGATCGCATCTGGGCCGATTTCTTTTGATGTAATTGTAGAAGCAGCGGGATTAGAACCGGGGAGAGTTTCTAGTATACTTTTGCAGTTGGAATTGTTGGGATTAGTTTCGCAGTTACCAGGAATGCGATATCAGCGATGCTGATGTGAAAAGTTAGGTTAAAGCGGGTTTTATCCCCTTGATTATTCGGCGGTTGAAACCGCGTCTACACAGACTAAATCCGCGCAGGCGGATTGAAGATTATTCGGCGGTTTCAACCGCCGAGTGAATATGGCCAGGGGATAAGGGATTGCTCCCCCGGCGCATTCAATCTCAAAGCAATCCGAAATTAACGGCATTAATATTGCTAGCAGAAACACCATTGAGAGAAGCTAAAATCTCCCCGGTTTGTGCCAACCGGATTAATGTCGCACCGCTATCTTGAGCGATCGCCAATTGCGAGAAACTCAACCCGTTACCCAATACTAACAAGTCCTTACCGACTTCAAAATCAGTAATCGTATCAGTACCGGAATTCGTAGAGAGTAAGAACTTATCTACTCCCATTCCTCCTATCAAACTATCAATTCCCAAACCGCCATTCAGCAAATCATCTCCCTTACCTCCGTAAAGAATATCATTACCATCATCGCCATTCACAATGTCAGCACCGCGGCCGGCAAACAAGGCATCATCACCGCTACTTCCCAGGATTGTATCGCTACCTTTGCCACCGAAAACTGTGTCATTTCCCAGAACTCCATCGAGGGAATCATTGCCCCTCATCCCCATCAACACATTATTCGCGCTGTCGCCCGTCAGGATATCGTCGCCATTGGTACCGAGAATTGCATTGGGGGAATTGCTGCCCAAATCAGCATCGCCACTGACAACAGGAGTCGCAATCCCAGTCGGCAATACTACCGCTTCAACTCTGCTATCTAAAGTAGTACCAGTATTGTCAGCAACTACCTGGGAAATTGGTTTATTTCCTGTACCAACTTCTTTGAATTCTTGAGTTGTTGGGCCCAAGGCTACTTGTTGGAGGCGGGCAAGTGATTCAGGAATTGAGGTTGCTGTTGGGTTGGAGACAGCCGCATCAATGCGCTGATTGGCTGTTGCCATTACTGTCGCGGATTGCGAGGTAATTTGGCTGACTTGTTGAGAGTTGAAACTGGGGTCTATTTGCTGGATTTTAGCTGCTGCTTGCTGAATGATTGGTTCTAAGGCTGCGGCATTGCTGAGGTTTAAGACTGTACCGGATTGAATTTGAGCCGTAATTGAACTGACAACAGCTTTGACAATATCAGTATTGACTGCACTGGAAGCACCGTCAATCAAAGCGCTGGTTTGGGTGATGAAGTTTTGGACTTTCACCATTGCGGATAAGACTTGGACTCCGCCCGGTACGTTGTTGTTGGTAGCTGCTATTGGGTCTAAGCTAGTTAGGTCAACATCGGCGGGGAGAGAAAGGGCGGCTTTGACTAAAGATTGTGCTGATTCTGGTGCAATTCCTTTGTCGATTAAGTCGGCGATTAAGGTGGTTAGGAGGGTGACTACACTCGCATCTGGGGGTGCGGTGACTGGTGTTTCTAGGGGTAAGCCGGTGGCGGTGTCAATGCCTCCTATGGCTACTAGATTGCCTTCTGATGGGTCGATTTCTCCGTTTTTGTTGGTATCGAATGTCTCGAAGGGGATGTTGAGATTAAACTCACCGCTGCTGTTAGTTGTGGTGGATGGTTCGTTGGTATCGAGGACGCCGTTTTTGTTGGCGTCTAGGAAGAGAGTAGCACCGGAGATATAACCGTCAATTACGATGCCCTCAATGGCATTGAATCGCAGGTTAAATTCGTCGCTGACACTGGCACCGGCATTGTCCGTTGCTGTCACCTTAATTGGGAAAATGGTGTTTGAGAAGGCTTTTGCCGCATCGAAATTCACGCTAAAGGTCCGCGTATTCGGGTCGAACTTAAGCCAATCGGGTGGAATGATGGTGCCGGTATTGGGGTCGAAGGTCAGCCCGGGGGGGAGGAAGTTCGGGTTTAGATTTATCGAGTACGAGTAAGTGAGGCTGTCACCTGGATCGGGATCAGTAAACGTGTCTGGAGCAAGAGTGAAATTGAAGTTGCCGCGGGGATTGGAACGAAGTTGATCGCTGATGAGATTATACCGCTGCGGCGCGCGGTTGTAGAGTATAGATTCAGCATCGATAATTTTCAGACTGGCAGTGTTTTGGGTGCCAATAATGGCATTATCCCGATTGGTGATCTGAAACGCAATTTCTTCTGTTCCCTCCAGTTGAGCATCCGGAAGAACGTCAATTGTGAAAGTTTTGCTATTTTCGCCTGGGTTAAAGGTGAGTTCAGGAAAGAAATTGGGCGGAACGTTCCAATCTGTTCGGAAAGTCGCTGAACCAGTAGGAGGTTCTAGGTACACCCTGGAAAAGTTGTTTAGATTCCCACTGCGAGTGAGGGTAATTTGTTTCTGAACGACTCCTGTGCGACTTTCATTGACTTGGTAAGTAGCTGGGGAGAAATTAATTGTAGGAGGCCCCTGAGCATCCAAAATTTGCAAAGTAGCAGTGTTTTGGGTGCCAATAATGGCATTATCCCGATTGGTGATCTGAAACGCAATTTCTTCTGTTCCCTCAAATTGACCATCCGGTAAGATGTCAATTGTGAAAGTTTTGCTATTTTCGCCTGGGTTAAAGGTGAGTTCAGGAGAGAAGTTGGGCGGAACGTTCCAATCAGTTCTGAAAGTCCCTGAACCAGTAGGAGCTTCTAGGTACACCCTGGAAAAGGTGGTTAGATTCCCAGTGCGAGTGAGGGTAATTTGTTTCTGAACGATTCCTGTGGGACTTTCATTGACTTGGTAAGTAGCTGGGGAGAAATTAATTGTAGGAGGCCCCTGAGCATCCAAAATTTGCAAAGTAGCAGTGTTTTGGGTGCCGATATTGACATTACCCCCCCCATTGGCGATCCGAAACGCAATTTCTTCTGTTCCCTCAAATTGACCATCCGGAAAAATGTCAATTGTGAAAGTTTTGCGGTTTTCGCCTGGGTTAAAGGTGAGTTGAGGAGAGAAATTGGGGGTATTCCAATCAGGTCCCCAAGTCGCTGAACCAGTAGGAGGTTCTAGGTACACCGTGGAAAAGTTGTTTAGATCCCCAGTGCGAGTTAGGGTAATTTCTCTCTGAACGACTCCTGTGGGACTTTCGTTGACTTGGTAAGTAGCTTGGGAAAAATTTACCGTGGCAATACCAAGAATCTGATTGTTAGGTTGCGCTATTGGGAAGGGAGTTTCGTTAGAGTTCGGTAATCCGATCGGGAATATGTTTGGGTTGCCTGTTCCTGTAGTGACTGGCGGTTGCGGATTGACGATGACTGGTGGCTCGACTACTGGCGGCTCGACTACTGGCGGCTCGACAGGCGGCTCGACTACTGGCGGCGGCTCGACTACTGGCGGCTCGACTACTGGCGGCTCGACTACTGGCGGCTCGACTACTGGCGGCTCGACAGGCGGCTCGACTACTGGCGGCTCGACAGGCGGCTCGACAGGCGGCTCGACAGGCGGCTCGACAGGTGGCTCGACAGGTGGCTCGACAGGCGGCTCGACAGGCGGCTCGACAACTACTACCGGATCGACAGGCGGCTCGACAACTACTGGCGTCGGCGGTACATCGTTATCAGTAATCGCCACTGTCACGCCCGGAATCGGGATCGCACTATACTTACTATCAGCACTCTGGGCCGTATGAGAAATACTGCCTGTATGATTTCCTTCAACAACCGCATCGTCTGTAGCCGTTACAGTCACTGGTTTCGCGACATTCCAGTTAGTAGAGTCGAACGTAACATCAGCGATCGCATTAATTTGACTGCCATTGGCGAAACTAATCGTCACAGGCGCCGTGGGCACAGAAGTTAGTTGAACGCTGTAAGTGCCATTCGCACCACCTTCGGTAGCAGTTATGTTCGTAGGTGAAATACTCACGCCTGCGGTATCGTTGTCAGCAATCGTGGCAGTCACAGGAGAAATTGTCAGCGCATTATACTTGGTATCCGTGCTGGCAGAAGTGTGAGCGATCGTGCCGCCGTGGGTTCCTTGGGCTATGCTGTCATCGATCGCACTAACAGTGACAGTCTGATCCACATTCCAGTTAGTGCTGTCAAAAGTAATTGGGGCGATCGCATTTATTTGATCCCCTGTAGCGAAACTAACCGTCACAGGCGCGAGCGGCTCGGATTTTAACTTAACGCTGTACGTGCCCGCAAATCCTTCGGTAGCAGTTGTACTCGTCGCTGAAATAGTCACGCCTGCGGTATCGTTGTCAGCAATCGTGGCAGTCACAGGAGAAATCGCCAGCCCATTATACAAAGTATCGGTACTGACAGAAGTGTGAGCGATCGTGCCGCTGTGGGTTCCTTGGGCGATGCTGTCCTCGATCGCACTAACGGTCACATTTTGAGCAACATTCCAATTAGTGGGGGTGAAAGTCAGAGGTGCGATCGCACTAATTTGACTGCCTGCGTCAAAATTAATCGTAACGTTGGCAGCAGGTGCGGTAGTCAAAACCACGCCGTAGGTAGCAGCCGCTGCAGCGCCTTCAGCAATATTTGTACTGCCTGCCGATTGCACGATGGAAACACCGGGACTATCGTTATCAGTAATCGAAGCCGTAACATCGGGCATCGCTTTGGCGTTATAACTGGCATCGGTACTGGTAACTGTGTGAGCGATCGTGCCGCTGTGGGTTCCTTGTGCTACACTGTCGTCGATCGCACTAACAGTGACAGTTTGATCGACATTCCAGTTTGTGCTGTCAAAAGTAATCTGTGAGGCGATCGGGTTAATTGCATTGCCAGTATTAAAGCTAATATTAACCGGTGCCGTCGGTTCCGAAGTTAGCTTGACTTTGTAACTGCCAGTTGCGCCGCCTTCTGTAGCAGTGATGTTCGTAGGTGCAATGCTGAAACCTGCAGAGTCATCATTTGTGATGGTAGTTGTAGCAGTTGCAGCAGTAAAGGTAGGTGTCGGCCCTGGTGCTACAGGATTCGACAGCGTAATTTCAACTGTTTCGTCGGGTTCTACTAATCCGTCGCCTACCACATTTAATGTAATAGTTTTAGATGTTTCCGCTACCGCAAAATTGATTGTGCCACTAATACCCGTTGCCCCAGAAGTGCCGCCGATGTTGTTGTAATCGCTGACGTTTGTAGCAGTTCCTCCAATTGCATAATTGACGCTACTTGCTGCACCAGTGCCGTCGCTGCGAGTCACGGTAAAAGTCAGAGGAGTTGTGCCGCTATTACCTTCGTCCATGCTGGCAATATCGGCTGCGACAGCGTAAGAAACACTACCGTTAGCTGCAATGTTTAATGTTGTTTGTTTGGTTGTACCTGCAACGCCACCAGTGATTGTGCCAAAGTTGAGAATTGCGGTTTCGGCGTTTTCAGGGAGATTGTCGGGTTTGATAGTAAATGCAACATTCTGGGTGAGTGCGGCACCTGTTGCACCTGCGGGGAATGTAATTGATGTCGGCGAAAAGGTGTAGTCTGAATTTTCGGTGGCTGTGCTACTGGGGTCGAGGACAATTGGTACTGTTACAGCAGCGTCAGGAGTGCCGCTGATAGTAACGGGAATATTGACTACTGTATCCGCAGTTCCTTCTGTACCGCTGTAACTTGCAGCCCCGAAATTTACCGCCGGGGTTGTATTCAGCAGAATTGAGGTGTTTTGACCGCCAAAGTTGGCCGTAGCTAAA
This sequence comes from Microcoleus sp. B3-D7, assembly GCF_036705305.1. Classification (NCBI taxonomy): domain Bacteria; kingdom Bacillati; phylum Cyanobacteriota; class Cyanophyceae; order Oscillatoriales; family Microcoleaceae; genus Microcoleus; species Microcoleus sp. B3-D7. Next base: position 61,837 of record NZ_JAUBUE010000022.1, on the reverse strand, counting down.
TCGGATAAGCCATCTTTGTTAAAATCGCCTACAACAATACCTTGGGGATTGGTTGCCACAGGAAAATTAATGGCAGTCCCAAAGCTGCCATTGCTACTTCCAAACAAGACGGAGACATCGCCCGATCCATTGTTGGCTGTGGCTAAATCAAGCTTTCCATCTGCATTGAAGTCGCCACTAGCAATAGCAAGGGGTTGTGTTGCAACGCTAAAGTTGGTAGCTGCACTAAAGTTTCCTGTGCCATCTCCTAACAGTATTGATACGTCGTTTGAGCTTTCATTGCTGGTTGCTAAGTCAGGATTATTGTCCCCGTTAAAGTCTCCTATAGCAATGTAATTAGGGCTATTTCCAACGGTAAAGTTAGTGGCGGTACCGAAAGTGCCATCAGCATTCTGCAACAGGACGGATACGTCGTTAGAACCGGAGTTCGCTGTCGCAAAGTCAGACTTGCCATCCTTGTTAAAGTCGCCGACAAGCACAAAATAGGGAGTTGACCCCACGCTCAAATTAGTAGCTGTGCCAAAAGTACCATTACCATCACCCGGCAAGATGGAGACGTTGTTAGAGATTTGATTGGCTGTAGCTAAATCAGAATTGCCGTCCCCGTTGAAGTCTCCCACAGCGACGGTATAAGGGCTTGACCCCACACCAAAGTAGGTGGCAGTACCAAAAGTGCCATCGCCATTCCCTAACAGGAGAGAAACGTCGTTAGTAAAATTATTAGCCGTAACCAGGTCAGAATTACCGTCTTTGTTAAAGTCGCCTACAGCGACAGACCAGGTACCGAGATCGCTCGGCGAGTCGGTGTTAAAATAAGTGGCAGCGCCAAATTTGCCTGTGCCATCTCCCAATGCGATCGAGACCCTGTTGGTTCCAGTGCTGGCCAAGGCTAGGTCAAGGTTGCCGTCTTTATTAAAGTCCCCAGTGGCAACTTTACGGAGACTTGAGGTTATGGGAAAATTAGTCGCAGCACCAAAACTATTCAAAACATACTCGTAACCTGCTAATACTTCGGGTTCAAATACCAGCGGCGTTTCAATTTTCCCGGTACTCACTTCTAATTCCCAGTCCCCGCCCTTTGCTACACTTCCGGTGAGGTTTTGGGAAGCTGCAACTCTTGCCCCGGTTAACTCACTCAAGCGTTTGACAAATGCTTTACCTATCTCGCCTGCTGCTACAGAGCACCCGTAGAGGAGGATATTAGGTCGAGTGTCGCCGATTGAGTCGGTTTGTGGCGAAAACCACTGCTGTAGATCCTGCCGATCGCACTCTATATCATCTAAACTAAAGCGAACGTCGCCGAGTTGCAAGCTACCCGGAGCTCCGTGAGAAACGATGTGAATGCTGTCAATATTGGTCCGAAGAGCTAAAACTTGAGTAATTTGGTTGATCGCATCCCGGTTCCCATCCAAAACGACTACTTCCGTACCCGGTGTTACCCCAGCGACTAAACTTTGATAGTTTTCAACTTTCGTATCTATAAAGGCGATCGACTTTATGGAAACTTGATTATTTAAATTTGGCATACTGCACCTACTAATAGCTAAAAAAAGACAATGATTCCCCTGTTTCGCGACTTGCATCGGAAACTCTTTCTGAATGTTGTAGTAACAATAACTGTTTTTTGAGAAAATCTATATAAACTTTTCTTTATAAACACTTTTTTAATTAAAGTTTTGATAAAGATGGGGAAATTTATTAAGTAACATTACGGTTGAGCCAGCGCGAGGTGGCTCACCTAACACAAAAACCGTTCAATAGCAAGTGTGATTAGACTGAAATATTAAGAGCGGAATTTTTGGTACAGATCTGCGATCCGGTTCCCCCCTTCGTTTCAACCCCTGGCGGACTTTCGGGCGGTGGGGGCGGGTTTACGAGATAATTGGTTTTAGGCAATTATTTCTCGTAAAACCGCCCCTACAAGTTATTCGTTAGACTCTTTAAGGGCGATTCCCTACGGGATAGCTTCGCACGCGCGGACTTACTTCCAAGTCTCACAGAACAAATGCTTGAATTCAAATCGCTCTCAAAGCAATGCGAAATTAACCGCACTAATATTGCTAGCAGAAACACCACTGAGAGAAGCTAAAATCTCCCCTGTTTGGGCAAACCGGATTAAAGTTGAACCGCTATTTTCGGCAATTGCCAATTGCGAGAAACTCAACCCGTTACCCAATACTAACAAGTCTTGACCGACTTCAAAGTCATCAATTGTATCAATACCAGAATTTGTAGAGAGTAAGAACTTATCATTGCCTACATCCCCTACTAATGTATCATCCCCCAAATCGCCGCTGAGGAAATCGTTACCCTCACCTCCTAGCAGAATATCATTGCCTTGACCGCCGTAGAGAGTATCGTCGATCTTTTCACCAATTACGATGTCTTCACCTCGATTGCCAGAAAGGAAGTCACTGCTGGCACCACCAGTCAAAGTATCAAAACCCTTTCCGCCATAAAGCGTATCGTCCCCAATTCCACCATCTGTTAAGTCGTTCCCCTGATTGCCATTCATCCAATCATTGCCATCAAGGCTAAACAGCAAGTCATTTCCTTTTTTACCGCGCAATATATCATCGCTAGCGCTGCCCGTCAGGGTATCATCGCCATCGGTGCTGTCGCTAGTATTTTCCCCATCTTTAACTAATTCAATACCGCTGCTGGGGAATGGTTCTTCGGGCGTAGATGGTGCGCTAGAGCCATCAGTATCTAAGGTATTGCGGACTGTTGGGTTGTTAGCTGTCGCCACCTGAATTTTGGTATTTAAAGATGCACCAGTATTTTCGGAAATGGCCGACTGAATCGTCTTATTTCCGGCTGCGACTTGCAGTAAATCTTGGGCTACTTCTCCTTGTGCAACTTTTTGTATGCGGGCGATTTCTGTCGCGGCATCTGAGGGCGAGGAATTGCTGAAGGCGATCGCGCTAATTCGCTGATTTCCCTCGGCAATAATAGAGGCAGCCTCCGAGGCAATACTAGATACTTGCGGTACTTGCAGTTGACTCGTCGCCGACTGAATAATCGCCTGCAATTGCGTTGAATTGCTTAAATCGACAGTGCCAGATTTAATTTGATCGGCAACGGCTGCAATTACGCTCTTGGCAATCTCATTTTTCGCGGTAGTTGAAGCACCGCTAATTAAATCTGTGACTAAAACAATGGTATTTTGCACGCTCGCGTGTGCTGCATAAACCGCCAAAGCGTTCGGGTCGTTTTGAGTAATTGCCTGTAGCGGATCGTAGCTAGTCAAGTCAATTGCTGACGACACTCCCAGTGCAGATTTTACCTGAATTTGCGCCTGATTAGGGTCAGTACCTTGCTCGATCAACTCGCTCAATAGGGTAGTTAACGGAGTGACAACAATAGCATCAGGTGTGGCAAAGAGGGGGGTTTGCTGCGGCAAATAAGTAGAAGTATCGATGCCATCGGTAAGGACAATTTTGCCTTCATTTGGTTCGATATCACCACTGTTATTTTTGTCGAAATCGTCAAGAGAGACATCTAAGTCAAAGCTGCCATCGGCGTTAGTAATGGTGAAGGGTTCGTTATCATCTCGGATACCGTTAAAGTTGCCATCAAAGAAAACAGTAGCCCCGGCCATGTAACCGTCAATTGCTCTGCCCCTAGTGCTAGCACTCGGCCCCAAACTAAAGTTAGCTAACTCAAATGTGGCCAAGTTATTATCGTAGACTGTTGTGTAATCAAATCCGCAAGGATAAGGTATACGGAAGCGCTTACCAAATATTTTGAAACTTTTCTCACAGAATTTGACTGAAATTACCTTAGCTTCAGCACCCAAGAAAGCATTAACTTGTCCTGTGACATCAAACAGTACCGAGGGTTGGCTGATGCGCGAAGTGATTTCCGATGTTCGGATTTTTCCGTCGCCGCCTTGTTTGGGCTGGAATTCTCCAATATCTATCAAATCGATGCCGACTTTTCCTTGAATTCCACCTTTGACATAACCCTCGACAATTTTCGCATCTATCCCTGCACCCACCGCAATACTAGCGTCAAGACTGAGCTCGTCAACATCTGGCCCTGTACCATCAGCATTTTCGCGATCGCTCACATAAAACCCATTCAAAACTTGGTCAGCAGAGTCCGCAGCAAAATTCGAGTTTTTCCACTCATTTAATCCGTAGGTATCGTACCCAAATCCTAGATGAGCTGAAGCACTAAAATTTCCTTCCAGTAAACCCTCAATCGGCCCCCAGATTGGAAATTTTTGCTCGATATTAAAGTCAAATGCCAGTTTGGGCATCTGATAGCTGAAGACCGGAACATCCGGTTTACCTATCAGCAATTGAATCGCGGTTTCTGGTTTCGTCAATAGTGGCAAATCAAAGCCATCAATATCTTGTAAAGCATTTAAGAAGTCCTTGATATTGGCGCTTGTTTGGGAGTTAATTTGTTGGTTAGCCGTTTGCTGTACAGCATTTGTTGGAACTGGTAAAGCCTTCTGAAGATTAGCACTTGGGTCGGCAACATCTATATTACCCAGAGTGTAGGAACCCAAGTCAATTTTATCGGGAGAATTTGCTATTTGGTTTGCCAAATCCACAACTTTATCAACCTTCGCAACCGCCTCTAAAAACCGAGTATCGATATCGCGACCAGAGATTTTTGCTGCCAGTTCTAGTACACTGACTATGCCATCCCCATTTTTATCAAACGGCCCCGCTAGACCGATTTGAGACAGTAACTTGGTGTCGGCATTGAGGAAGTTGATAACTGGTCGGAATGGTTTAATGACATCGGAAATTTTACCGATAATTGGTTTGGCAAAATTATTGACAAATGTTCCCAAATCTAGTTGCATATTGTTAAATGCAACTGCGGGCTTTTGCGGCCCGGTGAATTGACCGTTAGCGTAATTTAAAATGGGCCAATCAACTGCTAAGTCGAAGTTATACGAGGGGAATGCAGCATTGCCGTTGATGCTGGTTTTTGCTGTGAGACCGAGATTAGCCTCGCTGCTTAAGCTGGCGTTGAATAAGTCTTGGAACTGATAGTTGCCTTGCAGTTCTGGCAAGGTGAGGCGTGATCCATCATTGGGGCCGCCGAGATTGTCTAAGTCATTGAGCTTGACTTCGAGGTTGGCATCGACTTTAGTAGGGTTGCTGGTATCGTTTGCCAGGTCAACTTGGAAAAAACCTAAGTTGCCTTTAGCCTTGAATTGGTCATCTAGACCCAAGTCAATGTTGGCGGTTAACTTGGTTTGGTCAGTATCTATGTAGCACCCCAAATCTTTACTAACACCAACTCCTAAGGACAAGTTGTAGTTGTATTTTGATTGGGCTTTTCCATCTACATCTAAGCTTAATGCCGGCACTCCTAAATTTTGCGAGAGATTGAGATCGGGAAACTGATATTGCTTGCCAAGAGTAATTACCAAGGTACTTTCATCAGCACTGGAATTCTCAGTTAGAGCAACATTGAAGTCAGAGCCCAGTGCAGTGCGGAGGCTACTTTCTAACTGACTCAGACTTTGATTTCCCTGATTTTTAATCGTATCGACTAACTTAGTCTTGAAGTCGCCAATAAAATCTGGGGAAATGTCCTTGAGGGGGCCGACAATCGGCAGGTTAACTGCCTGTAATTGGTCGTCAAGAATTTTCTCAAGTTTATCCAATCCAGCTTCTACGCCACACCAATTCTTCTGTGTGTCGATGGTACCACCAGGCGTTGGCGGTGTCGGTGTCGGCGTTGGCGGTGTCGGTGTCGGCGGTTCTGGTGTCGGTGTCGGCGTTGGCGGTGTCGGTGTCGGCGGTTCTGGTGTCGGCGTCGGCGTTGGCGGTGTCGGCGTCGGCGGTTCTGGCGTCGGCGTCGGCGGTTCTGGTGTTGGCGTCGGCGGTTCTGGCGTCGGCGTTGGTGGTTCTGGTGTCGGCGTGGGTGTAGTGTCGTTATCTGCGATCGCCACTGTCACCCCTGGAACCACAACCACATTATACTTAGCATCAGTGCTAGTCACACTGTGAGTAAGATTAGCGCTGTGTCCCCCTTCCACAATCGTATCGTCAACAGCCTGCACTGTAACTGTTTGAGCGTCGTTCCAATTATCCGCAGTGAAAGTCACAGGGGCGATCGCCTGAATCTGCTCGCCTGTTGTGAGAGTGATCGTAACAGGGGCGATCGGCTGCGACATTAATTCGATCCCATAACTGCCATTCGCACCGCCTTCTGTAGCAGTTGTTTGCGTGGGAGTAATAGAAATACCAGCGGTATCATTGTCTTTATTGGTAATGGTAACATCCGCTAGATCTCGGTTGTTATAATTCACATCTGTACTAACAGCAGCCGCCGTGACTATTTTGTAGTCAATATCGCCGTCAGCACTGCTATCCTCAACCCCTGTTACTGTAATCGGCTGCGGTGTATTCCAGTTAGCCGGAGTGAATGTTAAACTATTAGTCGAAACAGTTCCCTCGGCAACATTATCCGCGTTCAAACCGACAGTCACATCAGCAGTCGGCTGAGTATTTAGAACCACAGAAAAGTTAGCCTTGGTGCCCTCTTCCCCAGTAATTAATCCCGCCGTCGGATTAATTGTAATTCCCGGAGTGTCATCGTCACTGTTGGTGACAGTGACATCATCAGGATCGAGGCTATTGTAATTAGCATCGGTACTCACAGCAGCAGCCGTGACAATTTTGTAAGGTAGAGGGCCATCAGCTACCAAATCGTTAACACCAATTATCGTTATTGTTTGCGGTTCATTGTAGTTAGCGGGAGTGAAAGTTAAGCTATCAGTCGAAACAGTTCCTTCGGCAACATTGTCACTCCTCAAACCGATGGTAACGTTAGCAGTTGGTTGAGAATCGAGTTTGACTGTGAAATCTGCCTTGCCGCCAGCTTCTGTTGTTGATCTTGCTTTTGGACTGACAGTGAAACCGGCAGTATCATCATTAGTAATAGTTGTGGTGGCAGTAGCAGTGGTAATTGTCGGTGTAGAATCTAATTTCGAGGGATTTGACAGCCTAACCTCAAGGGTTTCATTGGCTTCGCTCGCCGCATCGCCTAAAACATCCAGAGTAATGGTTTTCGATGTCTCGCCCGCTGCAAAATTAATCGTACCAGTCGCAGCAGTTGCACCGGATGTGCCACCGATGTTGTTGTAGTCGCTGGCGTTTGTAGCAGTACCTGCGATCGCATAATCTACTGTGCTCGCCAAGTCAGTGCAACCGCTGCGGGTAACAGTAAAAGTGGCAGCAGTTGTACCGGAGTTGCCTTCAGTAACGGTTGCAACACCAGCAGTAATCGCGTAGTCGATCGGATTAAGCAGAATTGTCACCTTGCTAGCACCCGATCCGATGCGATCGCCTGGCCCGGAAATCACTCTGTTAAATCCGGCGTAAATCTCGGAATTGACTGGCCCCGTAGCATCAGCTTGACCGTTGAGGGCGTAAAGATACGGCGAATTCAAGCTATTTTTTAGCCCGCTTTTGTTATCCCACGCAAGTTGTTCGTTGCTGACTTCTAACTCGACGCTCGAAGCGTTAGTCACAAAGTTAGGCACATTTGCTGGGGTAAGTTCTCCGCCAGGAGGTGTATTGTAGTCATTGCCGAAAACGCTCATATTGCCGTTAACAATGTTCATCTCGGCATCGCGGCTTTGAGTGCTGCCATCCCCTCCATAGCCGTCGTTTGACCCTGAGTCGCCGAGATTTACCGTCCATCCTGACGGGGTTTGGTCGTATTCAACGATGAATTTGGCTTTCTTGATGTTGCCGTCAAAATTGATTTTGGCTACGGCTTCTAACCAACTGTCGCCGTCTGAGTCTTCCGGGGTATTTACTAGAGAAATAAACTGGTTTTGCCCACCGGTAATTGTGCCTGTTTTGAGGTCTATTTGGTACGGACTCAGGCTTGAAACAGTACCGTTGGCTTGAATAGTTAATGTGGTTTGAGCGGTTGTATCGGCTATGCCACCTGTAATTGTGTCAAAGTTGAGGATTGCGGTTTCATCGTTTTCAGGGAGATTGTCAGCTTTGATAGTAACTGCAACATTCTGGGTGAGTTCCACACCTGTCGCACCTGCGGGAAATGTAATCGATGTAGGGGAAATGGTGTAGTCAGAATTTTCGGTGGCTGTGCTAGTGGGGTCGATCGCAATTGGTACAATAACATCAGCAAAAGGAGTCCCGCCGCTGAGAGTAACGGGAATATTAACTACTGTGTCTGTTGTTCCTTCTGTACCGCTGTAAGCAGCCGCACCGAAATTAACTGTATTGCGTGTATTCAGCAGAATAGAGACATCTTTAGAGGTAAAGTTCGGCGTCGCTAAATCCAACTGGCCGTCAGCATTAAAATCTCCCGCAGCGATCGAACGGGGAACAGTTCCTACACTAAAATTGACTGCTGTACCAAAACTGCCAGTACCCCCCAACAAGACTGAGACATTGTTATCTCCGCCGTTAGACGCGGCTAAATCGGTTTTGCCGTCGCCATTAAAGTCGCCCGCAATTACAGATTCGGGAGATGAGCCGACACTAAAGTTGGTAGCAGTACCAAAATTACCCGTACCATCCCCCAACAAAACTGAAACGTTGTTAGAACCAGTGTTCGATACGGCGAGATCAAGTTTGCTGTCGCCATTAAAGTCGCCTGTAACGACAAAGTGATTCCCTGTCCCCGCACTAAAGTTAACGGGGGCGCTAAAGTTCCCCGTACCATCTCCTAACAAAACTGAGATATTGTTAGTGGCGCTATTGTTCGATGTGACTAAATCGAGTTTGCCATCGCTGTTAAAGTCGGCTGTGGCAATAGTAAGAGATGCTGCGGTATTAATAATGGTAGCGGGATCGCTAAAGCTACCAGTACCGTCTCCCAAAAGAATTGAAAGGTTGTTGCCACTCAAAGGGGCTGTGGCTAAATCTAACCTGCTATCTCCATTAAAGTCGCCTGCAGCGATCGATCGAGGATTTATCCCTGAACCGAAGTTGGTAGGATTGCCAAAAGTGCCAGTACCTGTCCCCAGCCGGATGGAAACGAAATCGCCGTTAGCGGCACTAATAGGATTGGCTACAGCTAAATCGAGGTTGCCGTCTCCATTAAAGTCGCGCACTGCAATGGAATTAGGAACCTCGTTGCCGGGATTAAATAAGTTAGTAGCAGTACCAAAGCTGCCCGTACCTGTTCCCAACAATATGGAAATATCTCTAGAACCCAAGTTTGCCACGGCTAAGTCGGGGAAACCGTCGCCGTTAAAGTCGCCCGTATCAATTGAAAGAGGAGTTGCCGTCGGCGAAAAGCCCGCATTAAAGTTAGTAGCCGTACTGAAGCTGGAGAGAACGTGGCTGTAAGCCGCCAGCACTTCTGGCCGAAATGCTAAAGGTGTTGCTATTTTCCCTGATGTTACTTCTAGGAACCAGTCGCCGCCTTTTGCGGCACTTCCGGTGAGGTTTTGCGAAGCAGCAACCGACGCGCCGGTTAACTCACTCAGGCGTTTTATAAATGCTTTACCTGTCTCGCCTGCTGCTACGTTGCACCCGTACAAAAGAATGTGAGGTCGATTGTTGGGGATTGAGTCGGTTCGTGAGGAAAACCACTGCTGTAGATCGTGCCGATCGCACTCTATATCATCTAAACTCAAGCTAGCGTGGCCAAGTTGCAAGCTGCCTGAACTGCCGTGAGAAACTATGTGAATGCTGTCAATATTGGTACGAGCGCGTAAAATATCAGTAATTTGCTCGATCGCATCCCGGTTCCCATCCAAAACGACTACTTCCGTACCCGGTATTACTCCAGCAATCAAACTTTGATAATCTTCAACTTGAGTGTCGATAAAGGCGATCGACCTTACTGAAACTGGAATATTTAAATTTGGCATAATCCACCTGACTGCGGTTTCAAAAAAATACAAAAATTCCGCTATTTCGTGACTGGCGTCCGAAACCATCTATCAATTTTTATTTATACAGACACACCCTTTATCCGTAAAAACCCGGTGAGTTCTCATCTTTTGTCCTAAAAATAACAGTTTTTTTACGGAATATATGTAAATTTTTCTTAAAAAATACCTGATTAATTAAAAGTTTGATAAATACACGGAAAATACTTAAGTATTATTACTGTAAAAAATGCGATGTTGATTTACCACACATATTTATGAAACGTAAGTGCAATTGTACAGAAATTTCAAACTCAGCTATTTTGATACATATTTTAGGGTGCGTCAGCAATTAGTCGGGCAGAAAATACAGTCTTCTAACGCACCTACTAAACTTTTTACTACCGCAAGCTCCCATCTATCCCCGCTAAAATCTGCTCGGCTTGCCCGCACAAAGCAGCATGACAGCAACCGTTACTCGCCAACAATCCCCCCCACTGACTCACATCTCCCCGGTTATACTGCAAAGTAGAACCGTCAAAACGAGTAAATCGACCGCCCGCTTCAGTCAAAATTAATTCCGGTGCCGCTAAATCCCAATCTTTCGGTGCAGACTTTCCCGAAAGAGCAATATAAACATCAGCCTTTTGTTCGACAATTGTCGCAATTTTACAGCCGATACTACCGACAGCTATTTGATTTTGACAAGGTAGTTTTTGTAACAATTGATTAAAGCGATCGCCCCGGTGACTGCGGCTAGTTACTATAGATAAATCCGCCACTATGTTTCGCGCAGAAACCTGCAATTTGACCGCAGAACCGTCCCGACTTTCCATAAAAGCGCCAGCATTTTGCACCGCGTAATAAATCTTTTGCTGCTGGGGCCAAGCCACAACTGCTAATACTGGTCTTCCCTCGAATGCTAAAGCAATGTGAACGGCAAATTCACCTGTCCTGTCAATAAAATCTCGCGTTCCATCCAAAGGGTCAATAATCCAAACCCAACTTTGAGATAAGGGAATTTGACCGTTTTTTTCTAAATAAGATTTGTAAGTTTCTTCGCTGAGATAGCCAAATTCTGCATTCCCTAAAGCCGACTGCAATTCGTCGAGAATGTAAGAGTTGACAGCGACATCGGCGGCGGTGACGGGGCCATCTTTTTTCTCTTGGATGTCAAGGTTAGGAGTGTTGGAATCCTGGCGATAATAGGATTGTAGGATATCTGATGCACTCCAGGCGATCGATCGGGCAATTTCGCTGATTTCTTCGAGAGTTTTCATGAATTTCTTTTTTGTGAACCGCAGATGAACGCCGATTAACGCAGATTTCTGTAGGGGCGGTGCCCCTGTGCCCGCCCCTGGAAACCATACATTAGCAATTACCAATTAATATGAGGATATTTCCATTCATAATAATTGGGAAACACAAAATTAGTAAACGAAACCGAAATACTAACCTCCAATGATTTTACATGATGCCACCAACCGACAGGAATAAAGATAGCTTCTCCCGGTTCTAAAATTACTTCAATAATTTTCGCATCTCTGTAAAGCGGGTATTTGTCATAATCAGGATTTTCGCCGTCCACCTTGCTGAAAACTCCGACGTGATTGTAAAGCAGAGGTGTTTGTTGCGGAGAAATCAATTTAATTAGTTTGCGGCCACAAACTTGAGCCAAAATTAAATTAACTGGGTCATGGTGCAGCGGTGTAATCGTGCCTTTCGGGCCGAACCAAAAGAAAACTCGGCCTTTTGTGTCCGTTGGATTTAGGTATTCTGGGAAAATTTCAATGTCGTCGAATAGGGGTTTAAATTCCTCTCTTTCCAGAGTTTTGTTATTAGCAACCATGTAGTAGTCGTTGCTAGGCCCGCCCTTGACCACCATCTCTACATATTTGCGGAACAAAACAATTTTTTTGTGATTTTCTATCTTAATTTCGTAATTCGGGTCTGAGTTGCGGTTAGCTTGAATTTGTACCTCTGCATCGCCATATTTTTGCTGTAAATACTCCGGCGTCCACAACTGCAACGCTTTCCAGTTGTGCATAATATTGGTAATAATTACTGGAGTATTTTTGGCATAGTAATTTTCGAGAAAATACTCTCTGGAAAGGCTGCTTTTGCGTTCGATTGTGCCAAACTTGGAAGACAATGCAGCTAATTGATTGTTAATCCTGAGATGCGATTCTAATTTCTGCAATAACTGTACGTAATGGCTACCTGCTTGAAAGTAGGGATGAGAGGATATTTCCCTAACTTCTGCCGTGGCTGTTTCCGCATCTATGCCCGTACTTATTAGGGCTTGAATGATTTCTGCGTCTGGTTGATTTAATAATTTGTTGGCCGCCACCCACTGTTTCATATTGTCGGGGACTTCTTGTTTGCTTGGGGTGAGTAGATTTGGCAAGTTTTGTGTCAGCCATTCTAGGTTAACTTGCTGTTGTTCTGTTAGGGTAATCCGCAAAGGGGGAAGGGTGATAGTTAGGGGTTGGGTGTCAGACATGATTCGGGTATGTTGTTTTGGGAGTGTTTTGTGTGACTTTAACTTGTCTTACTAATATAGCAATTTTGTTAACGAACCGCGCAGGCGCTAAGGGCGCGAAGGAAGAGAAGAGGGAAGTTCACAAATTTTTTCGAGGTTGCTGTCAGGATTTTAACTCAGCAAGTGTTCCTAGTTCAAGTTTTCTAGCTTTGAGCGGTTTTAACCGGATAGTTTGGTTAATTTTAATTTAAAATTAACTCTTATTCATCCAGGCGCGGGTTCCGAAGTTGTTGCAGGAATGGGAAGCGATTTTAGCCGCTGCGGCGAGAGTATCGATAAAGTTATTTTGCAATATGTAGTGACAGAAAGCCCCGTGAAAGATGTCGCCAGCGCCTAAAGTGTCTGTGGCTTGAATTTGAGGTACTTCTACAGTGCCATAACTGCCATTGCTGAGGTATAAAATTGATTTTTCACCGCGAGTGATGGCAATATGGGAAATTCCGGCTGCTGACAGGTAAGCAAAGACTTGTTCTGAATTGTCGCAGTCTGGGGGATGAAAATTCTCGGAACATACCGCCCATTCAACGAAAGGCAATATTTCCTCTAATCCGGGCTTCCAACTGCCGCCGTCGAGGACAATTGGAATCTTTTTTGAGTTAGCAAGTTGAGCAATTTTTTGGCTTGCTGCGATTTGATGTCCGTCAAGCAGTACAATATTAACTGATGTTAAAATATCCGGGTTAATTGTTTGACTGTCAACTTGCGATTTCGTAGCATTGATGGAAATTACCGATCGATCGCCCGTTGCTTCAGTTACAATAATCGAGGACACTGGTGGCGAGTGCGATCGCCCGGGTTCCAAATCAATTATCCTGACATTATACTCCGCTAAGTCTGCACGAATTAATTGAGCGATCGCGTGAGTGCCTAAAACGCCCGCCCATACCGCCGCATTCCCCAAATAGCTAAAAGTGACCGCAGCATTGGCCGCCGGCCCGCCCGCAGCAATGGTACAATCAGAAGCAACAACTTTCTGATTTTCACCCGGAGGCTTCTGGGCCAAATAAATTAAATCTAAAGTTGCCAATCCCAAAAACAATCCGGTTTTCATATCTTCTTAAATATGTGGCATGGGCGTCCCGCCCGTGTCCCATCTGCGGTTAAAAACTTCAAAATATCAAAATGCAGCCAAATCCCAATACAGGAACACTTTACATCGTAGGAACCCCGATCGGCAACCTCGAAGACATGACATTTCGCGGCATCCGAATCTTGCAAACAGTAGACTTCATCGCCGCCGAAGATACCCGCCATACAGGCAAACTCTTGCACCATTTTCAAATCAAAACCCCCCAAATCAGCTATCACGAACACAACCAACACCAGCGACTTCCCGAACTCATCGACAAACTGCATTTAGGCAAAGATATCGCCCTCGTCACAGATGCCGGAATGCCTGGGATTTCTGACCCCGGTTCCGAGTTGGTCAAAGCTTGCGCGGATGCTAATATTAACATTATTCCGATTCCCGGCCCGACCGCCTGCATTGTTGGCATAACTGCATCAGGATTACCCACAGAGAGATTTGTATTTGAAGGTTTCTTACCCGTGAAAGGTCAAGAACGCCAACAGAGTTTAGAAGCTTTGCAAATAGAATCTCGCACTATAATATTATACGAATCTCCCCACCGATTGCGACAAACTTTACAAGATTTAGCAAATATTTTAGGAAGCGACAGACCGATTGTGCTGGCGAGAGAGTTAACTAAAATGCACGAAGAGTTTTGGCGTGGTAGTATAGAAAGTGCGATCAATCTTTACACCAATCGCGAACCCCAGGGAGAATTTACCCTCGTAATTGCCGGCATCCAAACAGCCGCACCAATCTTTTCCGAAGACGCCATCAAAGCAGAATTGCAAACATTAATTGCAGAAGGCATAAGTCGTTCCCAAGCCAGCCGCCAGCTAGCGCAACAAACATCCCTCCCCCGCCGCCAAATCTACCAACTCGCCCTGACACTAGACGACAGTTAATGATTATAATAGACGGAATGCACGCCACCGATTTTGACACGCATACACGGATTAATTATTGACCACAAGTCAGTAGTCAGAAAGAAGACCGAAGTTGAAGTAATACTTACAATCATACTATAAAAACCTATGGCACGCGGCAACTACGAGCGACACAAACCATATTTACGCAACCCCCACGTCAACAAACCAATCGCCGAGATTTATGCAGACTTAGACGCCTTTACCTGGGAGATATTTGAGGATCAACCCCACCGCTTCGAGACCGTCAGTTTTTACGTCTTGCTTCCCCCATTGATGTACGAAGGAAAATTCATCAAAGGAATTTACTTCAGCGAAGCAGTCGAACTAATCAACAAACTATTTCCCGGATTATCATCAGTCTTTCATTCCTTTACCTATGCCCCCTGGATTGGATATTCTTGGGCACCGATAGCCGATGCTTACTCCAGCTTGTACAAAAACCCGCAACGGGATAAATGGTTTCGCGAAACTTATCCCGATCGCGCGCACAAACCAACTATACCCTTACAAGACTGCGACTTCATCAACGAATACTGGATTTCCCCCAGGAATGTCCCTGAAAAAGACATCGATTTACTCGCCGTCGCCCGAATTTCCGAAGAAAAGAACTTGCCAACAATTGCCAAAGCCTTAAAAGTTTACCGCCAAAAATACCCGCAAAAACCGATAAAATTAACAGTTATCACCGGACACGACTTTGATCCTAGCAACCTGAACACTCTCGACGAATGCGCCTTAAACGAATGGCGACAAATCGAGACAATTTTAACCAATCCCCAGGACTACATTAACTTATTACCGAGAGTAGACTACTACAGCGAAATGCCCCTGTATTATTCGCGAGCAAAAGCATTTGTACTCGGTTCTCTCCTCGAAGGAAAAAACCGATCCATCATGGAAGCCATGAGTTGCAACGTACCAGTAATTTGTTTCCAAGAATTCAATCAATACGCCAGAGGAGACTCGCCCGTTTTCCCCGAAGGTGCAGGGCTTTATGCTAAATTCAACCCAGAATCTCTCGCCGATACTATATATACAGTATTGGAAAATCGGACAGAATTCAGACCACGATATCAGTATTTAAAGCATTCCGGGCGCAAAAACTTTTTTAACACTTGTATAGACAGTTTTCCTTACTATCAGCACAACATTCCCGACTACAAGCCCGGAGATGCGATTAACAATTTGTGGCTAGATTTAGCAGTTCAGCAAAATTATCAAGTCAGCTTGAATAGCTTTTTGTACGGAGGTTCACCCATTTCTCACCTGCGCGGAATCAATGCGATTCAGCACAATCTCGGCGAGTTAACAAAATTTTTGTGATAATCTGTACAGCAAACTAGACTTATTGCATCAATCTTTGATTGATAGGGAAACCGCAGATAAACGCAGATAATTTTTAGTAAAACTCGGTGGTTGAAACTAATCCTAAACAAACTTTCGGCCACCTAAGCGTTGGCTTCCCCCACGCGGAGTAAAAAATCAACATATAGAGATTTGGCGTAAGTGTTGTTTCAGAAGGTCGAAATATCCTCAAAAATCTTACTTGCCAAAACTCTAGCCAAATTCACAGGAACAGCATTGCCGACCATTTTGTATCCATCAGCAATATACTTGTACTTAAAAATAAAATCATCCGGGAAAGTCTGAACTCTCGCGCACTCTCGCACAGAAAGCCGACGGTAAGGCTGAGGCGAATTGGGGTCAAAAATGCGCTTATCTTTGCCAACCAAAATCATTTTACTCGCTTGAGGATGGAGAGGTGCGTGTCGGCCGCTTGCCTGAATTGTAAAAGAAGGTTCTGACCAACTTCGCACTCGATTGCGCGACATATAAATGCTGGAAAACCCCAAATCCGCACATTCGTGATTTGGGACAGAATCGTGATAATTATCTAATTTACCCTTAACTGACATAGGGGCGATCGCCTGCAAATCAAAAATCGCATCTTTCAGCGTCAAAACATCGGTTCCAGGTTCGGGAAACTCAAAACCAAAACCCCGAGTTTCCCTATAGCCAACAACAATCACCCTTTGCCTATCTTGCGGTACACCAAAATTTCTAGCATTCAACAACTTGTACGAAACCCGATACCCGATGTCCTCAAACTGCGATAATATATAAGTGAAAGCATCCTTGTTTCTGGGAGCTAAGATTCCGCTAACATTCTCAGCTAAAAAAAACAAAGGCTGCTTGTCCCGCACAATTCTGATATAGTCCCAGAAAAGTTGACCCCGACTATCATCAATCCCCCGTTTCGCCCCCGCTTCACTCCAACTTTGACAAGGAGGCCCGCCGATAATCCCAATACAGTTGGGAATTTCATCAGAATTAATTTTTCTGATATCTCTGCGATCTAAAATAGTTTCAGGATGATTGAAATTATACGTATCCCAAATAGACTTATCATATTCATTCGCCCAAACCGCATTAAAGCCAGCTAAGCGAAAACCCCAATCCAACCCGCCACAACCCGAAAACAGAGAAATAATATTCATACCTATCGACATCTATCTCCTCTCTTCCTTCGCGCCCTTCGCGCCTTCGCGGTTCGTTAAAAAATCCAATAATCCTCAATGAATGCAGAATCTATCCTTCAATCTTACCAACATTTCGGCGTCCACCTCGGCCTAGAAAGAATTCACCAACTTCTCCAAAAACTAGACAACCCCCACCAACAAGTACCCATTATCCACATTGCCGGCACCAATGGCAAAGGTTCCGTTTGTGCTTATCTCTCTTCCGTACTAACAGAAGCAGGCTATCGAGTAGGACGCTACACATCCCCGCACTTAATCGATTGGGCAGAAAGAATTTGCATCAACCAAAAACCGATTTCCTCAACACAATTGCAGCAATGTCTCGAACGAGTTGTCGCCGCCACCCAAAACAACACCGAAACCCCTACTCAATTTGAAATAATCACCGCCGCAGCTTGGCTGTATTTCGCCGAACAAAAAACAGACATCGCCGTCATAGAAACTGGATTGGGCGGTAGATTAGACGCGACTAACGTTTGCGAAACACCTCTCGCTAGCGTCATCACTTCTATCAGTCTCGAACACTGGCAAATACTCGGTCCCACCGTCGCAGATATTGCTGGGGAAAAAGCGGGAATTCTCAAATCAAAGTGTCCGGCAGTTATCGGAGAATTGCCAGAATCAGCTAGAATAGTAATAGAAAAACGCATTCAAGAATTAGACTGTCCGGCCACTTGGGTAAAACCAGCAATAGATTTAGGACAAGGATTTGCAGAATATCAATTAACTCAAAATGCGGAGAAAATAAAATATCAATTGCCGCTGCTGGGAAAAATTCAACTAATGAATTCAGCACTTGCGATCGCAACTTTGCAAATTCTCCAAAACCAAGGATGGCAAATTTCCCCAACCGCCATCGAAAACGGTATCGCCAAAACCCAATGGCCCGGAAGACTCCAGCAGACAACTTGGAAGAACCGCAAAATATTAATTGACGGCGCGCACAACCCCGCTGCAGCGATCGCACTGCGCGAATATGTCGATAATCTTAACAGTTCCCAACCGATTAACTGGGTAATTGGGATTCTGGCTACCAAAGACTGCGATGATATTTTGAAAGCATTACTCAAAAAGGGCGATCGACTTTACCTAGTTCCCGTACCCGATCAAAACTCATCATCCCCCGCAAAATTAGCCGCCCTAGCTCAAATTATCTGCCCCGAATTAACTCTCTGTCAAGCCTTCCCCGACTTAACAACAGCTTTAGATGCTGCTGTTACAGGCGACAACCTAACAATCCTTTGCGGTTCGCTTTATCTCGTGGGCTATTTTCTGCAACAACAATCCCAAGCTTAAACGCATCCTGCCTTAAGATGAATTGTTCGGGTAAACTAGCAAGAGATGCTTCATAGACACTGGGTTTCTTGTGGTAATATCATGTCCGTTAGCAGCGAATAGGAGAATAGAAATAGCTAATTATACAAACAGACTTCTCCCAGGGGAAGGCGCAGTTGGATGTTACGGAGACCTGCTTAAAGCTGGACGAAGAGGCGATAATCTGACACCACATCACATTCCTTCTAATGGATTTATGGCAGCAAAGGTTCTTGGTTACAGCAGAGAAATGGGTATTGCTATAATGATGGAACACCCTTTGCCCGGTAAAGGAGGTCGTCATCGCCAGACTATCTCTTACGGACAATCTCCGAATCTCAGCTTGTTACCAAGGGAAGCACTAGCTAGAGAAATTAGCGATGCGCGAGCAATTTATCGCCGTCAGGGACTTTACACGCCACTAATTAGGCGCAGCTTACAGCAAGTTATTCAGTCAAATAAGTTAGCTTGGTTGGGCGTTTTTGAAAAGGGAGTAAATAGGTGATGAAGGAGAATAGCTGGATTACCATTTTGGTCGCTAATAAATTAATGCGATCTGCGGAAGAAGTAACAGCTTTTGAAAATGCTTTAGCGGAATTCGCGAAGCATCCTGAGAGTGAACATTTAGCAGATTTACATCTGATTTTAGACGATCGCTGCCAACAGCCGGAGGTGATGTTTAGCCTAATTCATTTTTTAGAATCTTTTGAAATGGAACAGCAGTTACAAGCATTTATCCGTGTCATTCCACAATTAATTGTTGTTGCCTCGGATTGGACAAGAATACTCCACAGTCGCATTTTGAATGATGAGGTTGCCTGCCGCTTGTATAGAAATCTGTTACATTCAATTAATGCTCACAGCCCCCATTTTATTCGACAATTGCTGGAAGAAAGTGCTGCCTATCGATTGACTCATCAAGATTCACCGATTGAGCTAGCTGCACAAGTTCATTAGCGTTTATCTCCACCGCTGATGAATATTTGGAAGTGCGATCGCGTTGAAGGAAAAGCTCGATAAGTAGAGTGGGCGATTCCCTACCGTACCCTACGGGAACCCCTACGGGGAACGGGAACCCCTGCGGGAAGATAGCTTCGCTTCACGCTATTTTTTCTTTAACCTTGTGTTTCTTCCTCAGTAAAGATAGGAGGCCACAATTCCGAAACGGGCAATTCCCAACCGGGAAAAAGTTCTGCGACTGTTAAGATATCGCCATTTCCTAAAACAGTCGGTTCACCTGTAGAGCGATAAATAGTCACTGTTTCTTCATCAGGATCGATCAGAATTCCGACGATCGCACCCAGCTCTATAAACTTCAAAACCTTGGTTTCTATAAGCTTAATGCGATCACTCTGAGATTTAATCTCAACCACCAAATCGGGGACAAGTTCTCCAAAATACCGCGGACTTTGGCGCAAGCGGGCGGCGCGCACAAAAGAAACATCCGGTACTTTGACATTCGTATCCGGCATGATAAAACCGCCTGCGGAGTCAAAAACTCTCCCCAAGCGACGGGGATTTATCCAAGCGAAAAGAAAGGCGATGAGACGGCTACTGATTTCACTGGATACGATGTCTGATGGCCCCATAACTGAAATTATCCCGTCTTCTAGTTCAATTTGGTAATCTAAACCCGCTTCGGAAAAAAGGGTTTGAACTTGGTTTAAATCTTTGAGCGTCATCGCTGGCATAAGAATTTTATCCTATTCTGAGCTGAGCTTTGATTTTAACACGAGTCAAATTTCTGAATATTTGAGGAATTCAGGCTATACTCCTACAAATTATCAATCAAGCTGAATTGATAAAGGCGATCGCACGGGATAAATAAACTCGGTTTCTGGGATGAGCAAGCCTTCTTATCAACAAACATTTACTTCTAAAATATTGGAGATTGTCTTATCCAGAGTTCTCCTCCGACTCCGCCTTGTGAAGAGGCGATAATTTCATCATTCGATAATAACTTAAAAGCTTATATGCTGATATATATGGCGGCACAATTTGCCATTATTTAACAATATTTCAAATTGCCTAAAAAAGCAAGGGGCTAGAGCAAATAAAATCCCGCCCCTGCTGCAATTCAAAACTACCTTTGCTCCCAAGCCTTAGCCGCATCAGCCACAGCCTGTTCTACCGATTTCTCCTCCAACATTGCCGCCTGCAAATTGTCATAAATCGCCTTTTGCAGCTTCTTAACATCCTTGAGAGGCGGAATCAATAGCTCGGCGGAACTCAACCCAGAAGCACTAACAACCCGAGCGCGATCGGCTGCAGGAGCGTCAGCCGGAACGTTCTTAAAATAATCGTCCTTTAAAGCCTCAACCGTAGAAGGCAAAACATTAGCAGCCTTAGCAAAAGCCAACTGATTTTGAGAATTAGTCACGTACAAAGCAAACTTGACAGCATCATCAGGGCGCTTGCTGTCGCGGGGCACAACCAAATTCATCACCGCCACAGTCTTCTTGCCGGTTTCCCCCGTAATTTGAGGCGCAGCAGCCGAAACAGCACCAATACTAGGAGCATTCTCAGCAATCGCCTTCAAAAACTGAGGCCCGGAAGCCAACAAAGAAGTTTCCCCAGCTTGATAAAGCTCGATCGCCCTGCGATGTCCCTGCACCAAAACATCCTGCGGCAAAAGTCCGTTCTTGTACAAATCTACCCAATACTGAAAAACAGCTTTGCCCTTAGCAGTATTAAAAGCCGCCTTGCCTTTAGCGTCAATCAAAGGCACACCCATCTGCACGAAAGATTGCAAAACTTCTGCCGAATCTTCCGGCACAAAAGTCACAAAAAAAGCAAACTTACCAGTCTTTTCCTTCACCTGCTTGGCAACAGTTGCCAACTCGGCATAGGTAGCCGGAGGCTTAGCAATTCCAGCCTTCTTCAACAACTCCGTATTGTAAATAGTTACCCCAGTCGTGAGATACCAAGGAATGCCAAAACTCTTGCCGTCGAGTACGCCAGCTTTCCAGATATTTGGCAGATAGGTCGATCGAACTTGCTGCGGAATCCGAGAATCCAAATCCAGCCAAGCATTGCGTCCCGCCAACAGCGAAGCAAAATCTGGATTTAGGTTCACCACATCCGGCGCAGTTTTCGCCGAAACAGCCCCCAAAATCTTGCTTTCCATCGCCGACCAAGGAACGTCCACCCAGCGCACCTTCACCCCCGGATTTTCGGCTTCAAAACCGGCGATCGTCTTGTTGAAATACTCAGTAAACTGAGGTTGAAGCTGCATAGTCCAGAACTCGATTTCCTGCGTATTATTTGCCTGGGAATTAACAGCCGGCTTGCCGCAACTCACCACCGCAGCCAGCAGCAGCCCCACCAGTCCAAAAACAGCAAACAGTTGCCAAGATTTACGTTTCATAGAATAAAATTTGAGAGTTATCGGAACCGTCAGACAAAAAAGCGTGAAGCGAAGCTATCTTCCCGCAGGGGTTCCCGTTCCCCGTAGGGGTTTCCGTAGGGTAGGGTAGAGAATCGCCCGAATCAAGCGCTATCGAGTCAGTAACAGAGTTTTGTACCTGGGCCCAGGAGCGAGATAGTCTGTTTTTGTGCAGAATCGGCAGGTTTTCGGTCGATTCTGCTGGAATTTATTGACATTCGCAGCAGAATAGCTATTGTCAAGTAAATTGGATAGCATAAAATCGGAACTAGCGATCGCGCAACACAGACGGAGCTGCGTAGCTACGGCGGGATACCGAGATTACAGCACTCTTGCGGCAGTTGGAAACCAACCCTCCAACACCGGGCACGCTGAATCAGGCTGGCCAACAACAAAAGAAAAAAATAGCAATTATCGGCGACCCAATCACATGGTTAACTTTTTCAAAGGTCTACTTTCCCAACGCCAGCCAGGAATCGGGATCGAAATAGCCCCAGACCGCATCAACATCATTCAGCTCGAAAAGAAAGCTCAGGCATTAAAATTAGGCATCCTAGCCTCCATAGAAGTTCCAGAAGACTATGTACAAGAAGGACAAATAGTCGATCCGCCGGGAATGGCAGAACTAATACGTACCGTCCTTGCCGACAACAAAATCAAAGCCAAGCGAGTAGCCACAGCCATTCCCGGCCGCGAAGCCGTCATCCGTCTCATCCCAGTTCCTGCAGAGCTCAACGAAGAAGAACTGCGGGATTACATGAACGCAGAAGCAGGACTGTACTTGCCGTTTCCCAGAGAAGACGCCGACGTAGACTATCAAAAAATAGGCCTTTTTGTAGATGACGACGGAGTAGAAAAAGTGCAAGTCGTGTTAGTAGCAACCCGCAGAGAAGTTACCGACACATACATCGAAACATTCAAAGAAGCCGGACTGATTATAGATGTATTAGAAGTAACCAGTTTTGCCCTAATCCGCACCCTCAAAGAACAACTGCAACAATTTTCCTCCCAAGAAGCAGCAGTTCTCACCGCCATAGAATTTGACAGCACCGAGTTAGCTATAGTAGTGGACGGCATACCTCAGTTCAACCGTACCATCCCGATCGGCACCTACCAAATCCAGACCGCCCTCAACCAAGCCATGAACCTGCCGCCAACCAGAGACACCAGTGAACTGCAAGGCATGACCCTGCCCGTCACAGATACAATGGGCGCATCGGGAGACGCCAATCCGGGAACAAATGCGATGATAAAAGTATTGGGAGAACTAGCAGACGAACTGCGCCGCTCAGTAGACTTTTACCTCAACCAGAGCGAAGAACTCGAAGTAGCGCAACTGCTGCTAGCAGGTCCTGGAGCTGCGATCGGCAAACTAGACGAATTTTTTATGCAAAGATTAAGCTTGCCCGCATCTCAAGTCGATCCCATCGAAACCCTAGGCCTCGAAATCAGCCAAGAAATTACCCCAGAACAGCGAGCAGGTTTAGGAGTCGCCCTAGGTTTAGGACTAAGGGAGGTTATGTGACCTAACAGTTTTAGATGAGAGAAAAACAGATTTGAGAATTTTAGGTAAAAACCCCTTCCAAAAGAAGAAGGCAGAAAGCAGAAGGTAGAATATTGGAGGTAGAAGATAGAAGGTAGAATATATCTGAGGTAGAAGCAGCCCCTTCCTTCAGTAGAAGGCAGAAAGTTGTTTCTTTCTTCCCTAAATAAATCCTTCACTTGTACCAGCAATCTTGGGTTCTGTCTAAAATCTCAAATTTCAAATTTAAATCTATAGCAACAGCCAAGACTGTTAGGACATTCTTAATTCCTGAAACATAAACGCTAGATCACTTTTTCCTTCTACCTTCTACCTTCTACCTCGTGCCTTCTACCTTTTACCTTGTGCCTTCTGCCTTCTACCTTCTGCTATAAAATCGAGTGAAGCCATGTACAGCCTAGATATTAATTTTCTCAACGACCGTCCCGACTACAAACCCGTTGCAACCAAAAGCCCAGCTAAAAAAAGTTCCGGTGGGGCCAAAGACCAACTGCCCATATATGGGGCGACGCTGTTTGCCCTTGGCATCATCGCCGCAGTCATGGGTGCCTGGTGGTGGGCGACTAACGAAAATACCAGCTTGGCCACAAAACAAGAAGCCATCGACCAAGAACTGGCCAAGTTAAACACTCAAGCCAACACCATCAAAGCCATCAACGCCGAAACCGACCAAGTTACCGCGGAATACAAAGCATTAGCCGGAGTATTCGACCAAATTAAGCCTTGGTCGGCGATGCTGCAAGACCTCAGTGCTCGTACTCCGGCGGGAGTCCAAATTGGCAAAATCGAGCAAATCGACCCAAGTCCCTCCCCCGTTGCAGCAGCACCCCCACCCCCTGCTGCAACTCCCGCAGCCTCCCCAGGGGCGAGTCCGTCTCCAGCAGCTAGCCCCACCCCGGCAGCACCTCCCCCCGCCGTCGTCCCGCAGCAGGCATCAAAAGTACAAATTTCAGGGATAGCCAGTACCTTTGCTCAAGTTAACGACTTTATGTTGCTAGTCCAGCGCTCTCCTTTCTTCCTTAACACCGATACAAAACTGATAGCGGCCACATTAAAAAACAACCCCGCACAATTACAAGTGCGTAACGAAAACGCAGCACCAGCAGAACTTCCCAAACTGCGACCGGTGGTGGAATATAAAATTGAAACGACACTCAGCCCGACGGGGGCCTCCGAGTTGCTCCCCGAGCTGCGAAGCAAGCAAGCAGACGGCCTAGCAATACGGATAGAAACACTTCAAGAAAAAGGAGTGCTAGAACCACAAAAACCAGAGGTGAAAAAACAATGACAGCAAATCAGTTTATTCCCAGCGGCGCACAAGCAGAAGAGACAGGGGGTCAGGAACTATTCGGCATTAAGCTGACACCCCAAGTCCAAGCAATCGGCATCGCGGTTCTCGGCCTCGTCATTGCCGGTGGCATTGGCTACCAGTTCGTACTGCCCGAATTCCAAAAAAGAGACGCATTCAAGCAAAAACTTAGCGAAAGCGAGCAAACGCAACTGCAATTGCAAACTCAAATTCAAAAAAAGGCAGAAGCAGAAGCAAAGCAAGAAGAAGCAAAACAGCGCCGGGCAAACGTGACGGCAATGTTTGCCAGCGACGCCAGCGCCAACACGCTTTTGCTTGACCTGACCCAACTCGTTAATAGAATCAACGCCGGCGTGCAAGGAGATGACCTCAAGGCTAAAATTACCAAATTTGAGCCGGATATGCCCCCAGCAGCAGCAACCGCCGCGCCGGGAGCTCCAGACCCTGATATTCTGGCAGATACCTCCTTCGGGCCGTCCCTGGCTGGCAAGCTCAGACGCAAAAAATTTAAGGTAGAGTTTGAAGGCACTTTCGCTCAAACCCGCAATTTTATGCGTAACTTGGAGTTGATGCAGTCGCTGTTGGTAGTTAGGAATTTGAAATCTGAATTGCTAGCATCAAATGAGCCAATTGAAGTTGACTTTTTGAAAGGGAAAATAGTTCCTGTGGAGCAGCCGCCAACTAAAATTAAAACTGCTTTTGACTTGCACGCGCTGCTG
The DNA here is from genome assembly GCF_036705305.1 of Microcoleus sp. B3-D7. Lineage (NCBI taxonomy): Bacteria > Bacillati > Cyanobacteriota > Cyanophyceae > Oscillatoriales > Microcoleaceae > Microcoleus > Microcoleus sp. B3-D7. Next base: position 36,655 of record NZ_JAUBUE010000022.1, on the reverse strand, counting down.
CCGTTAAAGCAAGAAGAAAAACCGCCAACTCCGGCTCCGAGTCCTGGTGCTAAGTAGCGGTTGTTGGGCGGATAGATATTAGCTATTGTTCCCAACTTGCTTTTTCACAAACAAAGAGAAGGCAGAAGGTTTAATTTTGAAGATTGAAGGTAGAAGTAAAAAAATATGAATGCCACAAAAAAAAATTATATGGCAATCAAAAATTTGCTCTAGAACCTACTTTCTTCTAATACCAAGTTTCCCAAAAAGGGAACTGTAGGATAGTTTCTAACCATTATGTCAGCGGTTATTCCCTCGAAAATATAAAATCGAAAAGGGCATAACTTCTGCTTTTAAATAGACTCGAAGCGAGAATCTTTCAGTCAGTTTAGCAGCTAGCGACAAAAGACTGCGAACAAAAAATACAAATTGTAGTTGAGGAGAGAACGTGAAACAGCATCTACGGTTAAGTGGAGGACTCTTATGCAGCGTTGCAGGAGTTCTGATCGCCCAAGCCCCCGTCTTGGCAGTGCCGACTCAAGTCACAGGAGTGCAAGTAAGTCAAGGTAATAATGGCGTAAATATTGTCATGGCGACAGAAAAGGGCGATCGCCCGCAAGTTTTCGCCATCAATAACGGCAATACTTACCAAGCCACAATTATCAACACCCAGCTTCGCTTGCCACAAGGCAACAGCTTCCGTCAAGATAACCCCGCTCCGGGAATTTCTTCAGTAGAAATCAGTCAGGTAGAGGCTAACAGCATCCGCGTTGTTGTAGCCGGCACCAACGGAGTTCCCAACGGACAAATTGTGCCGGGACAAGGCCAAAGCATCGTCCTCAGCGTTGCCGGACAGGGTGGCACAGTACAGTCTGCCCAAACTCCACCCCCGCCCCCTCCGGGACTGCCGCTGACCCAAACAGCTCCCCGGCCGGCTCCCCAAGTCCGCACCTCGCAAAACCCAGGCGTGCTGCTGCCAAATCCCGAAGTTAGTGTTACCAGAAACGATCGCCCGCCCCTCCCCAGCGAAATTCAATCCCAGAGCAATCAGGCTGCGCCTTTCCAACCCAGGGCAGTTGCTCCGCCCTTGGGAGATATCGCAGTGTCTAACATCGCCCCCGGCGCGGGAAATATTGAACTGAGTTCGGGAGAACGCATCCCCCGCTTGGTGCTGCGGGATGCCCCAGTCCGGGACGTTTTGGCTCTGCTGGCCCGCGCTGCTGGATTGAACATCGCTTTTACAGGCGGTGCGGCCCCTGGTCAACCGGGTCAGCCCGCAGTGCCTGGTCAGCCAGGAGCCTCCGGTTCAGATGAAGGGCCGAAGATTTCTTTGGACATCGAAAATGAGTCGGTGCAAGATGTCTTTAATTACGTGCTGCGGCTCAGCGGACTGCAAGCTAACCGCCAGGGGCGGACGATTTTTGTAGGGACTAGCTTGCCGATCGACTCGCGCAATATTATCATTCGGACTCTGCGGCTCAATCAAGTTCGCTCTACGGATGCAGCTAACTTTTTGAGCGCTCAAGGCGCGGAAAGTCAACTGCCGATTACTCGGGTGACTATTCAAAGCGTGGGCCAGGGAAATGCGGCGCGGGATGTGGAAATTCGGGAACCCGACATTAAGGCGATCGGCGCTACCCAAGGCACGGGGCCGCTCTTGCTGAGGGGACTGTCGGTGCTGGCGGATGCGAGGCTCAATTCCATCACTTTGGTGGGCGACCCGCGCAAAGTTGACATGGCTGTGGCTTTCTTGACACAGCTAGATTTGCGCCGCCGTCAAGTGGCTGTCAACGTCAAGGTGATCGATATCAACTTGTTGGGAGACAACAGAACTAACAGCAGTTTCTCTTTCGGAATTAATGACAGTTTCTTTGTCAATGACAATGGGGCGGCCACTCTCAATTTTGGCGGCATCAATCCGCCCAATGCAAACGCTCTCGATGGGAGCTTGACCGGTAGGCCGATCATCGGCAACCCTTTAGGAGACCTGGAGCCTTTCTACGATGCGAACGGCCGGCGTATCGTGCCGTTTACAGGTCAAGGTCTCGATGGCCCCGCCAAAGGTGTGTTCCTCCAGCCGACAGCCCCAGTTACTAATGACCCTACGCGAGTTGGAATTACGGATTACGAGCCTGGATCGAGGACAACTTCGGGAAGTGCAGAGTTCGCCCTGTTCCCGGCGTTCCAGTATCCCAGGAGGTTCCTGTCGGCGTTGCAGGCCACTATTCAGAGCCAGAATGCCAAAATCCTGACCGATCCGACTCTGGTGGTTCAAGAAGGAGAAACGGCGAATGTGAATATTACTGATGAGGTGATCACTAACATCACGTCCCAAACCCAGAGTACCGGCAATACAAGTACCACAACGGTGACGGCTGTCAAAGACAGGGCTGGTTTGCAGTTGGGGGTGGCGATCGACCGGATTGACGATAATGGCTTTGTCTCTCTGCGGGTGAATCCGATTATCAGGACACCTGGCGGCGAGCAAAACCTGGCCACGGGCGCGAACACCAATACTATCAGGCTGCTGGGCGAGCGCTCGTTGCAATCGGGGTTAATTCGCCTGCGGGACGGTCAGACTTTGATTGTTTCGGGGATTATCCGCGACGAAGAACGGGTTACAGCGAACAAGATTCCGATTTTGGGAGATTTGCCGATTATCGGTTCGCTGTTCAGGAGTACCAATAAGGCTAACCAGCGGGCGGAGTTGATTGTATTGCTGACTCCGCAAATTTTGGATGATAGCGATCGATCGAACTTTGGCTACCAAAACAACATTAGTCCCGACGCGCGCCAACTGTTGCAGCGCAGTCAGCCGGTCCAGCCGAGACAGTAGGAACAAAGGAAAAATGCCTTGCTGTCAACTTTCCACGCTCTTTCCCCTGAGTCCGACAGTCCTACAGTCCGACAGGGGTTGAAACCCCTGCCTCAAAGCTTTAGTCCTCTAAAAGAGGACTAAAGCACTCATTAGTCCTATGCAAGAGGAGTATAAATCACTCTTTCAGTCGTCTTCAGACGACTTCAGCTATGAGACAGGGACTTCAGTCCCTGGCGGGTTTCGAGAGAATGAAACAGCCCGACCCCACGGGGGCAAGAAAGAGGGGAAAGGAAGAAGGAAGAAGGAAAAAAATTTTCCTTTAGCCCTTGACAAATTACATTTTATTCCTTCTATTTCTCCTTTTTTAAGGCTTTCAAATCCACCGAGGCGAGAAATCTTCTCTCCAAGGTGGTATTTTTTTACCTAAATTTTGGGATTAATTAAAAAAATTGTCCAAATCCATATAAATTAAAGGTTCCACCGATCCATAACGGTCGGCAAGACTTTAGAATAATGCAGTGAAAATTAGATGCTGTGGGGTTTTCAGCAGTTAGAAACAAAAATTCCTTTTCTGACCAATTATCCTAGGGTAATTGGTATTCAGCAGGAGTTGTGATTCGGGGAAGCGGACGGGAGCAATCGGGAACCACCCAAACCTCCCAATCCACACCTCAATCGAGTTGATAACTCACGGCTAATAGTTGAACTAAGTCTGTTTAACGTAATTTTGCAAATCCAGAAGGAGTTCGCAATGAACAAAGGTGAATTGGTTGATGCAGTCGCGGAAAAGGCTAGCGTGACGAAAAAACAGGCAGATGCTGTTTTGAGTGCCGCCCTCGAAGCAATCATGGAAGCTGTCTCCGATGGCGACAAGGTGACGCTTGTCGGTTTTGGCTCGTTTGAGTCGCGGGAACGCAAGGCTCGCGAGGGTCGCAATCCCAAAACTGGCGACAAGATGGAAATCCCGGCAACCAGAGTTCCTGCATTTTCCGCAGGGAAGTTGTTTAAGGACAGAGTTGCACCCCCGAAAAACGCAGAATAGCTGGCGAACTGAGTCTTGATTAGACCTGTACACGGTGGGAATTTAGCTTGGGCAGCCGCACTGGCAGGCTGCCCTCCCTCTGCTATTCTCGATTTTTCTGCGAGTATCAGTCCTTTGGGCCCTCCTGAGTCGGCCCTGGCTGCGATTCAATCAAACTTGAGCAGTCTGACGGCTTACCCAGACCCGGATTATGGGGAGCTCAGGACTGCTTTGGGGGAGGCTTTGAATGTGGACCGGGATTGGATTTTGCCAGGGAATGGTTCGGCGGAATTGTTGACTTGGGCGGCTTGGGATTTGTCGAAGCTGGAGGCGACTTATTTGGTGACTCCGGCTTTTGGCGATTACTGGCGGGCTCTTTCGGCTTTTGGCGCGCAGGTACTCAAATGCCATTTGGATCTTAAATCTTGCACCATTGTCAAGAACGAGCAAGATGCCCATTCCACAAAAGATGAATTTTCTTGTGGAACAGGCAAGATGCCTGTTCCGAAACAAGTAATTGAGAAGGGTGCGACATCTCAGTTGGATCTGAAATCGTTGGACGCGGAGGCTGGAAGCCGGTTAGTAACTGATGATTTGTCGGTTTCTAACCCTTCCCTTATCTCCCCTTCTCTCCGTCTCCCGGTTCCTCTTGCTCTTGATGCCGATCATCGACTAGGTTTGCTCCTGAACAACCCGCACAATCCTACGGGTTTGCTATTTGGTAGGGAGGCGATTTTGCCTTATTTGAAGCAGTTAGGTATGGTGGTGGTGGATGAGGCCTTTATGGACTTTCTACCGCCTTCTGAGCAGGAAACTTTGATCGATGCTGTTGAGGAGTTTCCGAATTTGGTGATTTTACGATCGCTCACTAAATTCTATTCTCTGCCGGGACTGCGGTTGGGCTGCGCGATCGCCCATCCCGATATTCTGCGTCGCTGGCAGCAGCAGCGCGATCCTTGGCCTGTAAATGCTTTGGCTGCTGCTGCTGCTGCTGCTGTGGTGCGAGATACTGTTTTTGAGCGGCAAACTTGGGATTGGCTGCCTGTTGCTCGCCGAGAGCTATTTGAGGGTTTGGCTAATTTGCCTGGTTTGCAGCCTTTTGCAGGGGCGGCTAATTTCTTGTTGGTTGAGTCGTCGATGTCGGTTTCTTCAATTCAAAAAAGTCTGTTGGAACGACACCGGATTTTGATTCGGGATTGTTTGAGTTTTCCTGAGTTGGGCGATCGGTTTTTTCGGGTGGCTGTGCGCTCAAGGGCGGACAATCTGCGGCTGATTGCTGGACTTGCCGAAGTTATTCGTTAGCTGACAGTTGACAGTTGACAGTTGTCAGTTGTCAGTTGACTCTTTACAATAAATAACAAATAACTCATAAATAAATAACAAATAACTCATAAATAAATAACAAATAACTCATAAATAAATAAATAACAAATAACTAACAGATAGCTAACAACTGACTTCTTTATTTATGCTTGACTATGATTTAGTGATTATTGGTGGAACTCCGGCCGGACGTTATGCTGCTTTGACTGCAACTAATTTCCCGGCTCGCGTTGCTTTGGTGGAACCGCTAAGTAATTCCCAAGATTCGCCGACTGGGGGGAAAGAGTCGATCGACCTTGGTTTGAGATACAGCCAAACTTTGAGGGAGGCTGCTCGTTTTGCCCAGCAGATCAGCCGCCAGCAGTTGGGGGTGCGTTGGGAAGTCGCGAATTCCTCCATGCCGCTCAAATTGCGGTTTGAGGGGGTTCTCAAGTGGGCAGATGATGTTGTTTCTAATTTGTCAGAAATTGATTCTCTCGGCCTTTTGGCTGCTCGCGGGGTCGATGTTATTTTTGGCAACGGCGAGTTTGTTGCGAAACCGGATTTGGCTTTTGTTGTCGGCGGGCGTTCATTGCGATCGCTCTGTTATTTGCTGGCTTGTCCAACTCTGCCGACGATTCCTAATATTGAAGGACTTTCATCTGCTGGCTTTTTTACTTCGGAAACTGTTGGGGAATTAGCAAAACTTCCACAGTTGCCTAAAAGTTTGGTTGTAATCGGCGCAGATCCCAGCGGTGTTGAAGTGGCTCAGACTTTTGCTCGGCTGGGGGTTGCTGTCACTTTGGTAGTGAAAAGTTCGCACATTTTGGCTAAAGAAGACCGGGAGGCTGCTGGGTTGGTTCAAGCTGCAATGGAAGCTGAAGGAGTGCGAATTCTGACTGCTACTGAGGTGACTCAAGCGAGGGTGATTGATGGTAAGAAGTGGATTCAAGCTGGGCCAAGGGCGATCGAAGCTGAGGAGATTTTTCTGGCCGCCGGTAGAGGACACAATTTTTCATCGTTAAATCTCGAAGTGGCTGGGGTTAAATTCAGCGATCGGGGGGTGATTTTAAATGAAAAGCTGCAAACAACTAATCGCCGCATTTACGCGATCGGCGATCTTGCTGGGGGTTATCCGTTCCCTCACATCGCTAATTGCGAAGCTGCGGTTGCTGTGAAAAATGCTTTGTTTTTGCCGATGTTTCAAATAGATTATCGCGGGATTCCTTGGGCGATTTTTTCTGACCCGCAATTGGCGAGGGTTGGCTTGACTGAAGCGCAAGCAAGGCGCCGTTTTGGAGACGATCTCATTGTTTGTCGGGAATATTTCAAGAATGTTGAAAGAGCTCAAATGTCCGGGGATACAACTGGTTTTTGTAAGATTGTCGGGCGTCGCAACGGGGAGATTTTGGGAGCGAGTATTGTGGGGCCACAAGCTGCTGAGTTGATTCACGCGATCGCCTTGGCTGTGCGTCACGGGATGAAGGTTGAGGCGATCGCCGAACTTCCTTATATTTGGTCGAGTTTTTCGGCAATTAACGGTCAAACTGCTGCTGTTTGGGAGTCGCAGCGCTTGGGCAGCAATACTTTTATGCAGAATTTGTGGGAGAATTTGTTTCACTGGCGCAGGTATTGGAAGTGAAACAATCAAAGGGGTAATTTGTAATTTGTAATTGGTAAATATGTGAGTGGCAAAATATAATTGATTTGGGCTAATTCCATAGTCTAGTTACGAACTTTTGCATTTAATGCCTGATTCACTTATTAGATTGGGCCAGCTTGTTGTGGCATCTCGACAAATAATTCTGCTGGCGATCCCATGAATCCCAATTTATCCCAAATTTGACACACAAACTCAATTTTTTCTGCTTCCGGCTTTAAATTCCGCTGCGATCCAATTGTATTAATGACATTAAATTATCACCTAAACTATACATTAACATTTAATAGGCGATCGCATACAAGCATTGGTGTCAAAAATACTCTTAAGTACCTGATTAGTCTCTTAAATTCCTCTTCTATCAACTGCTGTCCTTCACTCAGCCGTAGCCTCCTTCATTTTCTACTTAGTCTTAACTCAAGTATAAACAGCTCTTACATAAACAATTCAAGTATTGTTTTAAACTCGTGCTTTCATAAGTTGAACCACAAAGTATATTAAGAAAAATGTAATACACTGAATACCACAGCAGATAGAGCGACAATAGTAGATATCAACTCTCAGAAACTTCAGGCTTTATAGAAGTAGTAGGAATACGTAGGTATGACTAGCATCACAAATCTTGTTCTAGGATATCACATAAACGAGCAAATATACGCAGGTAATCGAACTCTAGTTTATCGTGGCATTCGCTCGGAAAATGGGCAGCCAGTCGCGATCAAACTGCTGCGAAATGACTTTCCCCGCTTCAACGAACTGGTTCATTTCCGCAACCAGTACATCATTGCTAAAAACTTAGAGATCCCTGGCAGTGTTAAGGCATACAGCCTGGAGACTTACCAGAACCACTATGCTCTGGTGATGGAAGACTTTGGCGGAATTTCCTTAAGTAACTACCTTGCTAGCCTCGCATCCGATAGCAACGAACCTCTAGAAGGCTTGCCCGTTAACGAGTTTCTTCCCATTGCCATTCAAATTGCCAACGCCCTTGACGGACTTTATCGCCACCACGTCATCCATAAAGACCTCAAGCCCGCCAACATTCTAATTAACCCCACGAGCAAAGAAGTGAAGCTGATTGACTTCAGCATCGCTTCCCTGCTGCCTCGCGAAACCCAAGAAATTCAAAATCCTAACGTCCTCGAAGGCACTTTACCCTACATATCTCCAGAACAAACTGGCCGGATGAACAGGGGTATTGACTACCGCACAGATTTCTACTCTCTAGGAGTAACATTCTACGAATTACTAACAGGAAAGTTACCATTTCAAACAGATGATCCAATGGATTTGGTACACTGTCACCTCGCCAAACAACCTATCCCAGCCTCAACGATCAACCAGAGTGTTCCATTGGTGCTGTCTGAGATTGTCAGCAAACTGATGGCGAAGAATGCTGAAGCTCGGTATCAAAGCGCCCTAGGACTCAAGTTTGATTTGGAAACTTGTTTATTCCAGTGGCAAGAGACAGGGGCGCTGACTAACTTTAAAATAGGGGAGCGAGATTTGTGCGATCGCTTTACTCTTCCAGAAAAATTATACGGTAGAGAAAGCGAAGTATTCTCCCTGCTAGCGGCCTTTGAGCGCGTCAGTGGGGGAAGCACCGAAATGATGCTCGTTGCCGGTTTCTCCGGCATTGGCAAAACCGCTGTTGTCAACGAAGTTCACAAACCAATTGTGAGACAGCGAGGCTACTTTATTAAAGGCAAATTTGACCAATTTCAACGCACCCTTCCCTTTTCAGCATTTGTCCAAGCTTTTCGCGATTTAATGGGACAATTGCTGTCAGAAACAGATGCTAAAATTGAAGAATGGAAGTTGAAAATTTTGGCAGCTTTGGGCGATAGCGCTGGGGTGATAGTTGAAGTCATTCCCGAACTCGAACGTATTATCGGCTCGCAACCGCCAGTCCCAGAACTTTCTGGCAGTGCCGGGCAAAATCGCTTCAATTTGTTGTTTGAAAATTTTATTCAATTATTCACAACAAAAGAACATCCTTTAGTGATTTTCTTGGACGATTTGCAATGGGCAGACTCAGCATCGTTAAAATTAATTCAATTGCTGATGAGTGCTGCCGATAACTGCTATCTCTTATTAATTGGAGCTTATCGAGATAACGAAGTGTTTCCAGCACATCCATTGATGCTGACCTTAGCAGATATTCAAAAAACTGAAGCAAAGGTGAATGCGATTACCTTAGCTCCGCTCGCTCAAGCAGACGTAAATTGTTTAGTGGCCGATACTCTAGCTTGTTCTACAGCGTTGGCTCTGCCTTTGACAGAACTCGTTTATCAGAAAACCCAAGGCAATCCATTTTTCAGCACACAATTCCTTAAATCTTTGCATGAAGATGGGCTAATTAAATTTAATTTTGAAGAGCGGTATTGGCAGTGCGATATTGCCCGAGTGCGAACCTTGGCACTAACAGATGATGTAGTAGAATTTATGGCACTTCAGTTGCGAAAGTTGCCAACCCAGACACAGGAAGTTTTAAAGTTAGCTGCTTGTATTGGCAATCAGTTCGATTTAGGTACTTTAGCAATTGTTAATGAAAATTCGCCCGTAGAAACCGCAACCGCTTTATGGAAGGCACTACAAGACGGGCTAATTTTACCCATTACCGAAGTTTATAAGTTTTATCAAGCAGAGGGGAATAGCGAATCGGTAATCGGTAATGGGAAGGAATCTGACCAATTATCATTGACCCATGACCAATTACCCAAATATAAGTTTTTACACGATCGCGTCCAACAAGCAGCCTATTCTCTCATTCCTGAAGACCAAAAGCGCTCTACTCACTTAAAAATAGGTCAACTGCTGTTAAAGAATACGCCAGAAGCCGATCGAGAAGAAAGAATTTTTGATATTGTCAATCACTTAAATGTGGGAGTTGAGCTAATTACCCCGGAGGCAGAACGGGAGCAATTAGCAAGATTGAATCTGGTTGCTGGAAAGAAAGCCAAAGCTGCTACCGCTTATGCTGCTGCGGTTGAATATTTCAAGATTGGCAAGGAATTACTGACAGCCAATAGTTGGGATAATCAATACGAACTAACTTTAGGGCTGCATACCGAAGCAGCAGAAGCGGCATATCTCAGCGGTGACTTTGACGGGATGGAAGAATTAGCCTCAGTCGTGGAAAGCTGTGCCAAAATACTACTGGACAAAGTGAAAGTATATGAAGTACAGATAGAAGCTTGTATGGCGCAAAATAAGTTACAGGAAGCGCTGAATACGGGACTACAAGTTTTAAAACTGTTGGGGGTAGAGTTTCCCTCGGAGCCAAATCCGTCTGATATTGGGCAGGCATTAGGCGAAACTGCGGCAATTTTGAACGAGAAGCGAATTGAGGATTTAATTGAGCTGCCTCAAATGAAGGAGCCCTATAAACTAGCAGCCATAAGACTTTTATCAAGTATCTTTGCTACTGCATACCTTGCTGCTCCTGCACTGTTGCCTTTGACTGTATGCAAACAAGTACAATTATCCGTCCAATATGGGAATGCTTCCGTTTCTCCCTTTGCTTACGCCAATTATGGTTTTCTTCTTTGTGGAGTTGTGGGAGATATTGATTCAGGTTATCAGTTCGGTCAATTGGCTTTAAGTCTAGCGTCAAAGTTAAATTCTCAAGAAATCAAAGCCAAGACAGCTTTCGTAGTAAATTTCTTTATCCGACATTGCAAAGAGCATCTCAGAGAAACCTTAGAGCCTTTGGTGTCAGCTTATTCTAGCGGAATGGAAACAGGAGATATAGAATATGCAGCCTATAATTTATTACAGTCTTCCTGTTCAGCTTACTATAGTGGCAAAGAACTCGCTCTCCTTGAAAGAGAGATAGCAAGAAACAGAGATGCTATTGATAAAATTAAGCAAAAAAAGCCGCTTAATTATATAGAGATTTATTGGCAGGCTAGCTTGAATATGCTGGGAAAAAGTAACAATCCCTGCATTCTAAAGGGTGAAGCCTACGATGAGGATATCAAGTTGACAGTTTACCAGCAAACAAATGACCAAATAGGATTTGCATACATATATTTACACAAGTTTTTACTTTGTTATTGCTTTGAAAAATACTCAGAATCGATTGATAATATCGCTCTAGCAGAGAACTATTTAAATGCAGTAATAGGAATGCCCGTTGTTCCTGTTTACCATTTCTACGATTCTTTGGTGCGGTTAGCGGTGTATTCTGACACTCCACAGTCAGAACAAGAGAAACTTCTCGACAGAGTACAAGCTAATCAAGAAAAAATGCAAAAATGGGCACATCATGCCCCCATGAATCATCTGCATAAATTCTATCTAGTGGAGGCAGAACGGCATCGGGTGTTAGGCGAAAAAATAGAAGCGCTTGAGATGTACGACAAGGCTATTGCTCTGGCCAAAGAGAATGGATACCTCAACGAGGAAGCACTGGCTCACGAACTAGCAGCCAAATTTTATTTGTCATGGGGCAAAGAAAAAATTGCCAAACCATATTTAATTGATGCTTACTATGCTTACGCTCGTTGGGGAGCAAAAGCAAAGATTGACCATCTAGAACAGCGCTATCCCGAATCGCTTGCTGTGATCCTGCAACAAGAGCGAACTCGCCAGAATTCGAGCGAAACAATTCACACATCCACCCATAGCGAATCATCCATATCTAACACGAATAGAACAATTATCGGTAGCACCAGCAGTTGGGGCTTAGTAGATTTGCCGACAGTTATCAAAGCTTCTCAAGCTCTATCTAGCGAAATTAAACTCGATCAATTGCTCACTACCCTCCTGCAAGTGGTGGTGAAGAATGCCGGAGCACAAAGCGGAGCATTAATTTTGAATGAAGAGGGAAACTGGAGGCTCAACGTCCACTGCACAAACCGTCAAGACTGCCTTCTGCAATCAATTCCGGTTGAGGAGAGCGAAGTAATTCCTCTGAGCCTGCTCAACTACGTCAAGCGTACAAAAGAAACCCTGATTTTTGATGATGCTAGCAATCAACCAAGATTTGCATCTGACCCCTACATAATCCAACACCAACCTCAGAGCCTGCTTTGCACTCCCATCAGCGAGCGAGGGAAAATGATGGGGATTTTGTATTTGGAAAATAATTTAGCAACAGGGGTATTCACGGGCGATCGCGTCGCCATCCTCAATATCCTGTGTTCGCAAGCAGCAATTTCCTTACAGAACGCCCGACTGTATCAGCAATCCCAGGAATATGCCCAAAAACTAGAGCAGTCTATCCACGATCTCAAACAGATGCAGTTGCAATTGGTACAGGGTGAGAAAATGTCTGCTCTGGGAAATTTAGTCGCAGGGGTAGCCCACGAAATTAACAATCCCGTAGGCTTTATCGCCGGCAACTTGCAACCGGCTCAAGAATACGTCGGGGATTTATTCAACTTGATCGATCTCTATCAAGAAACATTTCCCAATCCGGGAGGGGAAATTGAAGCAGAAATTAAGGATATGGACTTGGAGTATTTGCGAGAAGATTTGCCCAAGTTAATTGGCTCAATGAAGGAAGGAGTCGATCGCATCCGCAATATCAGTACGAGTTTGAGAACGTTTTCCAGGGCAGATAGCGATCGACCCGTTTCTTTCAATATTCACGACGGACTCGAAAGCACTCTGCTGATTCTCAAGCACCGTTTAAAAGCCAGCGAGTTCCGCCCTGCCATTGAAGTTGTGAAAGAGTATGGTAACTTGCCCCTAGTGAAATGTTTTCCCGGACAGTTAAACCAGGTATTTATGAACGTACTGGCAAATGCCATTGACGCTCTGGAAGAGTCAAATAAGGAGCGCAGTTTTAAGGAAATTAAAGCCCGACCTAATCAAATCACGGTTCAAACTGCTCTGAGCGAAGATAACAATCAGGTTTTGATTCGCATTAAGGATAATGGAGTGGGGATGTCGAACTCAGTCAAGGAAAACATCTTTAACCACTTATTCACCACCAAATCTGTGGGTCAAGGGACTGGATTAGGATTGTCTATTGCCCACCAAATTGTTGTGGAAAAACATCGAGGTACGTTACTCGTGAATTCCTCCCTCGGTCAGGGTTCGGAGTTTGTGATTTCTATTCCGGTATGAGCAGTTTGTGCGAGGCTTTAACGCATAGAACACCGCCTCCCAACTCGGAACCCCGTTATTAGAAGAAAGAGGACACGGGGAACGGGCAACAGGCTCTCTTGCTCTCAGGCTAGGAACTAGCGGCTACAAACTAGGGAAACAAAGAATCTAGACTAATTCCCCCATCCTCCGCCCGCACCTTATTCGTGATTGAGACAGCGGTTTGGAACCGCCCGCTTTACCTAACACTCTTCCCTTTTTTTGTGCCCTGTTTTGAGTTAAGAGTTTCCTTGAGATTTTAAGCCTCTACCTTACCGAAATGAAAGCAGCTATCATGCTACTGAGATTGTGGAGTTAAACTTCATAATATGACAAGGCGCGCGCACCCTAGGTTAATAAGGTGCGCGCTTGACGCTTGACGCTGAGATGTACGGAGAGGGTGGGATTTGAACCCACGTTAGAGTTACCCCTAAAGTAGATTTCGAGTCTACCGCATTCAACCGCTCTGCCACCTCTCCAATTGATTTGAGATGTGAGCTAAAACTATTTTACCGCACAGTGCGCCAGATTGTAAATCTTTATAAAAAAGAAGTTTGATTTTCTTCAGATTCCAAAGTGGTCTTAAATCCCCCTGCTGGAGTCCACTGGAGGGCTCCGTCGCGCCCTGTCCAGAATATCTGAGTTTTGCTTTGGCGCAGTTGGGCTGCAGTTTCTGGGTCGATTTCGTCAGCAGATGCGATCGCCACTTGCGGCCCAACTGCGCCCAATAACTCAGCCGTCAGGGCTTTTCCCGACCACCACAGCACTTGAGCCGGCTTCAAGGTTCCCGTTGCGACCAATTGTTTTTGCGCCTCCGGTGTCATTTCACCGACGAGCAACCAAGTTCGATTTCCCACCAGGAATTCTACCACCGGAATCTCCGCATTCACCAACTGCAACCGCGTCGAACCCAGATCAACTGTACTGTTAGTTTCTAAAGGAAAGTAAACGCCTTGGCGAGATTGCACAGCCGTCATAAATTCCTGATTGTTGCCACGGTGAATTTGTTTCGGATCCTTGTTATCATAAAATGTTTTAATTGGCAAGCCTTCTAGTAATTTTCCCCAACCAGTGCTCAAACCTAAATGACCGTGAGTGGCGATCGCAAAATTCACAGAATTAACTCCTTGCTGCTGCAAAAAAGGCAACACTGTAAACCTTACGGTATTTTCATCACCGCTATTAATTAGCGCCACTTTTCCCCTATCTTGAATTACTAAAACAGGTTCGCCAGATGTCGCCAGCAAAGTAACTTGAAATAAAGATGCTTGAACGTGCCAAGCTGGCAAAACTATGATACTTATTCCCGCCACCAGCGCCAGCGGTAAAATCCAAGCCGCAGAAAAAATCGGCAGCGCAATAACTCTGCTTTTCCCCTTCTTCCCTTTCCCTTTTTCCTGGTTTTTCCCTCTGACTGCTTCCGGCTTCCGTCTTTTTTCTTCCTTCCTTTTTCTATCCGTTACATCCCCTACATTGCTCGTTGCCGAACTTCCCCCGATCCAAACCCAGCAAATTAAACTGTAAAGCGCTATTAGCTGAAACACCGATACTTGACCGACAGCTACCGAATTACCCGGTAATTGCGAGAAATATTCGGCGATCGCAATTAACCCCTTTGCCGGATAATCCAGCAGTTGCGCTAAAATACTGCCAGCGGGCGGAAAAATCAATCCAGCTAAAGCGCTAACCATCCCCCCAATACTCAAAATCCACAGCAAAGGAGCCGCAATAATATTAACTAAAATGCTGTAAGGTGATACCACACTAAAAACATAAAGTAACAGCGGCAGCACCCAAACTGAAGCGGCGATCGGAACCACAACAATCGAAGCGATCGCGGGAGGCATCCAGTCCAACTTTGCCATCAGCGGAGGCGTTGTCACGATTAACCCCAAAGTCGCCAAAAAACTCAGTTGAAAACCTAAATCCCAAATCCACAAAGGGTTAACCAGCAGTAAAATAGTAGCAGCGATTAACAGCAATCCCAGCGGCTTAACTTGGCGGCTCAGCACCAAAGCAAATAATGTTCCAAATCCCATCAAAGCAGCGCGGCATACTGAAGCTTCAAAGCCAGTTAAGCCCACGAGCAAAAATAAAGCACCGACGCCAAAACTAAATTGTAATTGTTTGGAAAAACGTCTGGTTAAACCTAGAACTAAAGCCAAAACCATCGAAACTTGAGTGCCGGAAGCTGCGATCGCGTGGGCCAATCCAGCCTGCACAAAATAGTCGCGGATATTGTAAGGTAAATCTACTGCTTGTTTGCCGAGGGCGATCGCACTGATTAAGGGCCCTTCGGGAACATTCAACTGCGATAGTTGCGATCGCACGATCCGCTGCCGCATCGCTTGAATTTTCGATGGCTGCATCCCGCTGGGCTCCAAGAAAGCAGCCGTTTGGCTGTTAACTCGATTTACATCCGCAATCGCCTTTTCTCTCGTCCAGTCAATTTGACGACCTTTGAGTCCGACAAAAGCCCCTTCTCTGGCTAAATATGCTTGAAAATCAAAAGCCCCTGGATTCGACGGCGGCTGCGGTTTGTACAAGGAACCCACAACTGCGATCGTATTGTCGGCGTACAAACCCGTAGCTTGCAGCAGGGGAACTGTAACGTAGAGTTTGCCGGATACTGGGCGGTTTACAACTGCTCCTCCCTCGCCGCCGTTGATTTCGCTAACTAAATCTGTTTCTAGCCAAAATTGCGATCGACCCGATCGAGTCAATCGAGGCGTACTGACAACTCTACCGCGAACTGTCACTGCCACTTCCTGAGTGTTCCCGCCAGCCGGGATCAGTTTGCTGATGTCATCTACTGCCGGTTGGGGCGATCGAACTGCGAAATAAATGCTAGCTAGAAATGCCACCAAGCCCGCCACTGCCCACACCCATTTCGCTCTCGGCAGCCTTTCCAAAAAATTCAACTCTTCCCTCGTATCTAAGGCCTCTTCCAGAGAATTTTCTTTTTGTCGGCTGCGTCTTTTCTTAGTAACTTTTACAGAATTTAGAGTAAATTTTCGCAACAATTTCGGCATGGCGATCGCCACCGCTATTCCCAAAGCAAGTATCCCGTATCTCCCCCAAGGAACCGCTGTAGAAATCAATCCCAAAATGTAGGCAAGACAGAAAATGGCACCCGTTACTTGATTCATTAATTAGTAATTTAGAGGGGGAATATTTCAGGGAAGCCTATGCGGGACGTATGCACTCCTTACCAAAAAAACCGGGTTTTTAAACATAGATAAAAAGCTAAACGCTGTGTATTTAGATAAAAAACCCAGTTTCTGGCTACCCGTGCGTAAGTTAGGGCAAAATTTCTTTCCTTACATTCTTTCCCTTCCCCTTCCCCTTCCTCTTCCTCTTCTAAATAGACAGCCCCAATTTTAAACCGAAAGCCGCGTGCAGCACCATAAGTGCAAGGGCTGTCGTGCCTAAATAAGCGTGAACCGCGCGCAGTGCCAGCTTATTGCCCCCAAAACCCGTTA
This sequence comes from Microcoleus sp. B3-D7, assembly GCF_036705305.1. Taxonomy (NCBI): domain Bacteria; kingdom Bacillati; phylum Cyanobacteriota; class Cyanophyceae; order Oscillatoriales; family Microcoleaceae; genus Microcoleus; species Microcoleus sp. B3-D7. The sequence continues at coordinate 20,297 of NZ_JAUBUE010000022.1, read as the reverse complement.
GCGAAATCAAGCTGCCAACAGCCAGTAAAACCAGCACTGCCGAACCCGTCCAAAAATGCGGACTTTCCATGACAGGCTGGTGCTGCATCACCAGCGACAGCAAGCCGCCTGTATAGCCCAAAGCTAGAAACAGAAACATCCACGGTGCAAGCTTGCGGTGATCCGAGCGACTTTTGAGTGCGACATCTTTATCGGCGGCCAAACGTCCCTGCCATCCCGTATACCCGACAAAACTGCCCATCGCCACCACCACTATCCCCATCATTACAGGGTGTCCCCAATGGGTAATTGGTTCGGGAATTCCCAGACTGCGAAATTGACTGGCGATGGGTTCTAGTAGTTCGCTGAGATTTATCATTTGCTTGAGATTCCTAACTTCGCGATCGCTAATTTTGATTTAACCAACAACTTACGCTAAATAGCAATATTATCGATCGCGATTTTCCATCACTGTTTCCAGCCAGAAGTCTGTATAAAATAAAAGAGCCGGACACAGGAGAAGTGTATTCCCTAGCCTCAGCAGGGGAGCGGCCATTTCAGTTAATTAGAGCTGAGCAGTATCCAGTTTTTTGTCCCCACACCCGTAAGAGGATGCTATTGCAGACGGCGCTATGATTAAGCCTTACCGATTTTTGCAGCGAATTGCTCAACTGCTCGCCTACGCTTACTCCGCACTGATTGTCAGCTATCTGATTCTGAGACTGATCTTTTGGGACAGGCTGTGGCCGATTGCCTTGATGGGGGATTTTGTTCCTTGGATTTTCTTGCCAATCTTCCTGCTGCCAATTCTAGGGTTTTTTATCATAAAGAAACGCTGGTTCGCGATTGTTTCCTCTGTCGCTGGCATCTGTTTGCTGGGTTGGCTACACGTCACCTACTTTTCTCCCCAGCAGACGAACATCAGTGATTCCCAGCCAACCCTCAAGATTTTTTCTCTCAACCTCGGCTGGCATCACAAATCCCCACAAGCTTTGGTCAACCTAATTGAAGAAGAAAAACCAGACCTCATTTGTTTGCAAGAAATTAAGGAGGATTACGCCAAAGAAGTATTCTCTAAGTTGGCCGCATTATACCCGCACAACCTGGGGCGCGGATACCATGTGATTCTCAGCAGATATCCCATTCGCTCTTTCCAAAAGTTAAAGCTAGCCGGTGGGAACGAACCACAGGAACGAGCTATTATCGCAATGAACCAGCAAGATGTAGTTCTTTATAACATTTCAACCACCCCACCGTGGTTTCGCCAGCATAAAATTTTGCCTTTCCTCAAAATCCCAGTTTACGAGTACGGCGACCGACCGGCACAAATTCAAGATTTAGTGCGGCGACTCCAGAAAGAAACGCTGCCGACTATTGCTGCCGGGGACTTTAATCTGACTGACCAATCTCAAGACTACTATTATTTGAGAGCCGTTATGCAAGATGCTTTCCGAACAGCAGGAGTGGGTTTTGGCTTTACTTTTCCGCACGGGTGGGATCTGAGTTTACTGGTTAAACAGTTAAACTGGAAATTAACTTTTCCCCTGGTGAGGCTTGACTATGTTTGGTATTCTCACCACTGGGGGGCAAAATCAGCCAATGTTTTACCGCCAATTGGTTCAGAGCATCTGCCGGTGTCGGCCCAACTGCGGATGCAACCGAAATTTGGACGAGTGTAGGGGGTTGGCAACACTTTGGTGGGGCAACCACAAGGGCATTGGTATCAATTTAAGCTCCGCGCCGTGATGCTGTTGGCGAATCCGTGAAGGGTGACACCTCACATTTGCTCCCGTCGCACCCCTCTTAGAGCGTGCCCGGATAATTGCCCGCAATTAATTTTTCTATCCTTCTTCCTCTTTCTTCTTCCTTTTTGGCGTAGTTGGCGTCTTGGCGGTTCATTATTAAACCCCCCAAAGAAACAAAGTATTGATTCGCCAACAGTCTCATGGAATGCGCGACTATACAAACAGGGAATTTTAGACAAATGAAGATGTTTTCAACCAAGCACAGACGAATCGCTCGAATTAAGCCTTACTGGCTTTGCACTTGACTGCTGAATCGCCCGTATGCCATAGCCCTGGGTCTGCGCTTCACCCAATCTTCACAGCCTCATTCTCACTCTGGATGTTAAATCGTACCTGCCTGCTCAAAGTTAATTTCAATTCCTTGACTTTTGAATGCCAAAGTTAGAAATTAACATCGCAGCCGACGAACACTCCCACTTCTACATTTTGCTAATCGCTCTCAAGGGAGAACCAAGTCCTGAAAAAAAAACTAGAGGTTCCAAGTTTGAGACTTCTGGCATAAAGTATGCCGTCTGCCCAGGCTCACTTCGATAGACTGAGCGCTAAACCGTCTGAAGGCACCCTGATAGCACCCTTGTCTGTTGAGCAGCCATCGCTGTGCACCTAAATGAACCCTCTCAACTAACTCGCTGGGGATTCGGTTTTAGCAGACAAGCACCCACTTTCTTGCGTCGCCTTCCTCGGAACCGTGCAATCGCTACAATCACTGCGCCGTCGCTAAAGTAGCTTCCGAAGGTTGGATTTGATACTTTACGAGATTTGCCAGTTCTTGTAACTGATTAATCGCTTCTGCACCTTCTAGTTTCATCAGTTCGCGGTCGTCCCGCATCTCAGTCCAAGTGATACCGTAATCTGACACTAAAAATCGAATCAGATGGTTGTCCGTCAAACTGACCATAAATGAGGCACTGTTCATCTGACCCCCGCAAGTGTAGCAGGATGCCAGATAACCCCGATGCTCTAGCACGATCGCTAAAGCTTGAAGGTTCATTACCAAATCTTGAACGAATTTACGGTGTTGTTCTGCAAGTCTCAGAAACACAGTTCTCCTCCTATCACCACACCGTGTATTTTACATCCCATTTAATAATTTCTTAATAAGTGGGTATTTAGGTGCTGGTTCAGTATACGTTTAGTATGCTCAAAAAAAATCGGATTAGCGACCTCTTCAGCCTACCTATACTAGATTAACCGAGTTGTGATCGAAACGAAGTATCAGCAGCGACATTCAGCCAAAACAGGCTCTAGCGGGGTACTCCAGCCGGAAAATTTGCCTGCTGTCACGGGTGATTCAGCCGTCGGAGAGCCCAAAGATACAAATAACTAATGATAGTAATGAAATTAGTTAAGTATAAGAGTTCAATCACCCTGCGGGTACTCGTCCCAAAGCGTCGTCGTCTGCCGCAAGCTCCGAAAATCGCCATTCCCCAAAATCAAGTGATCCAGCAGCGGAATCGACAAAAACTGCGCTCCCGCCAGCAACTGCCGCGTCAAAGCAATATCCTCCGGGCTGGGTTCCACAATTCCCGATGGGTGATTGTGCGAGATAATCGCCCGCGTCGCCCCCTGGCGGATCACCTCGCGAAAAATATCCCGTGGGTGAGCCAAAGTTTCCGTTGCTGTGCCGATCGTAATTACCTGAGTACCCAGCAGCCGATTTTTCACATCCAGCAACACCACAGCAAAACGTTCCTGAGACTGCCACATCAAATCCTGACTCAGGGCATCCGCCGCCGCTTGCGGAGAGTCAACCACAGCCATTTCCGGCGGCCGCGACTGAAACACCCGCTTCCCTAACTCCACCGCAGCCAAAATCGAAGTTGCCTTGGCAGGGCCAATCCCGTGAATCTGCGTCAACTCCTGAACGCTAATAGTGCGTAGCACAGCCAAAGGATCACGGTGGTGCAAACTCAACTGATTTAAAATATACTGTCCGAGCCCGACGGCGGAAAGCTTGCCGGGTCCCTGACCAGTACCCAGGAGAATCGCAATCAATTCTGCAGTCGCCAAACTTTTCGGGCCACCCGCCATCAACCGTTCCCGTGGCCGTTCACTCGTTGGCAAATCGACAATTCTCAAGCTGTAAGTCATAGCTGCACCCGCACCGCAAGCTCAACAATTAGACAATTTTAGCCGATCGATTTGCGTTCTTCAATTCGTACAATCACCCAAAAAAGCCTTCATCATTAACCGAGGCTGTTGGCAGAGCAAATCTAACCTAGCGTTTCGCAAGCGATCGAGTCTCGATCTCGATCTAGCTTAAAAGGATCGCCCGGATATGCTTCTAAAACTCGCTGCGCTTCGGCCCGAGTCGCAAAGTCAGAACAGTTGCAATCCGAGTTAACGCAACTCGGAAAATCGGCACTTTTAACCTTCGGTTTAGAAGACTCGTAAATAACTTTCTTGGTATCTTCCTTTGGCTGCTGTGCATCAAGAGCAATCTCTGCGGTTCGCTCAACAGATTTGACTGAAGATGGCAATTTGCGATCGGGCCTTGGTTTGGCAAGTGCAGGTACCTTCGCAGAAATTGCAGGTTTCGGTGTTGGTGTCGGCGTTTTCACAGTCTCCGGCTTCAGTGTCGGCGCTGCCGAAAGCGGTGACGGCTTAGCGGTTTGAGATGATACTAACGGATCGCTTGGGGCCGAAAGCGCCACTGAAACTTCCTGAGACGGAGGGGGTGCGGTGACGCCAACAAGTACAAACGAAGGCGCCATCAACCCGCCGTACATCGCGATCGATCGCTTGCGGGTTGGTGCGCCCACCCATTTCGGATTAACAATACCCAGAAAGAAGGCAGGTACCGACAATAGAAAGCTTAAGACGAAAAAATTAAACATCGCAACTTTTAACAGTAAAAAAGAGAAGTAATCCAGGACGCAGAAACCGGGTTTCTTTTCCCAAAATCCGAGGTGAAGCACGAAGGATATCTGTTTAAACAACCCGATTTCTTTAATTTCTGTGCGTAAGTCCTGAGAAGTTAACTTCCTTATTTATCAGCAGACAACTCACAAATCCGTAGGATTTACTTCGTAAATATAACCCTAGACACCGGACGCTGGTGAAACTCGGTTGGTGAGTGTATTTTTCCTTACTAAACCCACGATTTTTTCCTACAGTTCGCGAGCGCACTCCGACGCCTATAAACCGGGGTTTTTAATTGCAGTAAATGAGTAGAACCAAGTATTTTTATTAAAAAACTACGTTTCTCGCCCCAACCGGGCGTAAGTCCTGGTAAAATTTCTCGTAATGCTGGCAGAAAAGTGAGATGCATACCCAGCTACGTTCAGCGCAAAGGTGCGCTTACCCTAAATTCTGGCCATTCAGTTGAGGCCAGCAGCCCCGAGGAAACTGGTTGCGGCGGCTTAGGTGCTGTAACTCCAAGCAAAAGGAACGAAACTGCCATCACTCCGCCGTACAAGGCAGCCGAGCGCTTGCGATTTCCCTGTCCCACCCATTGAGGATTTAGCAGACCCAGACAAAAAGCCGGCGTTGAAAACATGAAAGTTAATACAAACAAGCTGGACATAAGGCACCTCCGACTCGCAAACTGCAGCGATCAATTACTGTTCTCTCCACTTAACATCTCAAAAAATCCGCTAAAAAAAGTTATAATTTAGAATTTATGACTTTGGACTTATTGCCTCTTATTAAACAATAATAAAACTGCTTAAATCTCTTACTTTAGATAGTGGTTTAAAAAAATAAGAGCTTTTTACAGAACCCGAAAATTCAGCTTAAAATAGAAACTAAATTCCTCACTCAAAATATGAAAGTCCGCTTTAACGTAGTCCGCCAAAATCAAAACGAGGCTCCCCGGGTTCACACTTACACCCTAGACGTTGAAGAGAGCAATACTATCCTCGACTGCCTCAACAGTATTAAGTGGGAACACGACGGCACTTTAGCTTTTCGCAAAAATTGTCGCAATACAATTTGCGGCAGTTGTTCTATGCGAATTAACGGTCGAGCGGCATTAGCTTGCAAAGAAAATGTCGCCAGCGAACTCGCAAGACTGCAAAAAATAGCGGATTCCAGCTCAGCAGAAAAGCCGGCCGATTTCATCCCAGAAATCACCGTCGCCCCAATGGGAAATATGCCGGTAATTAAAGATTTGGTTGTTGACATGACCAGTTTTTGGGACAACCTAGAAGCAGTTGAACCCTATGTGAGCACAGCCTCGCGAGCAATTCCAGAACGCGAATTTCTGCAAACTCCAGAAGAGCGATCGAAACTCGACCAAACCGGCAACTGCATCCTCTGCGGCGCTTGCTATTCGGAGTGCAACGCCCGCGAAGTCAACCAGGAATTTGTCGGCCCCCACGCCCTCGCCAAAGCTTACCGCACGATCGCCGACTCCCGCGACAGCGAAACCGAAAATCGACTGGAAAAATACAACGAAGGCACCGCAGGCGTTTGGGGATGCACCCGCTGTTACTACTGCAACTCGGTTTGTCCGATGGAAGTTGCGCCGATGGATCAAATTGGTAAGATTAAACAAGAGATTCTCGATCGCAAAGACGACCAAGCCAGTCGATCAATCCGCCACCGCAAAGTTTTAATCGATCTCGTCAAAGAAGGCGGCTGGATAGACGAGCGCAAATTTGGCATCGAAGTAGTAGGAAACTACTTCCGCGACGTTAAAGGTTTGCTGAGTCTGGGCCCCTTGGGTTTGAGAATGATCGCTCGCGGCAAGTTCCCACTGTTCTTTGAACCTTCAGAAGGTACTGAAACCGTGCGAAATCTGATCGAATCGGTTCAAAGTTTAGAAAAGTCAGCAGATTAGTGATCGGCTGTCATTTTCCTGGTAAATTACAAGTTGTGCGATCGCAAAGCTTCCCCAAAGCCATCACTCAAAACACGAAACTCAAAACTTTTAAATGACTGCTAAAACTCCTCCATCCCCAAAACCGACAACCCCAAATACCCCAAAACTAGAACCAGCCTTTGGGTGGAATGCCTATGCAGAACAAATCAACGGAAGATTTGCGATGGTGGGGTTCGTGGGACTTTTGCTGCTAGAATTCTTCACCCGTCAGGATTTTTTTACCTGGCTGGGCCTGCGTTAAATTAATCAAAATCAATTAAAAAAGGAAGCTGAAAAATTATCTATATTTCAGCTTCCTTTTGATTTTTAAGAGTTATTTAAAATACAGTTAATCAAATTAAATGTACAATATTATAACATTTATAGTGGCATAAAAACATATGAATTTACACAAGTGGATAGTAGTTGCTTGTAGTGCGATCGGTCTAACATTATGTGGAAATGGACTTGGAGCGTTAGCAGCAGAAACGCAACCGGGAAACAGTGGACGAACATTTACTGATTGGTGTCATGAAAAAGCTTCTTTGAGTCCTGAAGCTAAACGTACTGTTGAGGTACTGTTGAAGACAGCAGGGACTACTGAGTGCGATGCCGCTAATCAGAGACTTTCGACTCTCACGAAACTCGACCTCAACGGCAATCAAATCAGCGACATCAAACCGCTAGAATCTTTGACTAACCTGACTTGGCTCGACCTCAACGGCAATCAAATCAGCGACATCAAACCGCTAAAATCTTTGACTAACCTGAATTATCTCTACCTCTATAAAAATCAAATCAGCGACATCAAACCATTGCAATCCTTGACTAACCTGACTTCGCTCATCCTCGACGACAATCAACTCAACGACATCAAACCGCTAGAATCCTTGACTAACCTGGCTTGGCTCTCTCTCACCAACACTCAAATTAGTGACATCAAACCGCTAGAATCTTTGACTAACCTGAATTATCTCTACCTCGATAACAATCAAATTAACGACATCAAACCCTTGCAGTCCTTGACTAACCTGACTTTGATCGACCTCAACGGCAATCAAATCAGCGACATCAAACCGCTAGAATCCTTGACTAAACTGACTTCGCTCACCCTCAACAACAATCAAATCAGCGACATCAAACCGCTAGAATCTTTGACTAACCTGACAAAACTCTATCTCAGTGGAAATCCGATCGCTCCCAAAACTTGCCCTCTCAAGCCAGAGTCTATCTGTAATTGGGAACCCTTAAGTTAAATGCCAAATGTTTACAGTTCCGAAATTTAGAGGCACAAGATTATGATGCTTATAGTTACAGACAAATAAATAAATTTAGTTCATCGGTATAGTAAGCAGCGTGTTGTAGAAGTAATTCGGTCGATCGCAGTTACTTGTAGTGCGATCGTCCTTAAATTATAGGGACACGGCAATGCCGTGCCCTGACTCCGAAGTTTCGTTCAAACTAATTTCCAGTTGTTTCACGGACGGTCAAACTGTACTTGCCTCTACCTTTTGGAGGCGGATCGTAAGCATTGACAATGACGCGATAGCGACCGTTGGCAGACAAGGTAACAGTAAGCTCTGAATTGGAATTTTGCTGCGTTGCATCATCATTTTCTCCAAGTAGCTCGCCCTGGGAGTTAAAAATAGCGAGATAAGTATCAAATTCGCTACTTTCTACGGTAATAATCACTTTTTGACCCTGAGTGCCTTCAAAGGTATACTCGTCGTACAAACTGCTGTCCGAGGGCAGTACAGAAGATTTAGCAGGGCTGAGTTCTCCGTTTTGCTCTAAAATGACTTTAGATGAACCCGCATCAGGACTCGGTGGAGGTTCTACAGTGGGGCTCTGAGTTGGCGAACTTTGTGGTGATGGCGACGGGTTGGGACTTGCTTGAGCTAAAACACCCTTTTCAGCAGGCTTCGCATCAGTTAAATTTTGAGGAAATTCTGCGGAAATGAGGGTGGAACTGCTGTTAGCAACACCTGAATTTGAAAGTGACAAGGACAGAGCCGGCTTGCCAGAAAAAGTAGCTACCAGAGCAATTGGCGCGATCGCCCAAAATCTAACTTGACGCATGAATTACCTCGGTTTGCAACGAAGAAGGAAGGAAGAAGTCAGTAGCCAGTAGTCAGTAGTCAGTAGTCATGAGTTATTTGTTAGGTGCTACCAATGCCCAATGCCCAATGCCCAATGCCCAATGCCCAATTTTCACCGGACAGTTAGAGTGTAACGACCCCGGCCAGAAGCATCGTAAGCATTAACAATTACGCGATAGCGACCCGTAGCGGGCAAAGTAACGGTCAGAAACGCATTTTTAGTCGAATCGCTCTCATCGTCATTTTCTGCCACTAATCGGCCGTTAGGGTCAAAGATAGCGACATAGGGATCGAAATCTGTACTTTCGAGGGAAATGGCTACAGACTGACCCGATCGACCTTCAAAAGTATACTCGCGATACAGACTGTTGTCAGACGGCAATACTGGGCCGCCTGCGACTAAAGCGCCTTCTTCTTGCAAAATCGCCCGAGAAGGCGCGGTAGGAGCACTCGCTTTCAGTTGTAACGTATAAGCCCCTGACTGCTTAGCTTGGTATGAATTTGCCACTAACGTGTAAGTCCCGTCTGCTGGCAGCCTGACTGTAATTCTGGCGTCTTTACTGCCTGCCCCGTCATCGTCTTGCGCGATTTCGCGCTGGTTGGGCCCGAGCAAAATTAAATAAGGGTCAATTTCTTGACTTTTCATTTCTATTGTGATTTGCTGGCCCGCTTTTCCCTCAAAGGAGTAGAGGTCAAAAAAGCTGTTGTCGGTGGGCAGAACGCTAGACTTGTCGGTGAGGAGGCCGCTAACGGCGGGCCCGTTTAACGCAACTTTTTGAGGTGATTTGTTGCCACCAAAGGGCGATCGAGCTTGAGCCACGCGGGGGGCTCGCCCTTCTCGCACGGCTGTCAGGAAAGCTGGTACTTTGTCTGCTGAAATTGCAAAACCGATACCGATACTGCCACCGCCCCGACCGCGAGTAAAAATAGAAGTATTGACGCCGATTAATTCTCCTGAACTGTTGAGAAGAGGGCCTCCTGAATTGCCGGGATTGATGGCGGCGTCGGTTTGAATTAAGCCCCGCTGCTGGTCGATGCGGCTGACGATTCCGACTGTAAAAGTACCTTGAAATTGACCGAAGGGATTGCCGATCGCAAATGCTTGTTGCCCGACTTTCACCGAACCGGGACGGGCTAAAGGAATGGTGGGCAAATTGTTTTGACCGCGAATCTTCACCACGGCTAAGTCTAGACCTTCTTCGCCGAATCCGATGACATCGGCGACAAGTTTTCTGCCGTCTGACAAAATGATATTGACGGTACCGCCTGCCGAAACAACGTGGGCGTTAGTTAACACCATGCCGTCGGGGCTGATAATTGTGCCGCTGCCGTTAGATTTATCTGTATCGACGGTAACAACCGCCGGACTAGCCTTTTCGTAGACTCGAATATTGGTTTGTTCTTCGACATTTTGGGCGATCGCACCCTGGGAATGCACCGAGTTAAATTCTGTTAAATCTGTTGATTGCCGCACAGGGGATGTCGTAACAACCGCAGTAGCGCTGGTTGCAACCCCAACCGTTAAAATTCCCGATACTGCTAAAGTTAGAAGTTTGAAATTCATGGCGATCGATTATTATTTAGCGATCGGTAGCTAGGAATTAGGTTTTGTGGCTAACCGCTAACTACCTTCTGTAATTATTTTAGGACTTGCACCAGGGTAGTGACCTTCCTCACGCCGGTTCTCCAATTCGGGAATCTGAATCAGCAGCTAAATACTTAAAATTAGCTTCTCGTACCGCAGCGTCCTCATTGCCGTAGAAAAAAGACAGCAAAGCAAAGCGCTGACCACTAATCACGGTAGTGGCTTCATGCAGCAAGGAACACGAAAAAATAATCGCCGTGCCAGAATCGCCTTTATAACCGTGCGGCGCGTACTCTGGAAACCGTAAAAATCCCCCCGTGTACTCTCCCACATTCAAGTTTAGCGTCATCGCAAACCTGCGGTGCAGGGTAGCTTTGCTAGTGTTGTCGCGGTGCGGCCGAAAATAACCGCCGCTGTCAGCATCGTAACAACCTATCAAATACCGTTCAAACCTGGTAATTGTAAACTGAAAAGCTTTCTCTACTTCCGGCCGCACCCGGCGCAGAATAATCGCATTCAATTGTCGCTGGAAATCCTCGTCTTGAATAAAGAAATCTCGGCGCTTCTTAAAAGTGTCGTCGTGCAGACCCACTGTTTTCCCGCCTATTTGCCTCATAAAGCCCGAAGGACTGCCACCGTGACTTTTGTACATATCGATTAAACTGCGGCAAGATGCTTTGTCCAAAACGTTAGGAATTACCAACACCGGGGCGTGGCGAGTGGCTGCTCGGGCTTGCTCAATTGGGGGCAAAGTTTTGAGAAAATCTAATACTTGTTGGGCGTGTTGGTGCGGTTCGCCCATGGGCAAAATATTAATTACCTGAAGGTTTTCGTTGAGAACAAAAGTTTGTGGTGCATAGTGAACTCCGGCAACTCCATTTTCTTCGACATCTCGGAAAACAGCGTACTGCTGACTGACTTTTTTATCTAAGTCCCAGAAAAAGATGAATGACGGAGCAATTGTTGTTGGTCTGTTTAGTTCTTTGTCTGCTGGGTCAACGCTGACTCCGAACCTCGGTACTTGCAAGCTTCGGAATTCTTCTGAGAGCTCTTGAAAGCTTTTGAGGATAACTTGGATTTGTTCAAAAGCTGCGCTGGCAAAGAAAAACAGGACGACTCGCCGGCCGCCAACAGTCGGGAAATGAAATAAGGGGTTATTTGTAGAAGGAATGGAAAACCAGGGAGCCGGATCTCCTATTTCGAGTAATGGCATCTTGCTGATTTAAGATTGGGGATTTTATATTTAGATTATTATGCTGTCGATTAGTTCCACAGGTTCGGTATGTCAAAATAATTTTAAAAAAAATTAGCTTTTATATCATTTCCGGTTACACCGCAATGATGTTGACTGTTGACTGTTGACTCGAATTTACTATTCCGATGCTAACGGATTTGATATTATTTGTGTATATCTCCGTTGGTTGGGGGTTTCACCCTCGAAATTTAGAGTCTTTTTAATCACTTTCATATCTGAGAATAAGTAGATGGGCATCAATAAACGCAACTTATTTTTTTGCCTGCGGGCACGAGAAAAGTTTAGTTTCACCCATCTACTTAGTGTTTGCCTATTTGTCGAAACTGGGGGAATTATCCGGTTGGTCTTCCGGGTATTCTACAGGTCGATACTCCACGTAATCTGACGGCGGTGCTTCCACGTCGCGGTTGCTGGGGCGAGACCTCGATGATTCCGTAGGACGGGGTTTTTTGGTTCTCGGCGGCGTATCGGAACTGCGGTTTTCCGAAGCCGGGGGGCGACTGCTGCGGCTGCGGGTCGGTCTTTCTTCGGGGTTGTCTGAAACATCCCAATTGTCAGACTCTTGAGTGGGCGGGGCTTCTGGGCGAGAGGGACGTTTGCGCGAGGATCGATCGGGCGAGTCGGGCCTGGAGGTGTTAACGCTGCCGTTGCGATTCGAGGGGCGGCGGCGGGGTTCGTCGTCGTAGGCTTCCCGGGAGGAACGGTAGTCTTGGCTACCTCTAATCCGTGGACGCTGGGGATAGTCTTCCTCTGGTTCTAGCTGTTCCATTTCGGCATCGTAGCCGTCGTAACCATAGGCGTTGCTGACCGGTCGCTCTTCATCTACGTATTGGGCGCGAGTTTTAGCTTGGGCTGTGGTCGCTCCTCGCAGTTTGATGCTTTCTGTTGCAAAAAATATGGCGGTACCGCTGAGCAGAAATTGACCGAATGCCAGAATTGGGTCAAGCCGCCATCCTTGAAATAACAGAATACCGCCGCACAGCAGGCCGACTGCTGCAAAAAAAATATCGTGGTCTCGGGCTAGTTTGGGACGCCACGATCGCAGAAAATACAGTCCTGCCCCTGCTACTGCTAGGATAATCCCTAACAGGCTGCTCCAGTTCAATCCTAAATTGACCATTAGCCTATCTCCTATGTCTTTCCTATGTTAGCGAGTTAGATTTTACATCTATCATTAAGTCTGTCAGCCCGACTGTGCTTTCTGGGGCAGCGTCCGGTCAGGGTTTCAGCTTGGGAAGTGAGTATAATAATGAGTTTAACGGGAAAAAACCTCAGCTTGGCAGTCAACTGAAGGTTTTGCCTTGACAGTTGCTGGCAGCCGAGGTTTCTCGAATCGGGGAAATGCCCGACTTGTAGCCCAAAATTGACTTACAGCGCCGGACTTAGAAACCCGCTGACTTTTTAGGTGCGCTTGATTTTGTCTTTTTGGCTGATGAAGATCAGGGCGATCGTTGCTGGAATCACTACCACTGTCACGCCCACCAGCAGGCTGTACAAAAAGTTCGCGAGAGAAGGAGTCATAGATTCAAAGCCTTTGTTACAACAATTTGATTTTTATTAATTTTATACTTTCGATCGCACCTGTCAAACGGTTAAAATTATGAATGGCAGACTTAACAAAACTTAAAATTTCGAGATAAGACCCATGACTGGTATTACCGTTGCAAGTTGGATTCTGGGCTCTGTCCTAGTTGTGATGACCTTGCTGTTTATTTTTCGGATCGTCTTGACTTGGTATCCCGAGGTGAACCTGAGCAAGTTGCCGTTGAGTCTGATTGCTTGGCCGACGGAACCTTTTTTAGCCGTAACTAGAAAGATTGTACCGCCGATCGGCGGAGTGGACATTACGCCGATTATTTGGGTGGGTATCTGTAGCTTGCTGCGAGAAATGATTCTCGGTCAGCAAGGGCTGCTGACGATGATGATGTAATAGTCAGTTGGCGGGCATCGGGCATCGGGCATCGGCCAAACAGGGCATCGGGCATCGGTCATGGATTAGTTGCCACCCACTGCCAACTGCCAACTGACTACTGACTAATGACTGTTTTGGTTCAAGAACTGTTCGACGAAATTCGTGTAAACTTCGCCGTTGAGAAACTCGGGGGAATCGAGAATTTTTTGGTGGAAGCTGAGGGTGGTAGGAACGCCGGTGATGGCGCACTCCCGCAAAGCCCGTTTCATCCTGCGGATGGCTGTCGGTCGATCGCGCCCCCATACAATTACTTTACCGATTAAAGAATCGTAGTAAGCGGGTATTTCGTAATCGGTGTAAACGTGAGAGTCCATCCGCACGCCGGGGCCACCGGGAGGCAAATAACCGCTGATTCTGCCGGGATGGGGTCGGAAATTGCGATCGGGATCTTCGGCATTGATGCGGCACTCGATGGCGTGGCCGTTGAGAATTACTTGGTTTTGCTTGATTTGCAGCTTTTCTCCTTGGGCAATGCGGATTTGTTCGGCTATCAAATCGAGGCCTGTAATCATCTCGGTGACAGGATGTTCTACTTGGATGCGGGTGTTCATTTCCATGAAGTAGAACTTGCCCGATTTGTCAAGCAGAAATTCGACTGTGCCGGCACCCGTGTAGTTGATGGATTTGGCTGCGGCAATGGCGGCGTGACCCATTTGATCTCGCAGTTTCTGGCTGAGGGCAGGGCTGGGGGCTTCTTCGAGGAGTTTCTGATGTCGCCGCTGAATCGAACAATCTCTCTCGCCGAGGTGGATGACGTTACCGTAGTTGTCGGCGAGGATTTGGATTTCGATGTGCCGGGGTTTTTCGATGAATTTTTCGAGGTAAAGTCCGGGATTGCCGAAGGCTGCATCGGCTTCGCCTTGGGCTGCGGAGAATAGTTTGGGGAGTTCGGATGCTTCTCTAACTAGCCTCATCCCGCGGCCTCCACCGCCGGCGGTGGCTTTGATCATCACAGGATAGCCGATGTCGCGGGCGATCGACAAAGCTTCGCGATCGTCCGCCAGCAATCCCTCGCTACCGGGAACAGTGGGGACTTTCACCCGCTGCATGGTTTCTTTGGCGGTGGATTTGTCACCCATCGCCCGCATCGCCGCAGGAGAAGGGCCGATGAAGGTAATTTGATGGTCGGCGCAGATTTCCGCAAATCTGGCGTTTTCGGCGAGGAAGCCGTAACCGGGGTGAATGGCTGCGGCGTTGCGCGTCAGGGCGGCGGCGATGATGTTGGGGATGTTTAAATAGCTTTTGCTGCTGGTGGGGGGGCCGATGCAAACGGCTTCGTCTGCCAACTGGACGTGCAAGGCGTGTTTATCTACGGTGGAGTGAACGGCGACCGTGGCAATCCCCATTTCCTCGCAGGTGCGCAGTATGCGGAGAGCTATTTCTCCCCGATTAGCGATTAAAATTTTCGAGAACCCCATCTTCGCTGCTTAATTCACTCAATATTCTGTACAATAATGCCTTTCGGTATGTTCTGGATAATCGTTTTGCAGAAATTGTTCACAAAAATTTATTTTACATTTGGCTGGTAGTGGTGCTATGATTGTAAATCGGCGGTGCAAAAGGGCAAGTCACAAGTTAAATGTCAGGAACCTCAACCTGTGAATCTTTAACTCGTAACGCAAAAATCCCGGAGATTGCCAGAAAGAGCGGATGTGGCGGAATTGGTATACGCGCACGCTTGAGGTGCGTGTGGCATTATGTCCTTGCGAGTTCGAGTCTCGCCATCCGCATAGAATATATAAAACAACTGTTGACGGTTTTGGCTGTTGGCAGTTGTTTTATTTTTGATGGGTGGGTAGCCAGAAACCTGGTTTTTGCGAGAATATTTGGTTACAGGCGAAGATTTGGTGAAAAACCCGGTTTCTTTGATTGTGGGCGAGTACCGTAGGGTGCGTCGGCATCAGATATCTTTAAGTGCGATCGAACTTCTGACTGATCCGCACCATACAAAATACTCTTTAACTGTCGATCGACAATTGTGTTTGAATTAAAAACATAGATACTTATCGTTTGTCAAGTAGAATGGGGTTAGTTAGGTTCGGAATCCGAGAGTTGGCTGACGAAAAAGGATGGACGCTAAAGGATGTTGCCGAGCGATCCGAGGTTCCGTACAGCACAGTCAGGCACTATGCTCGTTCGGAAGGACTAGCAACGGTTGATATCACATCCATTCAAAAGATAGCTCGCACCCTCGATGTTTTGATTGAAGAGTTGATGGATGTTGTCCAAGAGTAAACAGATTTATCAGTAAGTCGCGAGAATATGACTGCGAAAATGTAATTAACAAAGAAAGCAGAGGGCGATTACACATCCCCAGAGGGAAGTTGATTTTGGGGACTAGGTAAACTTGTCTGCTGATCTGATGATTTAGCGTTGAGGTGGCGTTTAGTGAAAAACCAAGCCAACCATCCCAAGCCTCCACCGCCTAAACAACTAAGTACAACGGCAATAATGAAGGGATGCGGGGGAAGCAGAGGATGTTGGGGAGAAGGGAAATCCCAAGGTTTTTCCATTAAGGGGTAGCCGGCTGCTAAGATTCCGGCAAAGCCGACTCCGACACCGATGCCGGTACCGACTGCTTGAATCGTGTTTTGTAAATTGCGATCTTTTTCTTTTTCTTTTTCCTCATTTTTCTGTAAAGTTTGTTGCAGTTGGCGATCGGACTTGGCTTGTTCTATTTCCACCAAACCCCGCAATGTATTGATAAATTCGCCGATCAAGTCTTTACCCGGCTGGATATAACTGAGGTAGGTTTCTATTTGGTCGAGATAGCGCTTGCAGGTATTTTCGCCAAACTCTCGCCAACTGGGAATATCGCCCGATCGCCAGAATTGTTGCAAATAGTTTTGATAGTTTATCTGATTGGTTTTAATTGTGGTATAATGCGCTTGCAGATTTCTCAGTTGCCGTTGATACTGCATTGATAGTTCTGGCATTGATTCCAGAAGTTTTTGCAGTTCTTCTAAAGGCAAATCTTGCTTGAATTCTTTAATTTTTGCTTCTAGTTCGCTATAAAATTTTCGGGCTTTTTTATAACTTTCTCGCCCTTGTGGGTAGACATATTCTATTTTGTGGCGAGTCCATAGCGCGCCAAATAAATTGTCATAAGCTGAGGTAAAGTCTGGATTGATGGCTTGATTATTAATCCAGACTAAAATCTTATAGAGTTTATTGGGCTGATTTTCTTGTTTAATTTCATATTCAAATAATGGAACATTCAGTAATTTACCTTTACCTTCATCGACTAATCTAGCTGTAAATTTAGTGTTTTTCAGAAAATTTGTCACCAATGTATCGGCTGCATCTTGACATTCTGCATCACGTACTGGTGTTTCTCCGTAAAACCAGATGGTTTCACCGAGGGTGTTTTCGGAACCGTCTAAAAAGAGGCTGCTGGGTTCAAATAAATAGAGTTCTTCTGGTGCGATGTCTCGATCGGGATTTTCGGGATATAAAGCTAAGTCGAAAGCGTAGGTATCGTTCAATAAAAAGGGTTGCAGCTTCCCGCCGATCGCTAATCCATTTTGGTTAATGGCAGTAAGTTCGATCGGCTGTTGTTCTTTGGTCAGCCAGAGATTGATTAAATTTAATGATTCTCCTTTGTGCTGGAAAACATTTGATTCGGAATCGAACTCATAACACGCTAATTTTGATTTCAAATCTTTTAGTTCAGTGAAAGGCAGTTTTTCGCTGAGTTTAATTAGATTTTCCCAAATTAAATCGGCTTGCGGTGAAACTCGATCGAGAGGTTCATTCAAGGTCTGATTTAGATGGAAAAAACAAAGGCTGATACTAAAGTTTTTCATGGAAACTAGGGCGTATCTTTATTTGGTTCGGGAGGTTGTTCTGGGGCGACAATAAGATTTTCTATGATTTCCTTCAATATTTGGCTTTCTTTTCCCGGCTTGGTAGGTGATTGCGCTCTATTGCCTAATTTATCTCCCGCGTTCATTAACTTAGTATTGTATTTTCGCCTGATTTCTGGTTTGTCTTGCAACCAACTCTCAATAATTTTGATATTCTCTTCATCATTGTCTGTTAATTGACCTTTGAGAGAAACTAGGGCATCTCTCAGGTTAACAAATAAATCTGATTCTTTAATTAATTCCTGGAAAATTTCTAGTTTGCTGGTGCTATTAGCCATGTTTTGCTCTCCTTTGCCAGCGGCACAGAAGCCGGCCCAATGATAGGGGTTTTGATAAATTTTAGCACTAACTCCTTGAGTTTCTTTCTCTTCTTCCAAGCAGTCTTGTAAGATTTGCCGCCAATTACCGTCTAGCAGGTGACATTGGTTTGTCCAGTCGAGGAAGCCTTGGATGTCGGTGTCTCGTACCCAGATTTGGGCCTGATTTAATGCTAGGGCGAGTTTACCGGGTTGGTGGTAGAGGTTTTCGTAGGTTTTGATCAGTAAAATTGCTGTGGAAAATGCATTTACTGACCACAGGCTAACGTATAAACTGGGACTGCCCGCCAACAGGAAACCGCTGGTGAGGCTGATGTATTCGTCGGTGTTGTCGAGTTGGACTTGTCCGGTTTCGCAGGCGGAAAGGGTGACGAGGCTGCATTCGC
Organism: Microcoleus sp. B3-D7; assembly: GCF_036705305.1. NCBI lineage: Bacteria > Bacillati > Cyanobacteriota > Cyanophyceae > Oscillatoriales > Microcoleaceae > Microcoleus > Microcoleus sp. B3-D7. Next base: position 2,229 of record NZ_JAUBUE010000022.1, on the reverse strand, counting down.
TGAGGTTGAAATAGCGGATGATTTCTTCTAGGGTGAGAGTACCGTCGGCTAATTGCAAACCAGATTGTAGCGGTTCGTTGGGGTTGAAGGAACCGTGACAAGAAAAGAACAGATGGTGGCTGTCGGCGACTTTTTCGGCGATTTCTAGTGTTTCCTTTGATTTTGCGCCTTTTTTAGCATCTTGGCTGGCTAATATTTCTGGGTTGGGGAAGATGTTTTTGATGGTTTCTACTTCCATGTCGGCAGCCATCAAGTCATCTGTGGGATTTTGAATGGCGAAGAATTTATCGAATTTACCCCGTTTGTATTTTTGGACTTGGTGGAGAATTTGGCAACTGGGGGCGTAGGAAACTCCATTGTCGAAGCAGTCAACGAGACAGGGATTTAGAGGGCAATTTTCGTTGTCGCGGTGAAAGCGCTGCCAAATTTCCCCGCTGACAGGGAGGGCGTGAATCGGGAATAAATGCAGGTGGCGGTGGGGAATCAGGATTAGTTTATCGCAAGTTTCGGGAATGGCTGCGAGTATTTCATCAATGTGGAGAATGTGCGCGAGGTTTGCTAGTTTGGTTCCGAGGCTGTTTTGCCATTGTTGGCAGTTGCTGTAATAATCTCCTAAATATTCATTTATCCAATCAGTTAACCGTTTTAAATCTGACTCGTCGGTAAATGAGAAAAATTGTGGTTGGGAGTTGTTCTTGGTGAGGGTAAAAGCACAAAAACTATTATTCAAAATGTACCATTCAACAATTGATGTTTTTTCACCTGCTAACTGCTGAATCTCACCAAATTTGAGAGGTGTATAGGGATATTTTGCTGCTAAATCTTGGCGAAGTTGGTTGATGGTGTCGTAGTTTTTCTCTTCAGCTTGTTTTAACCGTTGATTTTCCTCAGCAATTCTCAGCCTTAACTGTTGCAACTCTTGGCGCACTTCTGGAGGGATTTCTCCTTGGGGATACAAATCTTTTACCGATAGCAACTCGATTAAGTTTTGCGCCTTGGAACGTTCCGCATATTCCACAGCTTCGGTGTAGCGTTTCAGTTCGATGCAAACTTCTACCATGCCAACGTAAAGTTGATGCCATGCTTCGGCTAATTTCTGTTTGTTTTCATCCCCAGATTCCTCACCCCGTAAAATTTCTACTGTTTCAATCGCTGGGGCGTAATTATCATAGGCTAGTTGCCATTGCTGGTTGCTTCGGTAAAGATCGCTTAAACAATATAAAGTTTCTGCATGATTTTGCGGGAAAGCCTCACGAGTTCTGATTGTTAAAGCAGCCCGATAAAACTCGATCGCCCTTTCCAGATTATCAGCCCGCGAACCGTTGATTCTGTATAAGTAGGCAATAGCTAGGTTATTTTGAGTCCCTGCCCAATCTTCGGGGAAATCCTCAAGGGTACGAACAGTTAAAGCAGCTTGATAAAACTCGATCGCCCTTTCGAGATTATCAGCCCGCGAACCGTTGATTCTGTTTCTGTACGCTTCCCCTAGGTTATTTTGAGTCCCTGCCCATTGTTCAGGGAAATCCTCAAGGGTATAAACAGTTAAAGCAGCTTGATCAAACTCGATCGCCCTTTCGAGATTATCAGCCCGCGAACCGTTGATTCTGTATAAGTAGGCAAGGGCTAGGTTATTTTGAGTCCCTGCCCATTGTTCGGGGAAAGCCTCAAGGGTATAAACAGTTAAAGCAGCCTGATCAAACTCGATCGCCCTTTCCAGATTATCAGCCCGCGAACCGTTGATTCTCTTACTGTAGGCAAGGGCTAGGTTATATTGAGTCCTTGCCCATTGTTCGGGGAAATCCTCAAGGGTACGAACTGTTAAAGCAGCCTGATAAAACTCGATCGCCCTTTCGAGATTATCAGCCCGCGAACCGTTGATTCTGTTAAGGTAGGCATTAGCTAAGTTATTTTGAGTCCTTGCCCAATCTTGGGGGAAATCCTCAAGGGTACGAACTGTTAAAGCAGCCTGATAAAACTCGATCTCCCTCTCCAGATTATCCGCCCGCGAGCCGTTGATTCTGTTATTGTAGACAGCAGCTAGGTTGTTTTGAGTCATTGCCCATTGTTCGGGGAAATCCTCAAAAGTATAGACTGTTAAAGCAGCCTCATAAAACTCGATCGTCCTCTCCAGATTATCAGCCCGCGAACCGTTGATTCTGTGACTGTAGGCAAGGGCTAGGTTATATTGAGTCCCTGCCCATTGTTCGGGGAAATCCTCAAAAGTATAAA
>NZ_JAUBUE010000021.1:0-103949 GCF_036705305.1 Microcoleus sp. B3-D7 | reverse complement strand
CTCTATCTTGATTTTTTTGACGAGGTTAATAGTGCTTTAAGCTTTCAAACTATTCTTTTTTCTAGGTTCAGTTTTTTGCCTTTAGTTGGCGGTTGTTTGAACCGCTTCTCTTCTGGCGCTTTATTAATGTATCAACTCTCCCCAGGGTTGTCAAGCGTTTTGCGAAAATATTTTTAACTTTTTTTTGAGCCTATACACACCAAGGGTTTCGGCTGTCCTTCACGGCTCCGGTATCCCCTGGCTGACTCCTCTTTAGGGCTTGGGTCTACTTTTTGACCCCGGAAATACACTTTGGGCCGGGACTCTTCAGCGAATCGGTAGAATATTTGCACATATAGATGTTCTATATAGAGATGGTCTATATATATGTGTTCGATCGCCCGCTTATGAAAAAACCTGCCGCTCGCCCTACTGCCTTGTTCGTTACCTGCGCTTTACTGCTGATCGCTTGCACTCAGACGAACACTCCCCAGACATCAACTACCGTATCTACAGGTACTTCGCCATCTCCAGCAACTTCGTCAGAGGGTTCGGCTGCAGGGAACTCTACCGCTATTCCCGTTGGGGTTGGGGTGGCCCAAACTAGCAATGTGGCTTTGCTCGGTCAGGAACAGGTGGCTGGGGCGAAAATTGCTCAGAAGTATTTCAACGATAAGGGCGGTGTGGATGGGACGCCGATTAGACTGGTGTTCCAAGATACCGGTGGAGATGAACAAGGGACAATCAATGCCTTCAATACTCTGATCAATCAGGATAAGGTGGTAGGTATTGTGGGGCCAACTCTCTCGCAGCAAGCTTTTAGTGCCGATCCGATCGCCGATCGCGCAAAAGTACCCGTTATCGCACCCTCCAACACTGCTAAAGGCATTCCCCAGATTGGCGATTATGTGGCCAGAGTCTCCGCGCCTGTGGCCGTGGTAGCACCTAATGCAGTTAAAGCTGCACTGAAGCAAAATCCCAATATTAAGAAAGTAGCCGTGTTTTTTGCTCAGAATGATGCTTTTAGCAAATCTGAGACTGAAACTTTTCAGACAACTGTTAAAGATATGGGGCTGGAATTGGCAACAGTCCAAAAATTCTTGACTACTGATACAGATTTCCAATCTCAAGCTACTAACGCAATAAATGTCAACCCCGATTTGATAATTATTTCCGGGTTGGCTGCCGATGGAGGCAATTTAATTAAGCAATTGCGGGAGTTGGGTTACAAAAGCGCGATAATTGGCGGCAATGGTCTGAATACTTCTAATTTATTTCCTGTTTGTAAAGCACTCTGTGATGGAGTTTTGATTGCCCAAGCCTACAGCCCGGAATATGAAAATGAAGTTAATAAGGCTTTTCGCGAGGCTTATCGCGCTCAATTTAAGAAAGAACCGCCTCAGTTTAGCGCTCAGGCTTTTACTGGCGTACAAGTTTTTGTTGAGTCATTAAAGGCACTTAATGCTCAGTCTAAGGTTAGCGAAAAGCCTTTAGCAGAGTTGCGTACAAATTTGAATCAGCAGTTGTTGCGTGGAAAGTATGACACGCCTTTGGGGGAAATTTCTTTTACCCCTGAAGGTGAGATTAATCAGAAAGAGTTTTATGTGGCACGGATTAAGATGGAGGCAGATGGCAATAATGGTAAGTTTGAGTTTTTGAAATGAGGGGAGAGGGAAGTTTGTCCACTGCTTTTGTAACAGATGTAACGGATGTAACAAGTGTCAGGAAGACCAAAGAAGTAAGAGGGAAGAGGGAAAATCGCGGACATATTGGTTGTTGAATGATTTTGGTGTAATGCTCACTTCTTAACCGATAATGGACTTAACTCTGTTTTTGCAACAATTTTTGAATGGTTTGTCGATCGGCAGCGTGTATGCTATTTTTGCCCTGGGATACACGCTGGTCTTTTCTATTTTGGGAATTATTAATTTTGCTCACGGTGCCGTATTTACTTTGGGTGCTTATTTCACTTATGCACTGATGGGAGGAGCTTTCGGTTTTAATGGATTGTGGGCTAACGCTCGAATTCCGGTGCAGTTGCCTTTTGCTGTGGCGTTAATTTTGGGAAGTGTCATGGCTGGTTTGGTAGGAGTAATAGTTGAAAGAGTTGCTTTTTTACCTTTGCGCCGCCGACACTCGGATCCTCTGCTGACCGTGGTTTCTAGTTTGGGTGTAGCTGTTGCGATCGCCAATATAATCCAATATCTGGTCGGTGCGGAAATTTACACTTTTCCTGCTAACACTTACGGCTATTTACCTGCTGCCATTAACTTCGGGACTGGGGATAAACCAATTCCGATTCGTACTGTTCAAATAGTAATTTTTGCGGTATCTGTAGCGATTGTAGCTGTTTTAACTTACTTAATAAATTTTACTAAATTTGGCAAAGCAATGCAGGCTGTGGCTGAAGATGCGACTACTTCTAGTTTATTGGGTATTGATACTGATAGATACATTGTGTTGACGTTTTTTGTGAGCAGTTTTCTGGCGGGTTTGGCGGGGAGTTTGGTGGGTTCGAGTGTGAGTATTGCAGGGCCGTATTTTGGTATTGCTTTTGGTTTGAAAGGTTTGGCGGTGATTGTGCTTGGTGGGTTGGGAAGTATTCCTGGGGCAGTTTTGGGAGGTTTTATAATTGGTTTGGTGGAGGCTTTTGTACCTGGAGATTTTTCGGCTTATAAGGATGCTGTTGCTTTTGCCATATTGTTTATTATGCTATTGGTTAGACCGCAGGGTTTGTTTGGACGGCGTTTGATTCAAAAGGTGTAGTATTATTTGCAAGATATCTAATAAGGCAGGGCGGTTTTGAGAAGGAACCACGGGTTTCCAGCAAAGACTATAGCTAAACTAGCCCGTATAAACTGTTGTGGAGTTTTATATACGTACCTAGAAAATTTATTCATCCCTCAGAGGCAATTTGATGAATTCGGAAGTTCCATTAATACTAAGCGATCGCCTTCTTTTGCGATTAGCCAATCAAGACGATATTTGCGAAATTATTAAATTTTATAAAGAAAATCAAAGGTTTTTTACTCCCTGGCATAGACATTGGGGGGAGGATTTTTTAACGAAAACTTATTGGGAAAAACAAGTAGAGAAAGATTTCCAAGGCTTTAAGTCTGACAAATCTTTAAAAGTATGGATTTTTGAGAAGGCTAATCCGGAGTATATTGTCGGGAACGTTAATTTTGATAATTTTGTACGAGGTGCCGGTCATTTCTGCTTTTTGGGATATAATCTGGCAGAAGCGCAACAAGGTAAAGGTTATATGAGTGAATCTGTGCGAGTTGCAATTCAATATGTGTTTGAAGAGTTAAATTTACATCGCATTATCGCAAATTATATGCCTCACAATCAGCGTAGCGGTAATCTACTGAAAAGATTGGGATTTCTGGTAGAAGGTTACGCTAGAGACTATTTGTTGATAAATGGTCGGTGGGAAGACCATATTCAGACTAGCTTAATAAATCCAAATTGGAAACCAAGCTAACCAGATTTTCCTTAATAACTTCTAATCTAAAATATCTAAAAATCAAATGGCTACCTTTTTGACTACTTATGGGTTTCTGATTGTCTCGATGTTGCTGGGTGCAATGTTGGGAATGTCGCTGTATTTGCCTTTAATGACTGGACAGTTGTCTCTGGCTAGCGCTGGTTTTTATGCTTTGGGTGGGTATATTGCGGCGATTTTATCTACGACGGTTTTTCAACAGACAGGGGGTTTGTTTCCTCTGCCATTGCTGTTATTGGAGATGATAATTGCAGGGGTTGTTTCGGGGTTGCTGGGGATTTTGGTGGGAATTCCGGCGCTGCGGTTGAGTGGGATTTATTTGGCGATCGCAACTATTGCTTTTGTGGAAATTTTGCGGGTTTTATCGCTGAATCTAGATATCACTGGCGGGGCTGTGGGGATTTTTGGGATTCCGCAACCGTTTGCGACGCCGATCGAGTATTTGTGGATTGTACTACCTTTACTGTTGGTAAGTATGGCGATTGTCTATCGGCTGGAACGGATTCGGGTGGGGCGGGCTTTTGCTGCAATCCGCGCTGATGAGTTGGCGGCTGATGCGATCGGCATTAACCCAACTTTTTATAAGGTTTTGGCTTTCACGTTAGGTGCTGTTTTAGCTGGAATCGTGGGTGCAGTTAGCGCTCATTTTCTGAATACTTGGAACGCCCGTCAAGGTACTTTTGATGCTAGTATTATTTACTTGACTTCTGTGTTGATTGGTGGTAAGAGAACTTTTCTAGGAGCAGTTTTGGGTGGGATGGTGTTTACTGCTTTGCCGGAGGTTTTGAGGGGGATAGCAACTATTCAGGGATTGCCAATTTGGTTGGCGCAATTTCTGCGGGATGGACGTTTAATTATTTTTGGGTTGCTGATTGTTTTGGGGACGATATTTTTTCCGCAAGGTTTGGTGACGCCCGAGTTGTTGAAGAAATTTAAAAAGACCGATCGTACTTCTGTTTAAAAAAGGATGGCCAGCCATCGCCGACCTCAGCAATCATCACTACCGTATCGTTGAGGCTGACTTCAGAGTCGATCGGCTTTCCCGATTCATTGGGGAACCGCCTCAGTTCGATCGCTGCCAATACTCCGATGAGAAATGCGATGTTTCTGCTACACCACCGATAACGAAATACGGCGAAACGCAGTTGTAGCCAACTGGTTTAGATGATTAATTCATGGTTTATGCGGTCTTTGTGGATATTCGATCGCTCTTCTCAATGCAATCATTAACTTGAACCCATTGAGAAGAGCTTTGTATTGTTTCCAGGAAGCAAATAGAAAATGCCTAAGCTTGATTTACTGCGCTGGGTTCCATGAACATAGTTTCCCAAATGTGGCCATCTAAATCCTGAAAGCCATGACTATACATAAATCCGTAGTCTTGCGGTTCACTGTAGGTCGTTCCGCCAGCAGCAACTGCGTTGCGAATCATTTTATCCACTTCTTCTCGGCTCTCGGAAGACAAGCACACCAGCACTTCTGTACTCTTGGTGGCATCGCAAATTGGGTTGGGTGTAAATTCCTTGAACTTGGCTTCTGTCAAAAGCATGACGAAGATGTCTTCGCTCACAACCATACAAGTGGCAGTTTCGTCAGTAAATTGAGCGTTAAAACTGAATCCAAGTTTAGTAAAAAATTCGACAGACCGATCTAGATTTTTGACGGGTAAATTCACGAAAATTTTAGTAGCCATGTTTTCTCCTTTTTAACTTCGAGCGCAAGGTGAAACATTAACGATTTTTCGGTAATGTTTGAATTGAAGGGTAAGGCCTGGGAACAAACTTGAAAGCGTTAGGTAGCTGGCTGGATATTAATCATCCACGGCGTGCCAAATCGATCGACAAGCATTCCAAAACGGGTAGACCAGAAGGTCTCTTGGAATGGCATCTTTACCGTTCCGTTTTCTGCCAAGTTTTGAAAGATCCGCTCCGCTTCGACCCGATCGTCAAATTGAAGATTCACAGAGAATCCCTGTGGTTTTTTAAAGCCATCGCGTAGAGTGTCAGAACCCATCAATACCATTCCACCAACAGTTAAGTTGGCGTGCATGATTCGATCGCGCTGTTCCGAGGGAATTTCCTCAGACATCGGCGCATCCCCATAGGTCATCATCTCGTCGATTTGGCCACCTAAACACTGTTCGTAGAATTTAAATGCAGCTTTGCATTCACCGTCATTCGATTTGAGATTTGAGATTTTGGATTTTGGATTGACCCCACGGATAAATTCGGGGGCTTGAGGATTTTAGATTTGAGATTGTGGATTGATTCCACGGATAAATCCGGGGGCTTGTACCACCTTTGAAATTCGCTTGTCAAAAAAGAGATAAGTATTCGATTGCATCATGTACTCCTTTGGTTAATAGTCGATCGAGCAATCTATTCACGGGAAATGATGTGGCTGCCGAACGAAAAGTTAGGCAGTATTTATGCCCTTAAGAACCCTTGAGTTGTTCTGCCCCCGCCCGAATGCGTTCTTCCTGTTCCCTGAGTTCGGGCGTCAAGCATTCGCCGAAGTCCTCTGCTGCAAAGATCGGGCGAATTTCGATCTCGGATTCTCCTGGCATCGGGTTGGGGCAGCGTTTGACCCAGGCGATGGCTTCCTCCATCGACTGCACTTGCCAGATCCAGTATCCGGCAATCAGCTCTTTTGTCTCTGTGAACGGCCCGTCAGTCACGCTGCGATTTGTACCTGAAAACCTTACCCGCGCTCCTTTTGAGCTGGGATGCAGCCCTTCGGCAGCGAGCAGAATTCCCGCCTTGACCAATGCTTCGTTGTATTGCCCCATTTCCCTCAGAAGCTGTTCGCTGGGCATGACGCCTGCCTCTGAGTCTTCGGTAGCTTTGACTAGAACCATGACTTTCATCGTGAAATCTCCTTTTGTTTGTGGTTGTTGAGCTGGGCTAAGGTGCGATCGTGAAAACGGCTTGAGACGTTTCTGGATCGAAGGGGACAGAGCAATGCTCGTGCACAATCTGCCATCTGCCCTGTTTCCGCTGGCACCCAGAGGTGATTCGCATCCACATCTGCCCCGCTGGGTGATCTGGTGCCATCCCTGTGAAGTGAAAAAGCCAGTGGGCGAGGGCCAAATCACCGCTGACGGTGAGGCTGAGGTCTCGCATCTCAATCCCGAAGGAGTCCGGGAAGCAAGGCAGGCAGGCCTCCCACGTCCGTCGAAATTCATCTGCCCCTTTGGTTTGGAACGGCGGTATTGCATCGAAAATAATCACATCTCGGGCGTAGTGCGCCATGATGCGATCGAGGTCTTTGGCGCAGATGGCACTGGCGGTATCTGCGATGATTTGTCGAATCAGGGCTTCGTCTTGTGTTTTGGTGGTTTCGGTTGTCACAGTCATTGTGGTCTCTCCTTCTTGATGTCGATTGGTTTTCCGGGCGCAGAGTGAAAACTCCTAACCCTTGCTCTACCATCTAGTCGAATAGAGGTGCGCGCGATCGACAGGTTGAAGATTTTTTCTGAAAAAGTTTGTCAGTGCGGATGTGGAAGTTTGCGTTGAGCGGTATTGACAAGCGAATTTCAAAGGTGGTACCCGCCACGTGATTTATCCGTGGAATCAATCCCTTTTCGAAAATCCTCAAGCCCCCGCATTTATCCGTGGGGTCAATCTAAAATCTAAAATCTCAAATCTAAAATCGATTGACGGCAACTACTGGTCTGATGGCAAGCCCGACAGTTCCACGATCGGGCGAATTTCAACCGTACCTTTACTGGCGCTTGGTATGCGTGCTGCGATCGCGATCGCTTCGTCAAGATCCTTGGCATCGATCAGAAAGTAGCCGCCGAGTTGTTCGCGCGTCTCCGCAAACGGCCCATCGGTGACAAGTTTTTTGCCGTCACGCACTCGAATACTGGTTGCTGTGGCGATCGAGTGTAGCGGCGAAGCACCCAAATATTGATTGTTCGCTTGCAGTTCTTGGGTTAGCTGCAAAGACTTTGCGTAGCATTGCTGCAGCTCGCTTTCAGTCCAGGCATTTTCGTCGCTGTAAATCAGCAATATGTATTTCATCGTTATCTCCAAAATTCGATCTGAGATAGTCGCCTTCATTTAGTAGTCGTTCGGCGAAGCTGCAAATCGACAGGGTAGGAAAAAATTTTTTCAGCCTAACTGGCGAAGGCGTTTTTCGAGAAAACGACGCTCTGGTTCCTGTTTCACGATCGCCAGCGCCTTTTGGTAGGATTCTCTGGCATTAGCCGTTCTGCCCAGCCGCCGACACAAATCGGCTCGCGCGGAGTGTGCCAGATGGTAGTCTGCCAAATCGCCGCGCGCTAATATTTCGTCGATCGATTGCAGTCCCGCTAAGGGGCCATCGCGCATTGCCACTGCCACCGCCCGATTTAAGGCAACAACGGGCGAGGGCTCTAATTGCACCAGCAGGTCGTATAAGCCCACAATCTGCGCCCAGTCCGTTGCAGCAGCAGTCTGGGCCTCTGAATGCACCGCTGAGATCGCAGCCTGAAGCGTGTAGGAACCAAACCGTCCTGATGATAGCGATTGCCGCACCAGCAACCTGCCTTCAGAAATTTGTGCTTGATTCCAGAGCGATCGATCTTGGTCTTCTAGAAGGATGAGGTCGCCGGTGGAGGAAGTGCGTGCGGTGCGCCGCGATTCTTGCAGCAGCATCAGCGCCAGGAGTCCGATCGCTTCGGAGTCTGGCAACAGTTCCATTACCAGCCGTCCCAAACGGATCGCTTCGCCAGCGAGATCGGCCCGCGTCAGCGATCTGCCAGATGAGGCCGCGTACCCTTCGTTAAACACCAGGTAGATCGTTTGAAGCACGGTGTCCAATCGATCGGGCAAATCGGTTTTCGACGGCACTTGATAAGGAATGCGTGCGGATCGGATCTTCGCCTTGGCCCGCACGATCCGCTGCGCCAATGTGGGGGGAGCAATCAGGAAGGCGCTGGCAATTTCCTCGGTACTGAGTCCGCAGACTTCCCGCAGCGTCAGCGCCACCTGAGCTTCTGGCGACAGGGCCGGATGACAGCAAGTGAAAATCAAGCGCAGGCGATCGTCCTCAAGGTCCTCATCATCCTCGATTGTGGTGTCACTCGGATCGAGTTGTTGAGCGAGTTCTGCCAAGTGCGTATCAAAGCGGGCGCGACGGCGGATGGTGTCGATCGCTTTAAAGCGACCCACTGAAACAAGCCACGATCGCGGGTTAGGGGGAATGCCGTCGCGGGGCCATTGCGCTACAGCCGCAGCGAAGGCTTCGTGCATCGCCTCTTGGGCGCGATCGAAGTCACCGAGCAAGCGGATCAGTGTGGCTAAAACGCGACGCGATTCGGACCGGTACACAGCTTCCACCTGCTGACGGATTTGATTGGCTGCTGTCTCATTCATAAAGCGTTCACAAAAAAAACATATATTATCGGCCGTGCCGCAGAGTACGATGCTCCCATTGCGCCCGTGCAATCCGCCAATCGACCTCGCTCCAACCGCGATCGGACATCCATGATGACCCTGGGCGGGTAGCAACCACCTCTGCTCCTATCCACTGGGCCAACCGAGCGATCCGGGTATTTGCACTCACAGTAGACCCGGAGATCGCCTTCAGATCGAGTTCCGTGAACCCAAAGTCGAGCAGCGCACGCCCCACCTCGATCGCGTAGGCATATCGCCCCCAATAGGCTGGTGCCAGTTCTAGACCAAATTCCATCTCGCCAGTTTCAGACAATTTTCCCCGCAGTCCACAGCAACCGACAAGCGCGTAAGGTTCCTGTCGTTGTACGATCGCCAGTTGGTAATTTAGTCGAGGGCGATCGCCAGCCCATGCCTGAAACATCTCAAATAAACGTGCGGCATGGTCGGGACTAGACCGATCGGGTTCGTAAAATGTCTGGTTGCGCGGATCGGCTTGATAGTCCAAGAATGGCGATCGATCGGAATCTACAAAGTCACGCAGCAGAAATCTTTTGGTTACAATCTTTATCATAACTTACAACTTTAATTGTGGGCCATTAAACAAACATCATATTCTGCCAAATCTTAATAGTTTTGTCACTGCTGCCGCTCGCTAAAAACTCTCCTTCCGGGCTAAAATTAACCGAATAAACCGAGTTAGTATGACCTGCTATATTACAAATTTCTTGACCGTCTTTCACTCGCCAAATCTTGATTGTTTGATTGCTGCTGCTAGCCAGAATCTCGCCAGCGGGACTAAAAGCGATAGAATCAACATACCAAGAATGTCCTGCGATCGTTAAAACTTCTTGCCAATCTTTGACCCACCAAATTTTAATAGTATTGTCATGGCTGCCGCTAGCCAAAAACTCTCCATTTGGACTAAAAGCTATGCAGCGAACTGAGTCTGTATGGTCTGTAAGTGTGCGAATTAGCTTCCCATCTTTAACTCGCCAAATTTTGACTGTTCTGTCCCAACTGCAGCTAGCAATAGTTTCTCCATCAGGACTAAAAGCAACAAAATAAACTAAATTGGTGTGACCCGCAAGCGTGTGAATTTCTTGCCCGTCTTTGACTCGCCAAATCTTGATTGTTTTGTCCCAACTGCAGCTAGCAATAATTTCGCCATCGCGACTGAAAGCTGCGCCGTAAACTGAGTTACTGTGACCGATCAGGGTGCGGATTTCTTGTCCATCTTTCATCCGCCAAAGTTTTACTGTTTTGTCGTGGCTGCTGCTGGCTAGCATCTGCCCGTCCGGGCTGAAAGCTACTGTATAAACCGAGTTAGCGTGTCCTGTGAGGGTGACAATTTCTTGCCCGTCTTCTACTCCCCACAGCTTGATTGTTTTGTCATCGCTGCCGCTGGCTACAACTTCTCCGTTGGGGCTGAAAGCAACAGAGTAAATTAAGTTTTTGTGACCTGTGAGGGTGTGAAGACATTGCCAGTTATAGGTTTGCTGTTGGGGCTGGGCAGCAGTTTTTCCGGGTTTAACTAACTTGGAATTTCTTTGAGGAATTACTAGATCTATCGCAACTTGGGGATTAATTTCCTTTAATACTTCAACAGCCGTTTGATAGCGGCGGTTGGTAGCATTTTCAATCATTTTGTCTAAAATTTTACCGAGTTGTTCGCTCACCGGGTTGTTGGCCAAATACTGCCGCCATATCCAGGCATCTTCACCAGGATCGAAGAGGTCAAATGGGGAAACTTGAGTTAGCAAATACAAACAAGTTACGCCTAAACTGTACAAATCGCTGGCAAAAAATGCTTTGCCTCTAGCTTGTTCGGGGGCGATATATTCGGGGCTGCCGATGCTGGTTCCTGTTTTGAGTAATGCTGTACCTGTGGCAATTTTTGCGGCGCCAAAGTCTACTAAAACTAATTGTTTGTCGGCGCGGCGGATGATGTTTCCGGGTTTGATGTCTCGGTGAATAACGTTGTGGGAATGGATGAAGTGAAGGACGGGTAATAAGCTATTGAGTAAGTCTTGAATTTGATTTTCTGTAAATGTGCCTTCTGTTTCTACAATTTGTGCTAAATTTTGACCGTCGATAAATTCTTGGACTACATATTGTCTGCTGTCTTGGATGGAATAGGCTAATAGTTCTGGAATTTGAGGGTGTTTGCCCAATTCGTCTAATCGCATTGCTTCTTGTTCAAAAAGTTCGGCTGCTTTTTTGCTGTTGCGATTGCTTGCTGATGGGATGAGTTGGGTTTCTGGGGGTAAAAATTGTTTGATGACGCAGCGAGGTTTTGAGGGTTTGTCTTCGTCAACGGCGAGGAATGTTCTACCAAAACCGCCTTGTCCGATCGCCTTTATAGCCCGGTAGCGATCGCGCAGCAGCAGTTTTGAACGGCAGTTTCGGCAAATTTTAGCTGCGGGAGGGTTTTGCGGCTTGGAACAGTTGGGGTTTAGGCAGTAACTCATTCGATTTTAGATTTTAGATTTTAGATTTGGGATTAAGGATTTTAGATTTTATGTTTTTGAATATTTGCACTAGGCAGCAAATATTATACCTCTAGCCCGACTCTATAAAATTTGTAGGACTTATTGTCAGAGGGGTTTTACGCCCTACTTATAGGGGTAAGGTGCGCACTGCGCACCCTACCTATAGAGGTTTTGCTAGTCCTGAATTAACTATTTTAGAAATTCCACATAACGGGGTTATCGTCTAAATGATCGGTGACGGTGCGCCCGATCGCGTCAATTTCTTTTAATTCCTCTTCACTCAATTTTACCTCAGCAGCTTTTGCATTTTCGGCTGCTTGTTTCCCGTCGCGCGCGCCGACAATGGCATTTGTTTGTGGCTGGGAAATCAACCAGGCTAAAGCTAAGTTGCCCAAGCTTGTCTGGTGGCGATCGGCAATTGGCCTGAGTTGATTTAATGCTGTTTGCACTCGGTCGTAATTTTCTTTGATGAACAGCTTATTTTTGGCGCGGTGGTCGCCTTCTTCAAACTTGTGTTCTGCCCCGAATTTACCTGTCAATATTCCTTGAGCTAGAGATGAATAGGCAATGATTGAGATATGATTGTCCACACAATAGGACATAGCATCTTTTTCTACCCAGCGCCAAAACAGAGAATATGGCGGTTGCAAGCTGTCAATGCGTCCGTATTGGGTCGCTTCTTCTATTTGGGCGCGGGAGAAGTTGGAAACGCCGATCGCCCGAATTTTTCCCTGTTCTTTTAACTTGTTCAGGGCATCCATTGTTTCTGCAATTGGCACTAACTCCGAATTCCAAGTGCCAGCGGGCCAGTGGATTTGGTAAAGGTCGATATAATCGGTGTTGAGGTTTTTTAGCGATCGATCGCAGGCTTCGATTAACAAATCGGGTTTCAGGTGGTTGGCGAAAACTTTGCTAGCATAAACTACTTGCGATCGCACATCTGAAAGTGCTTGACCGATAATTTGTTCCGAATGCCCTTCTCCGTAAACCTCAGCCGTATCAAAGGTGGTAATACCTGCCTCAAAAGCCGCGCGCATTGCTTTGACTGTTTCAGCATCCTCAATTCCCACCCACATCCGCTTCCCGGCTTGCCAAGTCCCCATAATTATCGGTGTAATCTGAATTTGTGATGTCCCCAATTGTCGCTTTTGCATACCCTAAGTCCTCATTTATATTTTTAGTATTCACCCTCAATCTCTCTAATGTTAACAGAAAAAAGTTGGGTAGTCATGCACAGTAATGCTATCGTTTTATTCTGAAATAATTATAGTGATGTACAAAGTTAAAAATTAAAAAGGAGCATTTCACTTTTGCAGCCAAGCTAGAAATTGGAGTTAGGAGTCAGGAGCCAGGAAAAAAAGTCAGAATAAAAAAGGAAGAAGCCAGAAGAAGTGTTTTTACAAATATGAGATACTCCTCTTATGGTAGTCTAAAACTACCTGGTAAAACAAGAATTTAATCCTCTAAAATCAGTTTAGCCTCCTGTGTTGCTTGAGAACTTTAGCGGGACTGATAAATGAAATGCCCTGAGAAGAAGAGGTACTAATCATGACAGCTTCAATGACAGGCTCATAAACTGTTTTTTCTGCAACCCACTCCACAATAAAGTTTGCACCTGAGCCTCCACTTGTATCATCTGCTGCAATGAAAAAGTCTGTGGAAGCAAGCGGCTTGAGTTCTACTGGACTCTTAATGTCCTGCCTAATCAATTTCCCATTAGTATCGTAGTAACGCACCGAAGTAATAATAATCGAATTTGTTAGATCCGTATTGCGGATACTGAGGGTGGCTGACAAATTCATGACTTGATCCTGGCTATTGTAGTGATAAATATGTGAGTAAATAGGGACATATACGGTTTGTCCCATCACAACTTTTGTTTTATCTAACGAGACTGCTCTCAGTGAAATTTCACGTTTTATATCAGGTTGTTGCCTTTGTGAGGTAGTTTGCTCTGAACAAGAGGTAATGACGATCGCGGCGATCGCCCAACCAACCCAGAAATCTTGTTTCAGCTTCATCGGCATTCATCCAAATACACCACATACATTGCAGTTACATCTAAAGCAGAGTGCACCTTCTCTCTCGTTTGAGGCGGCTTAGTGATAAGGTTTGAGCGGCAGTTCAACCTGGAACGTTGAGCCGAGACCCACTGCACTTGTCACCTGTATTTGTCCGCTGTGTGCCTTGACAATTTGTTGGACGATCGCCAACCCCAGCCCAAAGCCTCCGCTATCCTGCGATCGCTCGGTGTCTACTCGATAGAAGCGATCGAAAATATAGGGTAAGTCCGCTTCTGGAATACCGATTCCCGTATCGATTATCTGAATGACTGCCAAATTGGAATGAAGAACTAGCCGTATCTTTACAGTTCCGCCAACGGGAGTATATTTACAGGCGTTGTAAAGCAAGTTTTCGACTACTTGCCGCAGCAAATCAGGATCGGCCAATAATTCAATCCGTTGTTCCGGTGATTCGCAGGTGAGTTTGATATTTTGGGCTTCTGCAAGTGCGAGAAACTGGGTTGCTAAATTGCTGAGGAGCTCGTTGAGATTGATTAACCTGAGCGATTCCGGCGCAAGTCGCCCCTGATGACGAGCCAACAGCAGTAAATTATTCACGAGCGCTCCCATTGATTTTGCGCTATCTACAATGTTTTCTAAGGGAGGATGGTAACGTGAATCATCACCCGCGATGAGCAACCCAAGCTGGGCATTAGTGAGAATGGCAGACAGGGGCGATCGCAACTCGTGAGAGGCATCGGCTGTAAAGCGCTGAAGCTGCTGATAGGCTTGCCGAATCGGTTGCATGGCCAACCCGCTGAGAAACCAACCTGTGAGGGCAATTAAGCCCAGTGTCAGCGGGACAGCGAGAGTTAGCACGATCTGAAGCTCAGTGAGCCTGTTTTGAGTTTCTGTCAGGGGAGTTGCAACCTGAAGATAACCGAGTACCCCTGTTCTACCTTCAACGGGTAATGTCACCTGACGCAGCCAGATTCCTTTTCCCAAAAGTGGATCGGTCGCTCGAACTGTGAGATAACCAAAGGGCGTATTTAACTGCTCGGGAGGAGAATTCCCAAAAAAACGAATTAGCAGCCCTTGTGCGTTATACCAGCGCACGTAAATCAGATCTTCAGCAAGGGGATGCGAACCACTTCCTAACAAGGAAACATGACTCAGATCGACCTGGTTCTGGTTTTGGCGAACTTCATAATGCACGCTGGCAGCCATGATTCTGCTTTTGTCATATAGCAGTCGATCGAGCGCCTCTAGTTTATCTTTCACCTCAATCTGATAGATCGCCCCAGCAAACAGCACGAGAATGCTTCCCATTGAGAGGGTGAACCAACGAGCTAAATTGCGACGACTTTGATTGAACACGGCTTGCCTTTACGATCGTTACTTGAGAGGGGAAGCGAGGCGATAACCCATACCGTAAATGCTCTCAATCCAGTCTGCCGATCCTACAGCCTGCAAGCGTTGGCGGAGTTTGCGAACTAGAACCGTGATTGCATTGCTCTCTGGTTCAGTCCCCCATTCCCACACGCCTTGTTCAATTTGAGTGCGAGTCAAAACCTGTCGGGGATGACGCATAAAATACTCCAACAACTGAAACTCTCGACTGGAGAGGGCAACGGTTGCACCTTGTCGCTCAACAGTAAGAGTATCGAGGTGGAGGTGTAGATCCTCAAGGCTGAGCGTATCTCCTTGCCAAAGGGGCGATCGCCGTCTTAATGCCCGCACTCGTGCCATGAATTCAACCAAGTCGATCGGTTTCACCAGGTAATCATCTGCACCTGCGTCTAACCCGGTCACTTTTTCCGGCGTGGTGTCTCTTGCGGTGATCATCAAAATCGGCGCTGTTTTCCCTGCCGATCGATATTGACGACAAAGATTTACCCCACTGATATGTGGCAACATCCAGTCCAAAATCAACAAATCATATTCTTTTTCTGATAACAGCCACTGTGCCGTCTCTCCATCTTTTACCCCATCCACGCTATGTCCTGCTTGAGACAGCACTGTTTGAAGCGGCATCAGTTGCTTTGGGTCGTCCTCCACAAGTAAGATTCTCATATATTTCTTTAATTGGGCTGATAAACATCGAGCGGCTGATGAAATTTACCTATTTTAAGCATGAATCTAAAAATGCCAACACTTGCTTTTTTTCTATTTGCGGCTCTAGGAGAAATCTCTGGGTGTTACGCTTTCGGGGCATGGGTGAGACTTGAAAAGAGTATTTTGTGGATTTTTCCAGGTATTTTAGCTTTAATCAGTTTTGCGCTTTCTTTAACTCAAGTCAATGCCTCAAACGCTGGAAGAGTATATGCTGCTTATGGAGGTATTTACATTCTGGCATCTCTGGTTTGGTTGTGGCTCATTGAAGGAGTTAAGCCAGATAAGTGGGACTTGCTTGGTGTTACAATTTCCCTGATTGGAACTGCTGTAATTTTGTTCAGCCCACATCGCTGATTGCTGTTGGTATAGAACTCGAATAGTTTACGCATCTCTCTTGAGTAGGATTTCAGCACAGCGATCGCTCCACTAAAGTGCAAATATAGCAATCCTAAATCATTTGTGAATTTCTTACTCCCTCCCCTTTGTAAGGGGAGGGTTGGGGTGGGGTAAAAAATTTATGTGGCAGGTTACTAAACGTTGGCTAAAAGCATCAGGCGCAGAGTTTTGGTTGCCATTGCCGTTTGTGGCGATCGCGTTTTGGGTTGGCTCCAGTTTCCTAATGGCTCAAGAATTACAACAACCCCAGATCGCAAAGAATAAACTTCAGGCAGATACCCAGCTTAAAGCAACGGTGTCTGTCAATATATTGCTCATCAACGCGGTGATCAACCGAAAACAAGGAACAACCCAGGTTGCGGTAGAAACAGCAGAACCCATTTTGAAGCGATTGGAATTAGAATTGCCAATGACTGACGCAACCCAGATAGAGGCAGCGATCGCGCAAGAACTACAGTTATCGCGTCAAAATGTTCGCCAGTTAGTCCGTTACGAGATTGTTGAATAAGTTTATTGTTTCAATATTGCGATCGCATCCAGTCAAATAAGGTTGGCAAATCCATAAGTTTCCTCGCTGCGATCGCGCAATTTTTTAAGTTGCAAGAAGCGCCAAATACTCTTGCCACTTCACTGTTAAGAACTACTGAGTGACGATTTCGTTATTGATGGAAACATTCGCTGCAACTTGCCGAGCAATTTGTTCGGCCAATGCTTTTTGTTCGGCCGTTTGAACGCGCCCTGTTAACACAAGCGAATTATCCCGATCGTCTGCGTCCAAATCGAATTGCTTGAGGGTGCCATCGGAGTCCAAGGCCTCTTCTACGCGATCGGCAATATCGTCAATGTCTTGATTTTGAGGCGTCTGTGCGGTCGTGGTGGCAGGCGCAGCAGTGGTTGGAACAGTCGTATTTCCAGTGGCAGTTGTGAGAGCAGAAGTAGATGGAACAGTTGTCTGTGAAGTATTCGGGGAGGTGCAAGCACCTAAACCCAAAATTGCAACAGTGCTGACGCTGATTCCTTGCACAAATAGCTTTAATAATTGCATATTCTTTGTTTGTTTTGTTTGTTGTGAAACGCAATTTTGCCGATAAAACTCAGGATGAAGTCTTTGAGCATTTCAAGTTAACAAGTGAATGTAGGAGAGTTCATCTATCAAAAGTAATGCTTTTTACAACCCTATTAAAAGGCAACAATCAGAGCCAGTGAACTAAGGTTTGCAAGTCCATAAGCTATCTCAATCGGTTCTGTTCCTAAGTCTAGGGAGCAAATGTGATCCAAATGTGAGTAACAGAAATCACTCGGTCACTTTTCCCTCACATTCATGAATGACGCTAGAAACAAGACGAAACAACAGAGAAGCACTTGGCTTGACAACAAACGTTATGACTGCAACAAATGTAGAAAAATTAGTAGAACACTCTTGGCATCACCTCTCTGTCGAGAAAGTGGCTCGGCTTTTAGAGACTGACTTGGAAATAGGTCTATCTTCCGACGTGTCAGCCCAACGGCGCGAGATCCTCGGTCCCAATCAACTAACGGCTCAGAAGCAGAAAAGTGCCTGGTTGCGATTTTTTCAGCAACTAAATCAGCCGCTAATCTACATTTTGTTAGCCTCTGGGATAGTGACAGCATTTCTGAAAGAGTGGATTGATTCAGGGGTAATTTTTGGGGTGGCTCTGACGAATGCCACCATTGGTTTTGTTCAAGAGTCAAAGGCAGAGAATGCGATCGCCGCTTTAGCAAAATCTGTTGCAACTGAGGCAACCATTCTCCGCCACGGTCAAAAGCAAGTGGTTTCATCAAGCGAACTGGTTCCTGGCGATCTCGTCTTGCTGTCTTCTGGGGATAAAGTGTCTGCGGATCTACGGCTGATCGAAGTCCGTGACTTACAGATCGATGAGTCAGCGTTAACGGGAGAATCTGTCCCGATCCAGAAGCAATCCCAGGCGCTAGAGGCAGACGCTGCATTGGCTGATCGCACGAACATGGCCTATACCGGAAGCCTGGTAACGTTTGGACAGGGACGCGGGCTCGTCGTCAGCATTGGTGACATGACCGAGACCGGACACATCTCCCAACTCATGCAGCAAAGTACCACACTGGAAACCCCACTGAGTCGCAAAATTGACAAATTTAGCAAAACCTTGCTCTATGTCATTTTAGGTTTGGCTGCCTTCACCTTTGTCGCAGGCATTGCCCAGAGATTTTCTTGGGTTGAGGTGTTCAAGGCATCTGTGGCGCTTGCCGTCAGCGCAATTCCTGAAGGCTTACCCGCGATTTTAACGGTCACGCTGGCGATCGGGGTTTCCCAAATGGCAAAGCAGCACGCCATTATTCGCAAACTTC
Source organism: Microcoleus sp. B3-D7 (assembly GCF_036705305.1). Lineage (NCBI taxonomy): Bacteria > Bacillati > Cyanobacteriota > Cyanophyceae > Oscillatoriales > Microcoleaceae > Microcoleus > Microcoleus sp. B3-D7. The sequence goes on along the minus strand of NZ_JAUBUE010000021.1, from coordinate 85,732 downwards.
CGGCAATTGAGACGCTGGGGAGCACCACGGTGATTTGTTCCGACAAAACCGGAACCTTGACAGAGAACCAAATGACTGTTCAAGAGATCGATGCCGGTGGAAAGCGTTATCGGGTTAGCGGTGGAGGATATGCACCAGAGGGGAAAATTTCTGTAAATGGACGCTCCGTTGACCTGGCGAACGCACCTGCTTTATATGAATGCCTGCAAGCAGGATTGTTGTGCAACGATTCTTATCTAGACGTGCAAGACGGGAACTGGACGGCGATCGGTAGTCCAACGGAAGGGGCGCTGGTTGCGGTAGCCCAAAAAGCGGGGTTAATGGCTGAGAAACTGGAGGAAGCGCTTTGCCGGCTTGATACACTGCCGTTTGAATCTCAGTTTCAATACATGGCAACCTTACATGACGATCGCCCACAACGGTTGATTTATGTCAAGGGTTCAATTGAGGCAATTCTCAAGCGGTGTGGCCAGATGCTCGATGAACAGGGAGAGGCGAGATCCCTCAACCCCGCGCCGATCGAGCAAACCGTGGAGAGAATGGCGAAAAAAGGGTTGCGAGTTCTGGCACTTGCCAAGAAAGTTGTACCCGCTTCTCAATCTTCAATAGAGCATTCTGATATTGAGCAAGGGTTAACTTTTCTGGGTCTGCAAGGCATGATCGACCCGCCTCGCCCCGAAGCAATTCAAGCGATTCAAGCCTGTCGGTCTGCGGGAATTCAGGTCAAGATGATTACGGGCGACCATGCCAAAACAGCAGCAGCGATCGCCCACCAAATGGGACTAAATCAAACCCAAGAAGCTCCCGTTTTTACGGGTCAAGAACTCGCTCAAATGAATCAGCAGCAATTAGCCAATACTGTTGAACAATGCTGTGTATTTGCTCGTGTCGCACCAGAACAAAAGCTCCGCATTGTCGAAGCACTTCAGTCTAAGGGCGAGATTGTGGCAATGACTGGAGATGGAGTTAATGATGCTCCCGCCCTGAAGCAAGCTGATATTGGGGTAGCGATGGGCATCACGGGCACTGAAGTGACAAAAGAAGCCGCAGATATGATTCTGACGGATGACAACTTTGCTTCGATCGAGAAAGCAGTTGAGGAAGGACGCACGGTTTATAAGAATCTGCTGCGGGCGATCGCCTTCATTCTGCCCGTGAATGGTGGAGAGTCCATGACCATCTTGATAGCCGTACTTCTGGCAACCCCACTACCCATTTTGCCAGTACAAATTCTCTGGCTGAATATGGTCAGTTCAGTTGCGTTGAGCTTACCGTTAGCATTTGAGCCGCCCTCTCCCGATGTCATGCAACAGCCGCCTCGACCTGCCAATGAACCGCTTCTGTCTCGCAGGCTGACGGCTCGGATTCTGACAGTTTCGGTATTTAACTGGATTGCGATCTTTGGGATGTTTGAATGGATCGTCCAAACCACAGGCAATGAAGCTCTAGCCCGGACGATGGCAATTCAAACATTGGTGGCGGCCGAAGCTTTTTACCTGTTAAGTATCAGTCGCTTCGTTCCGGCGATCGTCGCCAAACTGCGCGGTAAAGATGAATCAGTTGGCTACGCGGTAGCGATCGGCATTGCGGCTATTTTCATTCTCCAATTCCTGTTTAGCCAATGGGGCATGATGAATCAGTTATTCGACACTGAAGCTTTGAGCACAATCCAAGGCTTAATTTGTATCGGATTCGGACTGCCAATGATTCCTTTGTCAGCTTTGCTAAAGCGTTTTGCACCTCTAAACTAAGTAGTTTTTGTGATGCAACCATTGCAAGCAGCTTTACACACTATTTATCAATTTTGTAGCGTTTAATATTGCATATTTCTCATGAATTACCAAAACCTCAAACGTGCTAGCGGCCTATTTACTAATCATCGAAACGCAAAGCAGGCGCTAGTGGAGCTAAAAAGCAGGGGCTTCCCGATGCACAAGATTTCAGTGATTGCTAAACCTTCTGACAATGATAATTTGGAGTCTCTGGGCGTGCAGCAAATTTTAATCACAAGAGCAGCAGGCGCACAAGTAGGCGCGATCTTAGGCAGCATACGACTAGGTTCACTAGCCTTAATTGTTGGACTCAGCAGCCTGCTAATTCCCGGTATTGGTCAGGCAGTAGCGGTGGAAAGCATTTTAGCAACTTTCTTTGGAAGTGGGATTGCTGCAACTGCTGGCGGTCTATATGGCGCACTTCAAGGATGGTTGGTGCCAGAAGAACAAGCAAGAATGTACAATAACAGATTTAACCAGGGAGATTATTTGATCGTCATGGAGGCAAGAGAAAATGAGATCGTGATTGCTGAACCTGTCCTTAAACGTTGGGAGATTCTGACGTGGCGTGTCTGTGATGCTACCTAAATTCAAGGTCAGAAAAGACGATTACCTTTGAGGAATTTATTCCCGCCAATCAGAACGTCCAAAACCCACTCAAAAATTTGACTGTCGATGATTTTGGGCGATCGCTCTCCTATTCCTGACATACGGATCGACAACTTCCATTACTCGCCTTAGCGGCAACCGCGATCGGGTCGGCAACACTTCAGAAGAGACTGTTAAAAAAAATTAAAACCCAGCACAATTAAGAGCAATTAGCATCCTGTAAGGGTTGGAAAATCATCCAGATCTACCAAAAAAATTGCACTCTAAAAACGATGCGATCGCCCAACAAACCCAGAAATCCTATTTCAGCTTCATCGGCATTCATCCAAATAGACCACATAAATTGCAGTTACGTCTACAGCAGAGTGAACCGTTTCCTGTAGACTAAAACGGTAGTTAATCTGTCAATTTATTTGAGGAAAACGAGTTTATGAGAGGAGTATCGGCGATCGAGTGGATTGTAGCGCAAGCACCTCCCTTGGGCAGCGATCCTGCTACAAATAGCCAAACTGCAGGAGCCATTCCTGAATTGGTAATCATCTTGATCATTCTGCTGCTGATTGCAACTTTTGTTGCACTCGTAACCCAACGGTTGCGAATTCCCTACGTGACGGGCTTAGTGTTAGCAGGCTTGCCCATTACAGAGCTATTGTCGCGTCGAATTGGTTTAGACCCATCTTTAGTATTAAATCTTTTTCTACCCATTCTTATTTTTGAAGCATCTATCAATACGGATATCAGCCGTCTCCGCAGTACCTTTAAGCCGATCGCCCTGCTGGCGGGTCCAGGCTCTATCTTTTCTTCAGGAATTATCGCTGTTCTGGTTAAATTTGGGCTGGGGCTAGACTGGATTCCTGCGTTGCTGATCGGAGTCATTCTGGCAAACACTGATACAGTCTCGATGATCGCGGTTTTTAAAGAGATCCGCGTGCCTTCTCGATTGTCCACAATTGTTGAGGGAGAAACTCTGTTCAATGATGCGGCTGCTCTAATTTCATTTAATTTGGTTTTGGTCATTTATGCGACAGGCTCTCTCACCGCTATACAAGGCGTGAAGGAACTGCTCGTGGTTGCCTTAGGTGGGGCACTGGTTGGGGGTGTTTTAGGTTACTTGAGCGTGCCGATATTTGTTCGCTTAAACGATCCGTTGAGTAGCCTTTTGCTAACCGTCGCTCTCGCATTGGGAACCTTCCAAATCGGACAATTTTTAGGCGTATCGGGCGCGGTGGCGGTGGTCATCGCCGGACTTGTTTTTGGCAACCTCGGGCTGCCTCGCAGTTCGTCTGCCTCGGATCGGATTACCTTGCTGAGTTTCTGGGAATACGCTGGTTTTGGCGTCAATACGTTTATTTTCCTGCTGATTGGAATTGAAATTAATCCGCTGACGCTGTGGAGAATTTTGCCATCGATTTTATTGGTCATTCTGGCCTATCAACTGGGACGGATTCTCTCGGTCTATTTGTTATTAGCGGGGCTGCGCTGGTTCGATCGTCCTATTCCGCTACGCTGGCAGCACATTTTGGTTTTAGGGAATATTAAAGGGTCTCTCTCAATGGCCTTAGCTGTTGCCATTCCCTTGACCCTACCAGGACGGGATAACATCATTGCCCTGGTATTCGGTGCAGTTTTATTCTCTTTGGTCGGACAGGGATTAAGTTTACCGTGGATAGTAAAACGACTAAAAATTAGCCGTGTTTCTGATGTAATGCAGGAAGCTGGGCAGTTACAGATTCAGTTGATCGCTTCCAAAGCGGCTCAAGATGAGCTAGATAGTTTGCTGAAATCTGGCGTGTTGCCGAAGGCAGTTTACGAAGAGTTATGGGCATCATATCAAGCACGAGTAGCACACTCTGAGCGAGTGCTGCGCGATCTCTACAATCAACATCGGGCCGGGCAAGTCCAGGGCGATCGCAGCGGGCTAGATACGATTCGACGGCGATTGCTTCTAGCAGAAAAAGGAGCAGTTAGCGATGCCCTCCGCAAGCGAATTGTCCCAGAGGATCTGGTTGAGCCTTACATCAAAGATTTGGATGAGAAACTTCTAAAGTTGGCAGATGACTAGCGCGAATGCCGAGGTAATCAATCATCTGGTGAACTAGCTCTGGACGGGTGACTACCAAGATGGTAGAGCCTGCTTCAAGAACAGTATTGCCGTTCGGAATCTCCAGATTGGCGCAGGCATGGCATTGATAACCAATAATCAGCGAACCTGTTGGAAAACCAGGGTCTTGAGCAATTTGAGCAACGGTGCGACCTGCCACATTGCAATCGCCGGGAACTGGCAGCTTTAGCACCTCAACTTGTCCTTGTTCAAAGTGCATCATCGATTCGATTTGAGGGTATTCAATCGCATTTGCCATTGTTGCGACTGCCAAATCAATCGTGCTGATGATGTGACTGGCTCCGGCAAGGCGATAGGCTTCCATGAATTCGCGATCGCGCATTCGCACTACAATATGGGAAATGCCATAGCTCCTGGATAGGGTGATCAGCGCTAAATTCAGTGCATCATCGCTGAGTGCTGCAACGACTGCGTTTGCTTGTTTAATTCCCGCTTCCAGAAGAACCGTTGTACTCACCGCACTGCCTTCAAATGCCATCACTCCGATTTTTTCACGAGCAAAGCGACACGCAAGCGGGTCGGCATCGATGATTGCAACCGTATGACCGAGTTTTAATAGCTGCTGGGCTAAACCCAGCCCCATCATTCCTGCTCCACCAATTAATATGTACATGACTATTTGTCACCCCAAGAATGAACTTTACAGATTTATCCCTATTAGTGAGATTGTTTTGAGTTTCTATCAGTTTAATCTGCTTGTGGGGTGGCTTTTACCGGGCTTACTTATTACTTGTTCCACACTTAGTTTAATCTGCTTGAGGGGTTGGCATGGGAGCCAGCCCCTCAAGTGATTTTCCTCAGTTATGTACGCAGCGGGAACCCTACATAATCTTAGGCACTTTAAAAAACTCCCCATCGCGATCGGGAGCTCCCTCCAAAATACTTTCTCCCTTAGCAAAAGGTTGCAAATCGTCCGATCGCATTACGTTACTAACATCGATCGCCCGCGTTGTCGGCTGCACCTTACTCGTATCTAGTTCACTCAACTGCTCGAAATAATCCAAAATACCGTTAAGTTGACCAGTAAACTGCTCTTCTTCTTCCGGCGTTAATTCCAATCTCGCTAAATTCGCTACTTTCCGAACTTCTTCTCTGTCAATCATAAAAATCGGGAATGGGGAATTGGGAATGGGGAATTGGGAATTGGGCATTGGGAATTGGGCATTGGGAATTGGCAATTGGAAATTGGTTATTTGTTACTAGAGAAACGACGAACTACTAACTATGCCCCATGCCCCATGCCCATCCTAGTTAAAAATACACATCAATTTGCGATCGACCTGTCGTCTTAAGCCAATTTTGCACTTCAATGTAATTGTTTGGGGCCAAGCGAATAGCCTCTTTCCAATAATCGGCAGCTTTATCAAACAGCCCTTCCGCCCCTTCAATATTGCCAGCTTCCTTTTCCTTTTCCCCTTGATAGTGGTAAATCACAGCAATATTATTCAGTGCTTGTGGCATTCTCGGATTGAGATCCAAAGCCTCGCTGTAATATTCCAAAGCTTTATCATGTTCGCCGTTGCTAGTATGGATCAGCCCCATATTGTACAAGACATAACTGCGATCGTAAGGATCTTCCTCCAGCTTCAGCGCTTCATGGTAATTATCCAACGCTTCAGCATATTCGCCATCTGCTTGAGCTGACATACCATCCCGGTAATAAGCAAAAGCTTCCTTCGCCTGCTTTTTGGCCGGCATAATCTTCAGGATGATATCAGCCATTACCGTGAAACTTTTGTCAATAAAGTTATCGTTGCGTTGAGTTCTTGGCATATGCGATTCTTTGGTTAGTGGCTAATCAGAAAAATTAGCCTGTAAAGTTTTCCTATTAATAATTGCGCCACTGTTGTAGTGGGCCGTTGTGTTGAGGGCGCTAAAAGGTTTAGTCGATCGCAACTGCGAACCTTCAAACACGCCCTTGGGTTTAACACTCTCGCAAGTTCTATCTATTTTATATAAGTCTTGCAAGACTTGCAAAAAAACCAGATTTCTTTAACCTCTCTCGTACTCTACACAAAACTTACAAAAACCCGCAACGGTGGAAAAAGTTCTGCTGGAGGGTGCAGGGACAATCCTCTTCGATGGCTTTCCTTCGGATCGCGAAAGCTAACACCAACGGGCGACGATCGCGCACCGTACCCTACTAACTGTACTCACCATCCCCGTCGTTGACTCTCAGAGCAAACAAGCAAATAGCCTGCCGAGGAGAAATTCAATCACAAAGTTTTATTAAGCTATCCGAGTTCAGCCCATACTTAAAAGTTATTCGGCAAAACACTAGCAATATTTTGCCCCAAAGTCAAGAGCAGCCTCAAAAAAAATCAGAAACCCGATCGCCAAAACCACCTCGAATTCCCACAATATATAATAAAAATAACCGGGTAATTTTCACAGAGAGAAACCTATGGCTCCGAATCCCACCATTATGCAAGCCGTCGAACAACTTGGCTACCGCGTTACGGTTGGAGACGTGGCGGCAAAAGCTGGATTAGATGTCAATTTTGCCCAGCGAGAACTGTTAACCCTCGCCTCCGAAGCAGGCGGCAACCTGCAAGTAGCAGAATCCGGCGACATTGCCTACCTATTTCCCAAGAACTTTCGAGATATTTTGCGAAACAAATTCTTGCGCTTGCAGTTGCAGGAATGGTGGCAAAAAATCTGGCGCATTTTATTTTATCTGATTCGGATATCTTTCGGCATAGTGCTGGTAGCTTCTATCCTCTTAATTTTTGTTGCTATCACGATTTTACTCTCCAGCGGCGATAGCAATAACAGCGGCAGCGGAGGAGACGGTGGTAGCGGGGGCGGCAGAGGCGGCGGCTTTTCCTTTTTTCCCTACTTCTGGAACGACTTAATCTGGATATTTTACTGGAACCATGACCAACCATACTACCAGCAGCGATCGCGCTTAACTGACCAAAAACCCCAGATGAGTTTTCTAGAAGCAGTTTTCTCCTTTCTATTTGGAGACGGGAATCCAAATCACAATCTAGAAGAGCGCAAGTGGAGTGATATTGCGACTGCAATTCGCAACAACCGAGGCGCCGTCGTCGCCGAACAAATTGCCCCATATCTCGACAATCTCGGACAAGGATACACCCGAGAATACGAAGAATATATGCTACCCGCTCTCGCTCGTTTTGACGGCCGCCCCGAAGTCAGTCCCGAAGGGCAAATAGTCTACCACTTCCCGCAATTACAAACCACAGCCACCGAGAGAAATTCTGAACCAGTAGCAGCTTATTTGCGAGAAATGCTGTGGCGTTTCAGCAACGCCAGCTCCGGCCAAATCATGCTCGCGGCAGGGTTAGGAGCGGTCAATCTTGTCGGTGCGTTAGTTTTGGGGAATCTATTAACTAATAATTTGATCGCCGGTGGGTTTATCGGTTTCGTCAGCGCTGTTTATCCCATGATCCTGATTTACGGCGTCGGATTTCTCGCAATTCCTTTAATTCGCTACTTCTGGATTCAGTGGAAAAATAGCCGGATAGAATCCCGCAATCAAGAGCGTCAGCAGCGAGCAATGTTATTAAACGAACCCGATGCCAACTTGCTCACAAAATTGGCCTACGCCCAGGAATTTGCATCAGAAAACGTTCTGACTGGACAAGACTTAGCTTATACAACAGAAACAGAATTAACCCAACAAGAACTAGAACAGTCAGCCAAAATAGATGCCGAATGGCAGCGCCGGATCGATCGCTCCGACAACTTGTAATACTAAGAAAAAAAAACAGTTGTTTGTTGTTAAATTAGCTTGCACTAAAATCTTGCACTCTTTTCAAGAAGAGGCAGGATGCCTGTTCCACAAAAAAATATCTTTGTTGGGGAACGGGTTTTTAGCTCGTTGCTAAGAATTGTGGAAAATATCAATTTTTATTGATGTCATAATTTTTTATACTCCGAGGTTTATTAAATAAGCTTAGGGCGTTTAAAAATTAAACAATTTTGGTCATACTTCGAGTCGTGATCCAGAGCCACAAGTTCCCATCCCTCCTCGCCCAAATGATTGACAAATAGATGAAGCGAACCTTGTTTCCAATCTCGCTGTTCTTCACCGTTTACATATAAACTAATCAGCTTGTTTCCAAAAGGATACATATTCGCATCCACAAATAAATACTCCCACTTTTGCATAGCAATCCTTAATGTAGTTAGTGATCAGTCAGTAGTCGTTAGTCATTAGTCATTCCCAATTTCTAATTTCTAATTCTTCGGCTACACGGTTCCTGCCCTGCCACTACGCGGTTCCTGAGCGTAGTCGAAGGGCCGTACAAGTTCCCAATTCCCAATTCCCAATTCCCAATTCCCTGTATTCAGGACACGGAAGTCACGAATACAGGAATAGCTGTTTTTCCCTTCTTCCTTCTTCCTTCTTCCTGAGATCCGTTACATCCGAAGAAAGCGAATTTGTTGCCGAACTTCTTCCTTGCCCATTCCCAGCAGTTACTGGACTGCAATTCTAGCCAAAGTAGCACCTCGGTAATAGTGCAACAAAATCTGCTGGTAGCCGTATCCCTGTCTGGCCAAATTGTATGCCCCCCACTGGCTCATTCCTACAGCATGACCGAAACCTTTGCCAGCAACTTGAAAACCCGTAGGAGCTTGGCCGCTGTTCCTTGGGTTCCCACCGCCCCCATACTGAGGAATCACGGTAAACCGCGTACTCCTCAAATTTAAAACCCGGCGTAAATCTGCGCCAGTCATGACCCTAGAACCGCCATCTCCAACTACTTTCATCCTCAAAACGCTGCCGTAAGCGGTAGTGCGTTCTGGCTTCATCGAGATCACATTGCCCACGCCAGAAATCCTATTGCTGATTTGAGCCCGGGAAAAACTTTCTTTCCATTGGTAAACCGGCGCCCCTTGGTCGAAGTCAGGAACAGCACGCAGGTAAGGCAGAGGTTCTGTCCAAACATCCTCGACATTTTCAGTATGTCCCCCAGAGGCAGAGTGGAAAGCGGCTAAAATAATCTGACCGTTGTAGGCCAGAACTTGACCGGCGGTTGCATCGACTGCCGAATAAGTGCCAGAAGATTCTGTTTGCAGTCCTTTGTAAACCTGCGAAGACTGAGTGCTGTCTACGTCGTAAAGCTCGGTTTCGCTTTTGAGGCGCTGGTGGATAGCGTAGGAACGGGCGGCGACTGCTTGGGCTTTCAAAGCCTCTTGAGGCCAATTGCCACTCATTTCGGCGCCGAGAACGCTGTAGAGATATTTTTCGATATCGACGTAGTTGATGGCAGTCAAGCCTCCTTTTTGGGGAACCAGAAGCGTGCGTCCCCGATACCAACGATCGCCAATCCAGACATAACCGTTCCCCGTCGGCTCGATCCAAACTTGGTTGGCCGCCCAGCGACCAATTGCCACTGTTCCCGATCGAAATTGAGCTGACTGAGAACTGTTTGCCGACAGTTCGCCCAAATTGCGCCCGCTACCGTCGCGGATTGCAGCCTTAGTAGAACTGCCGACTTTTACCTGACTTGCCCCGTCTTGTACCGCCACTCGCAAGATCAGCGCGGCCTGTGCTGGGGCTACCATTGCCAGCGAAAACAACAGCGAAATCCAAAAGTAGCGTTTTTTTAATGTCGAAAAAACGGAACCAAAAAATACTCCTGACGGCATTTGAAAATTTTCCTCCTGTGCTGTATGAGTTTAACAATTTTTAAGAGAAGGCAAGGGAAAAAGGAAGGGGAACGGAAGAAACAAAACGTTAGAATTGGGTGGATCGCTCTGTACGCTTGTCAAAAATGATTTTAGCGAAGAGATGTTCGCAGGAACAGCGATTTATCCCGGTTCCTGGCTGCGACTATTTCCTGTATGTCGGATTTGCCGCACTCTGGATATATGTAACATATTTTTAAAGACTTAATTGAGGTGATTTGACTCTTGCAGATTACATTTCTCGGAACTAGCTCCGGCGTCCCCACGCGATCGCGCAACGTTTCCAGCATCGCCCTCCGCTTGCCCCAGCGAGCGGAACTCTGGCTGTTTGACTGCGGCGAAGGAACTCAGCACCAGTTTCTCCGCAGCGATCTCAAAGTCAGCCAACTAAGCCGCATTTTCATCACTCACCTGCACGGCGACCATATTTTCGGCTTAATGGGTTTGCTGGCTAGCTGCGGTTTGGCGGGGAATGTCAAGCGCATCGATCTTTACGGGCCTCCGGGACTTGAAGAATATTTGCAAGCTGGTGTTCGGTATTCTCAAACTCATTTTTCTTACCCGGTTAAGGTACACAAAATTCACGAGGGAGTCATCTATGAAGATGACGAATATATTGTTAGCTGCGGCCCTTTGAAGCACCGAGTTACTGCTTTTGGTTATCGAGTAACTGAGAAAGATCGTCCGGGACATTTTGATGTAGAAAAAGCGAAGGCTGTGGGTATTCCTTCCGGGCCGATTTACGGTCAATTAAAACAAGGAAAGACGGTAAAGTTAGAGGATGGGCGACAGTTTAAAGGTACGGATTTTTGTGGCCCGGATCAAATCGGGCGCAAGTTTGTTTATTGTACTGACACGGTTTTTTGTGAGGGGGCCGTGGAATTAGCGAAGGATGCTGATTTGTTGGTTCATGAAGCTACTTTTGCTCATCAAGATGCTCAAATGGCCTTCGATCGCCTGCATTCAACTTCAACAATGGCGGCTCAAGTGGCTTTGATCGCTGGGGCGAAACAGTTAATTATGACGCATTTTAGTCCGCGTTATGCTCCGGGGAATGCGATCGTCCTGGATGATTTGCTCAAGGAAGCGCAGGCTATTTTTCCGAATACGAAAATGGCCTATGACTTTTTGACTTATGAAGTGCCGCGGCCTGTTTAAAACTAGGGTTAATCTGACCTGAGATGTGAAGGCATTTTCAATAAGGGCGATCGGGGCGGGCTAGGAGGGCCCACCCCACAAAAACATTAATCTATTGTGGAACAGGCCGGAAAGCCTGTTGCTGAAATTAATCCAACAAAAACATTAATCTATTGTGGAACAGGCCGGAAAGTCTGTTACGCCCTGGAATTGTCAATAAGCACGTATACCTGAGCTGCGATCGCTACCCACCTTCACCAACTTCAATCTAAAATCTAAAATCCCAAATCGAGCGATCGCCCCCAGCGACGGCCCAGGAGAGCCAATGGTTGCTACAATCGGGGAGGGTATATGTTGTGGCTAACACTACAGCCCCTAACCCTGAAAGCTAATAGCTAAATTATTAAAAATCTGCCTCTCCTGCCATGTTTAAAAATCTGCTAGGCGATCCCAACGCGCGCAAACTGAGAAAATTTCAGCCTTGGGTAGCTGATATCAATATTTTGGAAGAAGACATCCGCGCACTCTCAGACGACGGCCTCAGAGGCAAAACGGCGGAGTTTCAAGAACGTCTGGCCAAAGCTAAATCTCTCAACGAGGAGAAAGAGATTCTAGACGAAATCTTGCCGGAGGCTTTTGCAGTCGTCCGGGAAGCAGGACAACGGGTTTTAGGAATGCGCCACTTTGATGTCCAACTCCTCGGGGGCATTATCCTGCACAAAGGCCAAATTGCCGAAATGAAAACCGGTGAAGGCAAAACTTTGGTGGCGACGCTGCCAGCTTACCTTAACGCCCTCAACGGCAAAGGCGTACACATCATCACCGTCAACGATTATCTCGCAAGGCGGGACGCGGAATGGATGGGACAGGTACACCGCTTCCTGGGGTTGACTGTGGGACTGATTCAGCAGGGCATGGATCAGGTGGAACGAAAGAAAAATTATAGCTGCGATATTACCTACGCCACTAACAGCGAAGTCGGCTTCGATTATTTGCGCGACAACATGGCTACCGTCATGGAAGATGTCGTGCAGCGTCCTTTTAATTTCTGCGTGATTGACGAGGTTGACTCGGTGCTGATTGATGAAGCACGGACGCCTTTAATTATTTCCGGCCAGGTGGAACGCCCCAGTGAGAAGTATATACGGGCGGCTGAGGTAGCTGCTGCTCTGAGAAAGGAAAATGAAGAACATTACGAGGTTGACGAAAAGGCTCGGAATGTGCTATTGACCGATGAAGGCTTTGGTGAAGCTGAGAAGTTATTGGGTGTTACGGATTTGTACGACCCGGCTGACCCTTGGGCGCATTACATTTTTAATGCGATTAAGGCCAAGGAATTGTTTATTAAGGATATTAACTACATCGTCACTCCCGATCGCGAAGTCGTGATTGTGGATGAGTTTACGGGCCGGGTGATGCCTGGACGGCGTTGGAGTGACGGTTTGCACCAGGCGATCGAAGCCAAGGAACGGGCGGAAATTCAGCCGGAAACTCAGACGCTGGCGACGATTACCTATCAGAATTTCTTTTTGCTTTATCCGAAGCTGTCGGGGATGACTGGGACGGCAAAGACTGAAGAGACAGAGTTTGAGAAGATTTACAATCTGGAAGTAACACTGATTCCCACTAACCGGATTACCAGCCGTAGTGACCTTTCGGATATGGTGTACAAGGCGGAGGCTGGGAAGTGGAATGCCATCTCCCAAGAATGCGCGGAAATGCACGATATCGGTCGGCCGGTGTTGGTGGGCACTACGAGTGTGGAAAAGTCAGAGTTGCTGTCGCGGCTGCTGCTGGAGAGGAAAATTCCTCACAATTTGCTTAATGCTAAACCGGAAAATGTGGAGCGGGAATCAGAAATTATTGCTCAAGCCGGACGCAAAGGCGCTGTGACGATCGCGACCAACATGGCGGGACGCGGTACTGATATTATTTTGGGCGGTAATTCTGAGTACATGGCGCGCCTGAAGTTGCGGGAGTATTTTATGCCCCGGATCGTGCAACCCGAAGATGACGACGGGTTTTCTGTGGTGCAAGTGCCTGGTATTAGTGGCCGCCCCGCACCTCAAGGTTTTGCTCCGACTACGAAAAAGGTAAAGTCTTGGAAAGCTTCGGCGCAGATTTTCCCGACGCAGCTATCGAAAGATGCCGAGCAAATGCTCAAAGCGGCGGTGGAATTGGCGGTGAAGCAGTACGGGGAGCGATCGCTCACGGAATTGCAAGCCGATGATATCGTGGCTATAGCTTCGGAAAAAGCGCCGACAAAAGACCCGGTAATTCAAAAATTGCGGGAAGCTTACAATCTAACTCGCAGCGAATACGATGCTTTTACCAGCACTGAACACGATGAAGTCGTGAAGTTGGGAGGGCTCCACGTCATCGGTACCGAACGCCACGAATCGCGCCGGATAGACAATCAGTTGCGCGGCCGGGCGGGACGCCAAGGAGACCCTGGTTCTACGCGGTTTTTCTTGAGTTTGGAAGACAATTTGCTGAGGATTTTCGGCGGTGAACGGGTTGCCGGTTTGATGAAAGCTTTCGGTGTTGAGGAAGATATGCCGATCGAATCTGGAATGCTGACTCGTTCCCTCGAAGGCGCTCAGAAAAAAGTCGAAACATACTATTACGATATCCGCAAGCAGGTATTTGAATACGACGAAGTGATGAACAATCAGCGTCGAGCAATTTATGCGGAACGTCGCCGAGTATTGGAAGGTTTGGACTCCAAGGAACAGGTAATTAAGTATGCCGAACAGACGATGGACGACATTGTGGGAGCATACATCAATCCCGATTTACCTTCGGAAGAATGGGAACTCGACAAACTCGTCAGCAAAGTGAAGGAATTTGTTTATTTGCTTGCTGACATGACACCGGATCAGCTAGAAGATTTGTCCGTTGAGGAAATTAAAACATTCCTGCACGAACAAGTACGCAACGCTTACGACATTAAAGAAGCGGAAGTTAATGCAATCCGAGCTGAATTGATGCGAGATGCGGAACGGTTCTTTATTTTGCAGCAAATTGATACTTTGTGGCGGGAACACTTGCAACAAATGGATGCTTTGCGCGAGTCTGTAGGGCTGCGCGGTTACGGTCAGAAAGACCCGTTAATCGAGTACAAAACTGAAGGTTACGAGCTGTTTTTGGACATGATGACGGATATCCGCCGCAATGTGGTTTATTCGCTGTTCCAGTTCCAGCCACAGCCGGCAATGCAAGTTTCACCAGAGATGGTTTGAAAATAGTTAACAGTTGACTGCCACTGGTTCCCAGGCTCTTCCTGGGAACCAGTGGCAGATTTGAAATTAGACCCAATCTTCTTGATCGCTTTTTTGTTTCCTGTAAACTTCACCTGTGGAGTGAATTTTACGGGTTTGTTCGTAAAGACTTTCTTCGGTATGATTCCATTTTTGCAAGACTTTTTTTAAGTCCGATTGAATATCTCTAGCACCGGGAAAGCCTCGGTAGCGAATTATCAATCTTGCTAATTCCGATAAATTGTAGTCGGTTGCTTCTCCTGCTAATAAAGTATCGACACTGGCTCGATCGCGCTTGTATTGCGGATGCTGCTGATCTTGAGTTTTTTCTACTGAATCCATACTATTTACGTTTCTCAATCATTTAGAATACCTAGATGCTCGACTTCTTCAAGAAGTCGGGTATTTAATGAAACTTAAAGTTTTACTATGTTTTCGCTTCAGTCATTCCCAGAAATTTTTGTGTTTGTTCAGTAATACCAAATAGTCGATCGCCGTGACAAAAGATTTCCCAGGCGCGAATTCCCATAAAGCCAATACCTGCAACCGCCAAGGGCATCGCTGCGGCACCTAAAAGCGCCGCAATGGGGGGAAATATCATGCACAGTGTTAACAGAATGCCAGTAATAACACCGCCAGCAATGCCAGCTTTGGCGGTGGCGGTGGCGACTTTTTCGACTAACTCTGACTGCGTAATTTTGCCTTCAACGCACAATAGCGAGTTTTCTAAGATAGAAAATATTAACTCAATTACTGCTGCGGCGATCGCCCCTTTCATTGCAGCCCCAACGATTTCGGCAACTGCTGCTTTAAACGCTGCATCGGCTAAAACTTGCTTAGCGACTGCTAATTCTGCGGCAGTCATGTCTACACCACCGCGAGCACGATTCACCCAAAAATGTTCAAAAATCCCGTTAGCAGCTTCGCTTCCGCCTCCATTGACGTGCGCTTGGATGTGACTCCAATCTTGATCTTGACAGAAGTTGGGAATTGCTTCTGGGCCTTGGGCACGAATTTGGGCGGGTATGGATTCAAATACTTTTGCTGCTTCTTGAACATTTCTGATGCCGTCACGCATACCAGCCCTCGCAAATTTGATTTGCAGATTAGTTGGCAGGTTCTCAAAACGGATGTTATGTGCTATTTTGAAAGCTTCTTGAGTGGCGATCGCCCCAGCACTAACCATTGAACTTGGCGCTGATTGTACCCATGCCGTTAATACAGTTGCATTTTCCTCAACTTTAGCAGCGATTTGGTTGGCTAAGTTTTGGGTATCGGCAACAGTTTCTTGTACTTTAGCCGTTAGGAATTCGAGCGGATTCTGGCTAATTTCCATGTTGATCCAGCTTGCATCGTTAATGATTGAATTATTTTGACTATAACATTCCTCTTCAGTAAGTGTGATTTTTTACTGAATTGCTTCTACCTTCTAACTCCGGCTGTAAATTTAGAGCTTTTTTTTGATAAAATAAACCTTCATTGATTCGACCTTGCTCTTCCAAACTTTTGCCTAAATTCCAATAAGCGACGGCTAAATCTGGTTGAATAACAATAGATTTTTGATAGTAAGTTATGGCGTCATCAAGCTGGCCTTGTTTGTAAAACATACTGCCCAAGTTAACATAGGCTTCGACAAAATTAGGATCAAATTCGATCGCCTTGGAGTAGGCGCGAATTGCCGCATCTATTTTGCCTTGGGCTTGCAGGATATTGCCTAGGGTTTTGTACGCGGGGGCGAAATTGGGTTGCTGGCGAAGTGCTTGGTAACAGGATGCGATCGCCTCTACATATTTCTGTTGCGTATAATAAATTTCTGCTATCTTGTTGAGTGCGATCGGACTATCCGCTTGAATGGCTAAGATTTTTTGATATTGAGCCATCGCCTCCTCAAGTTTGCCTGATTTCTGGAGGCTGTCGCCTGCAGACAAATACTGCTCTGCTAACTCGAAATTTACGCTCATAGATTTTACTTTAACAGCCGACACTACTTTACCACAAGTGTTAGTTAACAACCGCGATTTCTAGAAAAATTATGGCTATTTGAGATTTTAAATTTGTTTCTGTACCGGAATGCGGAAAAAAATAGTATGATTATTCTGAACCAGCATCAACGCTAATTGCAGAGAAAATGTCATGGCATCACTAGCAGGAAAAGTGGCAATTGTGACTGGTGCATCGCGAGGAATTAGACGCGCGATCGCCCTGCGATTATCCCAAGAAGGCGCATAAGTTGTCATCAACTAAGCCAGAGGTGCACAGCAGGCTAAAGATGTTGTGTCAGCGATTGAAGCAGCAGGCGGCAAAGCATTAGCGGTGCAAGCCGATGTCAGCAAAACCTCACAAATTCGCCATTTGTTCGATCGCACTCAGGAAACCTATTCACAAGTCGATATTTTAGTCAATAATGCGGGAGTAATTCTTTACAAACCTGTAGCGGAAGTTACCGAAGCAGAGTTTGATAATCTTTTTGCAATTAACGTCAAAGGCACGTTTTTTGCTTGTCAAGAAGCTGCTAAACGCATGGCGGAGGGAGGAAGAATTGTTAATTTTTCCAGTTCGACAACGGCGGTAATGATGCCAACTTACGGAGTTTACGTGGCGACAAAAGGCGCGGTAGAACAGCTAACTCGATCGCTAGCTAAGGAATTGGGTGATCGCCAAATTACAGTCAATGTAATTTCTCCGGGTCCCACGGATACAGAACTCTTCACTGTCGGCAAAACCGTCGAACAAATACAAAGATTTACCCAAATGACTGCTTTGGGAAGACTCGGAAAAGTTGAAGATATTGCCGATGTAGTGGCTTTTTTGTGCAGCGACCAAGCCCGGTGGATTACCGGACAAAATATTCGCGTTAACGGCGGGACTGCGTAAATATATACTTTAGTCCGCTTGAAGGGGACTTCGTTTGTATACCAGCGATTTTAATCGCCGAGTATAAGAATCTCCAACCAAAATCTTTGATTGTGGTTGGAGACTCTTAAACTTCGATCGTGCGGAGAATCCAACAAATTAAGGAGACAGTCGCCACACCTTAATCGTGTCGTCAAAACTGCCACTGATCAGAGTTTTGTCTTGAGGATTAAAAGCCAAATCCACCCAGGTAGAATGACCCTTCAGCGTGCCCGCCATTTCGCCGGAACTCATCCGCCACAGCTTGATAGTCCCGCTCAAATCGGCGCTGGCGAGTTTGTCTCCGTCGGGAGTGAAAGCCAAGGACTTAACCTTGTCGGAATGGCCGATCAAAGTCCGCAGCAGAGAACCGCTGGGTTGCTGGGACTGATTATTTGCGCTGATATCCCACAACTTCACCGTCTTGTCCCAACTGCCGCTGGCGAGAGTTTGACCGTCCGGGCTGATGGCCAAAGACCAAACCGCCTCGGAATGACCCCAAAGAGTTTCTTTCAATTCCCCAGTCTGCCAGTTCCACAGGCTGATCTTACCGTCGCTGCTGCCGATCGCCAAAGTTTCTCGATCGGCACTGAAAGCCACCGACTGCACCTCGTCAAACACCCGGTTGAGAGTTTCCAACTCGGCGCCGCCTTCGACTTGCCACAACTTCAAAGTTTTGTCCTTACCGACACTGGCCAGGGTCTGGCCGTCGGGACTGAAAACTACCGAGAACACGCCGTTTTGGTGTCCGTCCAAAGTCTGAATTAACTTGCCCGAATAGAAATTCCACAATTTAATCGTACCGTCAACGCCACCGCTGGCGATCTTCCTGCCGTCGGGACTGACGGCCACCGACCACACCGGCCCCAAATGTCCTGCTAAAACCTTGAGCAGCTTGCCGTGACGCTTGTGCAGCAGGTGAATTGTGCCGTCGTTATTCCCGCTGACGATCACGCGGCCTTGGGGAGCAACTGCTACCGCCCAAACCGGGTTTTTGTCTTGATCCGCCAGAGTCCGCACTGCTGGCCGCGACTGCGATGCCTCACCGTTAAAATCCTGCATCGGGGGCGGATTGAACCGAATTTCGGGAATGCTAGAAACAGGCTCACCAGAAGTGAAAGCCTGCGGTGCAGGAGAGGGCAAGCGAACACCCAGCAATACGGACAGCAGGGCAACCGTACTTGCTCCCCACATGGCCAAAGTCCACTTGGGTTTGCTGAGAATCACGTCTACCGGTGCCGGGCCGTATTTCATGTCTGTGAGAATTGCCTCGATCGAGCGATAGCGTTTTGATGGTTCTCGCTGCACCATTTTATCCAGAATGCGGCCGAGTCGCGCCGAAACTGGTACTTTCAAATAATGTCTCCAGGTCCAACTTTCGGCTTTGATGTCAAACAAATCAAAGGGCGACATTCCCGTTAACAAGTGAATGCAAGTGACGCCCAAACTGTAGATGTCGCTGCTCTTAATCGCTTGACCTTTAATTTGTTCCGGGGCCGCGTATTCCGCAGAACCTGTGACCGTTTCTGTTTTGAGAGGCCCGCTATTAGCCGGAATTGCCGCGCCGAAATCGACTAAAACTAGCCCAGAGGCACTTTCTTGGGCCACGGAATGTAAATCCTCTTTCCCTGCCAAAGCTGGGGATGCTTGGGGAGTTTTGCGGTGAATAATATTCGACGGTTTGATATCTCGGTGAATCAGTTGATGTTCGTGAACAAATTGCAGGACTGGCAACAATTCGCTCAGCAGATACCAAATTTGAATTTCTTTAACAACACCTTTTTCTGAAAGCCGATCGGCTAAATTACGGCCTTCGATGTATTCTTGCACTAAATACTGGCAGCCTTCGAGTTCAAAAGATGCCAGCAATTTCGGTATTTGCGGATGTTTCCCCAACTCGTCGAGAACTGAGGCTGAGCCACGAAATGTCCGGTTTTGCTGTGTGCGACCGTCGGCGACGGCCGCGGGCGCGCAGAACTGTTGAATGACGCAGCGGGGTTGCGAAGGTTGGTCTTCATCGACTGCTAAGAAGGTGCGGCAAGTGAGACTTTGACCGAGGGTGTGAAAGACTCGGTAGCGGCCTTTTAGCAACAAGTTCGACTCGCAACTTTTGCAGATTGTCGCGCGATCGAGATTTTGGGGATTCTGGCAATGGGGATTGGTACAGTAACTCATTTGTCTTTCCGCTGGAGACCCCCGTCCGACATTATTGCTGGTGGGGGAGGAAAGCGGGGCGGTGCGTGCCGCTTCCTGTGGACAAATTAAATAATTGGAATCTTTGCTTGATCATAATTGTTTCCCAGATTTTCGCCACAATTGCTGCCGTCGATCGCGCGTAAATTATTGCTGACTTTCCTGCGAGCGAGGTTTAATAGGTTGATCGTACCGAGCTCATTCGAGCGATCGGCGGGATTTGCTGTTACCGAATTACGTTATACTGTCATTGCGAATACTTTCAGTGCGATCGCACCTAAGCAATCGCGAGGCCTTGCCAAATATCGGCGATTCTTTGTTCTATGGAGTGAATCTAAAATTTCCCATTTCCCACCTCAAATCGACTAACCGATTAAAAATTAGGCAAAATTTTCCCAACTAACTACTAACTTTTAACTATTACTTATGCCCTTAATTCGCGTACCCCAATCTTGGGAAATTCTCAACCCACAAATTACCTCAGAAACAGCCTTTATCAACCGCCGCCGCTTCATGACAAATTTAATTGGCGCCGGCGTGACTGCTTCGCTGCTGCCGCTGACCGGCTGCCAAAGCAATGCTAGCTCAAAAACTGCTCTGGATCAAAGCTCAACCCAAGCCTATTCGGAATTGAGCCGGAATCCCGCCTTTGCAAAAGTCGATCGAGCAATTACCGACGAAGGCTTAGCTACAAAATACAACAATTTTTACGAATACGGCGGCACAAAATCTATTTGGCAAGCCGCTCAAGCTTTGCCAACAGAAAACTGGAAAGTAGAAGTAAGCGGTTTAGTAAAAAATCCCCGCACTTATGATATCGACGACCTCTACAAAAAATTTCCTATCGAAGAACGAGTTTATCGATTTCGCTGCGTAGAAGCGTGGGCGATGGTAGTTCCTTGGGTCGGATTTCCCATGAAATTACTGATGGCTGATGTCGAACCGCAATCGAAGGCTAAATTCGTTCGCTTCACCTCATTTTACGACCCCAAAATTACTCCCGGTCCCGGTTTGATGTCGCAATTTTATCCTTGGCCTTATACCGAAGGTCTGCGAATTGAAGAAATGGCGAACGATTTAGCATTTTTTGCCACAGGCTTGTATGGCAGAAGGTTACCTAAGCAAAATGGTGCCCCACTGCGGCAAGTGATTCCTTGGAAATACGGTTTTAAGGGCGCAAAGTCGATCGTAAAAATTGAATTTGTCGAACAACAGCCCGCCACTTTTTGGAATACAATTGGTCCCAACGAATACGCTTTTGAAGCAAATGTCGAACCCGACAAGCCGCACCCCAGATGGTCGCAGGCCAGTGAACGGATAGTCGGTCCCGGTAACAGTTGGTCGTGGGAAACTCGCCCAACTTTGCCCTATAACGGTTACGGCGAATATGTGGCGGGTTTGTACAGTTAATTGACGGATTTCCCCTCGTTGATAGGCTCTGCCTAGGAACGCAGAACCCGAGGCTATGCTTCCCTATTTCTGCGAGGCAGAGCCTCGGATTCAGGCATTCCCAGGCAGAGCCTGCGAAGGAAAAATTGAAATTACATCAGTCTTGATCTGCGTCCCTCAAACTCTTCAACTCTCTGCCAAACTCTTTCTAGCAAATCTGGCGTGCTAACATCAAACCATTCAATTTCAGGATACGCTCGAAACCAAGTCCGCTGTCTCTTCGCAAATTGCCGCGTGTGCAAAATTGTTAATTCTTTGGCTTCTTCAAGCTTAATGTCGCCAGCCAAATATTGTTTGATTTCCTGATAGCCCAGCGTGTTCAACAGTGGCAAGTCGCAGCCGTATTTTTTACACAAATATTCTACTTCAACAATCCAACCGCGTTCTAGCATTTGTTCGGTGCGCTGTTTGATCCGATCGACCAAAACATCGATCGCGCAATCCAACCCAATTTGTAAAATAGGATAATTGGGAGGATTTTCGCCCTGCTGATCGGAAATAGGGCGACCGGTCGCATAAAATACTTCCAGTGCCCTTAAAGTTCTTACTGGGTCATTGAGGTGAATTTTCTCAGCCGCAGAGCGATCGACCTGCTGCAACATCGCGTAACATTGAGATTGTCCGAGTTCTGCAAGTTGCGATCGTAATTCGGGCATCGGTGCTACCCTCGGAATTTTTAAACCCCTGACAATCGATTTAATATATAAGCCCGTCCCTCCCACCAACAACAGGGGGGGAGACAGGGGAAAATCGACATCAGCAATTAAATTTTGAGCTTGTTGCTGGTAATCTGCTAGTGTCAGAGTTTCTGTCGGCTCGCAGATGTCAATTAAGTGGTGCGGTACAGAAGTGCGATCGACCGCCGTCGGTTTTGCGGTTCCGATGTCAAATTCGCGGTACACTTGACGCGAGTCCGCACTCAGGATCGAGGATTGCAGTCGCGAAGCCAAAGCCAAAGCCACTCCCGACTTCCCCGTCGCCGTCGCCCCGCAAATCGTAATTAATTTAGGCATAAGGTGTCGCACATTTCCCTATAAAAACTCTCAAATCCTCTCCTCTCCATGCTTTCCCCTCTCTCCCTACACTGATTCACGGCGATCAACCAGGGCAGTCCTCCAGCAATCTCAAAACTATTCCCCTCCGTCCCCCCAATAAATTTCCCTTCAGAAAGCCCTAGCATCGCCTTTAACGGTTTTGTGCTATAATTTTAGGAGTTTTCCCATTTTAGAAGCTTTCGGGGCTTTAGGCCTCATTATTGGAGCTATTTTTGTATGACCAGCAGCTACAGCGCCGACCAGATTCAAGTTCTCGAAGGTCTCGAAGCAGTCCGTAAACGACCGGGGATGTACATCGGTACCACCGGGCCGCGAGGACTCCACCATCTAGTTTACGAGGTTGTGGACAATTCCATAGATGAGGCGCTGGCTGGCCACTGCACTCACATCGAGATTGACATCAACGCCGACGGTTCCGTTACCGTGACAGACGACGGCCGGGGCATTCCCACCGGCATCGTTGCCAAGACTGGCAAATCAGGAATAGAAACAGTAATGACTGTACTTCACGCCGGGGGTAAATTTGGCGGTGGTGGCTACAAGGTTTCTGGAGGATTGCATGGTGTAGGTATTTCTGTTGTTAACGCGCTGTCCGAGTGGGTAGAAGTGACAGTTTGGCGCGACCAAAAAGAACATTTACAGCGCTACGAAAGAGGCAATCCAGTTACTGAACTTACTGCCAAGCCCAACAAAGGTACTCGCACCGGCACTTCAGTTTCTTTCTTGCCAGATACTCAAATATTTAGCACTGGCATTGAATTTGATTACACTATACTCGCCGGGCGCTTGCGAGAATTGGGCTACTTGAATGCGGGCGTGAGAATTACGTTTAGCGACCACCGTTTGGAACTGCTTAAAAGTAGCGAACCTCGCATCGAAACATACTGTTATGAGGGCGGAATCAAGGAATATATCGCCTACATGAACCGCGAAAAGCAGCCTCTGCACGAAGAAGTGATCTACGTGCAAGGAGAACGCAACAACGTGCAGATAGAAGTGGCTTTGCAGTGGTGCGTTGATGCTTTTAGTGACAACGTTCTAGGTTTTGCTAACAACATTCGGACGATCGACGGTGGCACGCATTTAGAAGGTTTGAAGGCTGTTTTGACGCGGACGATGAATTCGATCGCCCGCAAGCGCAACAAAATTAAAGAAAATGAGCCCAACCTCGCCGGCGAAAACGTGCGCGAAGGTTTGACAGCAGTAATTTCGGTCAAAGTCCCAGACCCGGAATTTGAAGGTCAAACTAAAACTAAGTTGGGAAATACAGAAGTTCGGGGAATTGTTGATTCCTTGGTAGGCGAAGTATTAACAGAATATTTGGAGTTTCGCCCCCAAGTAGCTGACGCTATTTTGGAAAAAGCAATTCAGGCATTTAAGGCCGCTGAAGCCGCCCGCCGTGCCCGCGATTTAGTGCGCCGAAAATCTGTCTTAGAATCGTCTCCTTTGCCTGGAAAATTAGCGGACTGTAGTTCCAGAGACCCTGCCTTGTCTGAGATATACCTGGTGGAGGGGGATTCTGCAGGCGGCTCGGCAAAACAAGGGCGCGATCGCCAATTCCAAGCAATCCTGCCTTTGCGCGGTAAAATTCTCAATATTGAGAAAACCGACGACGCCAAAATCTACAAAAATAACGAAATTCAATCGTTAATTACAGCCCTGGGTTTGGGCATCAAAGGCGAAGAATTCGATCCAGGTCAATTGCGGTATCACCACATCGTAATTATGACTGACGCTGACGTAGATGGTGCTCACATCCGCACGCTGTTGCTGACTTTCTTCTACCGCTATCAGCGCGCACTTGTAGACCAAGGTTACATCTATATTGCTTGTCCTCCTCTCTATAAAGTGGAACGGGGACGCAATCATTACTACTGTTACAGCGATCGCGAAATGAACAATCTCATCCGCAATGAATTTCCGGCGAATGCTAATTACACCATTCAGCGGTTCAAAGGTTTGGGTGAAATGATGCCGACACAGTTGTGGGATACGACGATGAACCCAGAAACTAGGACGCTGAAACGGGTGGAGATTGAAGACGCTGCTGAGGCCGATCGCATCTTTACGATCTTAATGGGCGATCGTGTCGCCCCCCGCCGCGAATTCATTGAAACCTACGGCCCCAAACTCAACCTCCTCGACTTGGACATCTAAATTAATCATTAGCTAACTGTCGATGAGGAACGACTAACGACTAAACTTTTTCAGCAGTTTGAACCCTTGTGCCTTCCGAGGCACAAGGGTTTCTGCTGTTTGAGGTAGGTAGATTTTGTTATAAAAATTAATACAATCTCTCATCAAATCGATCTAAGGTAAATGCTTAGGTAAATTTTAGATTTTTGGCGCATCCATCAGCTACCACAAAAATAGAAGGTTGGACAGTATAGCATGAGCATCAATTTAGCGACCAAATTGCGTGAGGGAACCAAAAAGTCCCACACAATGGCAGAAAACGTCGGTTTTGTCAAGTGTTTTTTAAAAGGCGTTGTAGAAAAAACTTCTTACCGGAAGTTAGTAGGAAACCTCTACTTTGTCTACTCGGCAATCGAAGAGGAAATGGAACGCCAAAAGCAGCATCCGGTTGTTTCAAAAATTTACTTTTCTGAGTTGAATCGCAAACAAAGCTTAGAGCAAGATTTATTTTACTACTACGGTGCGAATTGGCGCGAACAAGTAGCTCCGTCAGCCGCAGCTAAAGCTTATGTGCAGCGCATTCACGAAATTTCGGCGACGGCACCGGAACTGTTAGTAGCTCACTCTTACACTCGCTACCTTGGCGATTTATCTGGCGGACAAATCCTGAAGGGAATTGCCCAGCGCGGGATGAATCTTTCCGAGGGAGAAGGCACTGCTTTCTATGAATTCCAGGATATTCCTGATGAAAAAGAATTCAAAGCTAACTACCGTCAGGCAATGAATGAACTGCCGATTGACGAAGCCACAGCAGAGCGAATTGTTGACGAAGCTAATGCAGCTTTTGGCATGAACATGAAGATGTTCATGGAGTTAGAAGGCAATTTGATTAAAGCTGTCGGTCAGATGCTTTTCAATACCCTGACGCGGAAGCGCGGTGGCGCCAGTACCGAATTGGCTACTGCTGATTGAGCCAACACGCATTGGCAATAAATTGAGCCTCGTTTAAGAGGAAAAACTTAAATCCTGGGGGTTTGATGGCTGCTTTTACAGTCACCAAATCTCCGGGATTTTGCATGGCGGGCGATCGACTTTTTAACTCACAACTCAAATCACAACTCAAAACTATCACCTTCCCACGCCGCGATTAGGAGGCTCCTCGTCCGGGACAGGCAAAGAAGTGGGCCTTACTTGCCGCTCCAAATACTTGCTCAAAGCGTAAGCGATATCCCCACGAGTCATCGGCTTCAAAGGATTAATCTTATTAGTTGCGAGATCGACATTAACAAACCCTTCATAAAGTGCAGTAGCCAGAGACTTTCTAGCCCAATTAGGGATTTCGCCTGCATCGGGATACTTAGCTAAAATCTCGGAAATGCTGGGATCGGGAAACTGAAAAACCCCGTAAGCTTGAGCAAAAATCGCCAAAGCTTCAGCGCGAGTCACCCTTTGATTTGGGAAAAACATTCCATCGCGATATCCACTCATCGTTCCCGTTTTCAAAGCAGTTTGAACCGCACTGTAAGCCCAGTAACTCTTCGGTACGTCCGGCACTTCCCTATCCGGTTTCTGAGCAGTTTTCCGCCGTTCCAAACCAAAAGTTTTCACTAAAATCATCGCCAAATCGGCGCGACTTACAAGGCCCTCAGCATTAAAATTACCACTAGCATCTTTATTCATCAATCCTGCACTCACAACCCGATCGATCGGGTCAATTATTTGTTGAGATTGAACCGCCATTGGGACTCCTTGCACTAGCGCGATCGCCAAAAAAATACTCACTAACTTTTTCACGATTTTAATCCTTTCTGTCGCTAAAACCATCATGAAAACAGCAGTAATATTTTTTATGGTTCCATCGGTATTATTCTGTGGTTTCGGCGGTGCGCGAGATTTGGGGATTATATATTAAAATCAAACATTTGCTTCCGGCAAAGCGCCCTGCATTTTACCCAGCCAATCAATCAAATTATCCAATTGCTTTTGGGCCGTCAAAACCGCCATACCTCGAATAGTAACCTTCCCCTTGCTGTAGACAAAACGAGATCGCAAATGTTCCGGCAAATTAGCCTTGAGCAAATTCCAAGCAGGCTCTTCCATCGCAGTTTCCAAAACTATGTTCTGCTTATTCTCCGGTTTAATCCGAGAAAAACCGATTTTTTTAGCAATTTGTTTTAGTTCGACCACACGGATAAGTTGCTGGGCTGGAAGAGGAATTGGCCCATAACGATCGCACCAATCAGCCTGAATCTGCTGTAATTCTTCAGGAGTATTAGCAGAAGCCACAGACCGGTAAGCACTCATCTTTTGATCCAAATCTGCGATGTAATCGGCAGGAATAAACGCCGTCAAAGTTAGGTCAATTTGCGCGTCCTCCACTTTCGGAATTTCCTGACCCTTAATTTCCCGAATAGCCTCCTCTAACATTTCAGCATACAAATCAAAACCGATCGCCTCCATTTGACCAGATTGTTCAGTACCCAAAACATCACCCGAACCGCGAATTTCCATATCTCGGACAGCCAACTGATAGCCTGAACCCAACTGCGCGAACTCTTGAATTGCCCGCAGCCTCTGCCTTGCAGCATCAGACAGCTTGTTCTGCTTCGGATAAAACAGCCAAGCATGAGCTTGAATCCCCGCGCGTCCCACCCGTCCCCGCAACTGGTAAAGCTGACCCAAACCAAACTTCTGCGCGTCTTCAATTAAAATAGTATTGACTCGCGGAATATCCAAACCCGACTCAATAATCGTCGTACACACCAAAATATCGAAATCTGCCGCACTGAAAGTCAGCATGACCGATTCTAATTCCGAAGCATCCATTTGACCGTGGGCGATCGCAATTCTGGCAGACGGAACCATCTCCTGCAACTGAGCGGCCAACTCATCAATCCCCTCAATCCGCGGCACCACGTAAAAAACCTGACCGCCCCTGTCCAATTCTTGACGAATTGCCGATCGCACCACTTCCGGGTTATAGGGAGCCAAATGCGTCTGAATCGGGCGCCTGCTGGGAGGCGGAGTCGAAATCAAACTCATCTCGCGAATCCCCGACAGCGACATATACAAAGTCCGGGGAATCGGCGTTGCTGTCAGAGTCAGAACATCTACCTCGGTTTTGAGAGCTTTAATCGCTTCCTTTTGCTTAACTCCAAACCGCTGTTCTTCATCCACCACCAACAAGCCCAAATCCCGAAATTTAATGGCTTTGCTCAAAACAGCTTGAGTACCGACAATCACATCTAATTCCCCAGTCGCCAAACGCTTGTGAATCTCCCGGCGCTCGGTTTCAGTGCGAAAGCGATTGAGCAAACCAACTTCGATCGGATAAGGGGAAAAACGCTCCGAGAGCGTGTGATAGTGCTGTTGGGTCAAAATCGTCGTCGGCGCGAGCAAAGCCACCTGCTTGCCCGCCGTAACCGCCTTAAAAATCGCTCTTAGAGCAACTTCTGTCTTGCCAAAACCGACATCGCCGCAGACCAAGCGATCCATCGGTCGATCGCCCTCCATGTCGCGTTTCACATCCTGAGTTGCCTTCAACTGATCCGGCGTTGGCTGGTAAGGAAAAGAATCCTCTAATTCTTGTTGCCAAGGCATATCAGGAGGAAAAGCGTAACCTGTTTGTTTAGCTCTTTTAGCATAAAGATTCAGCAAATCCACTGCCAATTTCTTAACAGCTTTGCGAACCTTGGTTTTAGTTTTTTCCCAAGTTTGACCTGTCAGCTTGTTTAGATCCGGTACTTTATCGGCTACCGTCCGAAACCTCGACAAAGCGCCCAATTGATCTGCCGCCACTCTCAGAGTACCGTCAGCGTATTGAATCAGCAAATACTCGCGAGTTTCGCGATCGATCGTCAAGCGTTCCAACTTGATAAATTTACCCACTCCATGCTGGCGGTGAACCACATAATCACCAGGGCTTAATTTATTCGGGTCTACTTGCTTAGAGGCAGCGCGGCGGCGCTTGCGGACGTAGCTAAAAGTAGCAAGAGAATGCTGACCGTAAAATTCCCGATCGGTAATTAAAACAATCCGAAAAGTCGGCAGAATAAACCCTTCCAATTCTGCTAAGCCGCTGTACTTCAAAGCAACCGGAACGTGCTGCAATTGCAACTTGTCGATCGCCAAAAAATCGCGCGGATTCACCACAAACTGAGCCGGACAGTCGTGTTCCGACAGCAGAGAAACCGATCGGCTCGGTTGAGCAGAAACCAGAAAAATGGTAAAACCCCGATCGCGCTCTTCCCTGAGCATTTGAGACAGCTTCGCAAATTGGTGAGGCATCACCGGCACAGGCCGAGAAGCCAAATTAATCGCAGATGGTAGCTGGTCGCCCTCTGCAGAGCTTTGAAATTTTTTAGCCGTAGAATCTTCGGACAATTCAGAAAGTTCTAGCCTCTCGAAAGCTGCGACCTCTGCCATAGATTCAGCAAAAGTGCGGTGAATTTTCGGAACTTTCAAATTAGCAATTGGCAATTTTTCTGTAACCTCACCAGCAACTTCCGATTCCCGATTGCAACTATTCCACTGTTCCTGGGCATTCTCAAACCAGCGGTCGCTGTGAGCTTCGCACCCTTGCGGTTCGTCAATAACAACTAAAGTATTTTCAGTCAAATAATCCAACAAAGATGCAGGTTGCTCGAACGCTAAACCCAACAGCCTGCGGACAAATTTTTCCGCTTCATTTTCCGCTTCATTTTCGGGATCAAAAGAGCCTATGTGGTTTATTGCGTCAAGCTTTTTTTCCGATAAAACTGCTTTAATAATTGTGTTAAAATTAGTAGGAGTTAAAACTAAGCGATCGACCTTATCGAGCGATCGCTGGGAAGACGGATCGAACTCCCGAATTTGCTCCAAATCATCCCCAAACCACTCCAGCCGCACCGGCAACTCAGCCGCCACCGGAAATACATCGACAATATCACCCCGACGGCTCCATTGACCCTCCATTTCCACCAGAGCCACCCGATCGTACCCCATCGACACCAGTTGGCGGTCAAGTATCTTCGAGTCTTGAACCGCACCTCGCTTCAGCGTCAGACAGTAGGGTTCAAAAGCATCAGGTGGCGGCAAGTGAGACTGGAGAGCTCTTTCGGTAGCTACAATCGCGATTGGCTTCGACTGATTGGCGGTTTTTTCTTCCTTATCCACCAAATCCGCCAGCACCTGCATTTGCCCCCACGTCATTTCATTCTCGTCGGAGTAAGATAGCTCGTAGGGCGAAGCCTCCGAAGTCGGGTAAAAATGTACGGTTTGCCAGCCCATCGCCTCCAGCCCTGCCACCCAACGACCGGCTTCTTCTAGAGTTGCCGTCACTACCAGTAAACTCCGCCCTTCTTGCTGTGCGAGGGCGGAAGCTACTAAACCTTTGGGCAAGCGAGCTATGCCGGACAGTTGCAAGCAGCGATGGCGCTTGAGCTTGTTGAGGAGTTCTGTGGCTAGGGGCGATCGCCCGAGGGTACGAATTATTGAAGAGAAAGTCATGCGCTTTTAATTTTAATCCCTGATCGGCGAAGGCTCTTTCCCTTTGCCTGTTAAGGAGATTGTACGACAAACATCCATGATTGTGCCGCTCTGCTGTTGACGCCTGGGAACTTAACTGGAGATAGATTTCTGCTTTAATATGTCGATCCTGCGATCGCGATTGAGCCAGTTCCGTTAATCTAGTGACAGGTTTAGAAAAAATTTCGATTTTGCGATCGAGATTAGCAGCTTCCAGACCTCTCCTTTAACCGGGCAGAGCGCTTCGCCGTTACTACCGAAAATTTTAGAAATGTCCCCAAGTACCGATATTCTGATTGTTCTCCTGCTAATTTTCCTCAATGGCTTGTTTGTGATGTCAGAGATGGCCATCATCTCTGTACGGAAGGTGAGACTGCAACAGATGGCCAACCAAGGTTCAGCCAATGCCCGCGTAGCCTTGGATCTGGCTAATGCCCCCAATCAGTTCTTGCCGACAGTTCAAATCGGGATTACGATGCTGGCCATTCTGTCGGGCGCTTTCGGAGAAACGACGATTTCTAGAAGAGTAGAGCCTTTGTTGCGGCTGATTCCTGCCCTCGCGCCCTATTCTCAGACGATCGCCTCAGTAGTAGCAGTTTTAACCATCACTTATCTGACCTTAATTATCGGCGAACTCGTGCCGAAGCGGCTGGCACTCAACAACCCAGAGCCGATCGCCTCAAGCGTAGCAATTCCCATGCGAATGCTCTCAAAAATTGGCGCTCCTGCGGTTTATTTGTTAAGTCATTCGACTGACTTAGTGATGCGACTGATGAGGATATCGCCCTCGACAGAACCGCAAGTTACAGAAGAGGAAATTAAAGTTTTGATCGAGCAAGGAACCGAAGCCGGAACCTTTGAAGAAGCCGAACAAGACATGGTAGAAAGAGTCTTTCGTTTGGGCGATCGGCGAGTCAGCGCCTTAATGACCCCGCGTCCCGATCTTACCTGGCTCGACCTCGACGACTCCGTGGAAGAAAATCGCCAAAAAATGCTCGGCAGTGGTCACTCTCGGTTTCCCGTGTGTCAGGGAGGGCTCGACAACGTTGTCGGTTTAGTACACGTTACTGATATGCTGTCTCGGACTTTAACTGGTCAACCCCTAGATTTAAGCGCTTCTTTACGACGACCGTTATTTGTACCGGAAAGCACGCGGGGTTTAAAAGTATTAGAACTTTTCAAACAATCTAGCAATCAAATTGCCTTGGTAGTAGACGAATACGGCGTCATTCAAGGATTGGTTACAGTCAACGACATTTTAGTCGAACTTGTTGGTGATTTTCCTTCAATAGAAGATGCTGACGAACCGGAAGCTGTGCAGCGCGAAGATGGTTCTTGGCTGTTAGACGGAATGCTAGCAGTCGAAGATTTTTTTGAGCTGTTTGGAATCGAAGAATTGTCAGCAGAACACAAAGGAAGTTACCACACAATGGGCGGTTTTGTAATTACCAATTTGGGCAAAATTCCCACAGCAGCCGAGCATTTTGAGTGGAACGGTTTGCGCGTGGAAGTAGTGGATATGGACGGGAACCGAGTTGATAAGATATTGGTAATGCCGATCGACTCAGCGGGCGATCGATCTAAAACCCAACCAAAAACCTAAAATTTAAACTCAGCGGTAAGGTGCGCTAGGCGCACCCTACATCAACCCTTCAGCGGATATTTCAAACCTACTTCTTTTTGCTTCTAGCCTCATCTTTCCGCAAAGATTCCAGAATAGAACGGCCCACATAATTGCTAAAAACTACCTCTCCAGCTTGATTGTAGTGGCAGCAGCTATCTACATAAACAGCCTCTTTAGTCTTGTCAAAAACATTAACAGCATTCACTAAATTGATATTATTTTTTTCCAAATTAGGAAACTTTTTGAAAAGAGCCGGATATCCAATTTCCACAGCTTTAGCATAAGGAGTATCCTTGTTAAAAGCAATCTGCTTTTCGGCTTCACCAAACACTCTTTTCGTCTGATAGTATTGATTAGGCTGAAGAACATGAAAATAAGGCACCTTACTAGCAGACAGAACTTTGTGCATAAAAATTGAACTTTTTGCCCAATTTAGTGCCATTTCTTGAAAAGCTACTGAATCCTGTAAAACCGACTTATTAGTATTGATATAAATAACGCTTCCACTGTCATCTTTTTTTTGTTTGAGCCGTTCTTTTTCAAACTTAATAACATCGGTTTTATAGTTATTAACTAGATTTTGAACGTAAACAGAAGTCAAAGCATCGCAGGCAGCGAAAGAACAGTTTTGCAAACGTTCCAAACCCTGATTAATCCTAGCTTTATTTTCTTGGATTCTGATAGTTGCTTTCATAGCTTTGGTAGAAAGGCTATTATTCGCCAAGCTAGTCAGCGGCAAAATATGCTGAATGCTTGGCATCGCCAAATCGACTTGATTTTTATTGTTTAAGTTAGAAAGTGCTACTTCATTAAAACCATCTATATTGACGACCAGATCCAGTTCTTGCCCTAAAGCCAAAAAATAGTTTAGAATTAATAATTGCTGGGGTTGTTTGTAGCCTCCGGTAGCAAAAGACAAAATTACAAATTCTTTATCCTTCAAACCCGGAATCTGCTTAAGGTATTGAGGTAAAATTTTGTTTTGAACTTCAAATACTCCATAATTAGAAGCCACAGAACCGCCAAAAACTCCGATAATAAATTGATTTTTCTTTGTTTTCTTCAAAGGGTAATCGTAAGGAGAGATAAATCCGTAGTTGTTAACCTTAAAACCAGGGCGAAAATCGGGGCCAGGTTGTTGGATAAATCCCAAAAAAGGATGAAACCTTTCAACAATAGACTGATTCAGCCGCACTCCTTCTAAATTAATTCCTAAAGCCGACTTATCTTGCTTTTTTTCTCTCGTATAGAAAAATTGCTTGTGCTTGACAAAATACCATGCCAAAGAGCCAAGTTCCAGAAAAAACAGTAACATCACTAAATTAATAAAAGCAATCTTGATAAATTCTTGTCCTTTTTTGAGGGATTTTAAATCTTTCATAAACCTCTATTTCGACTCTCTTACTACTTTAATAATGGAACTAGAAACATAGTTTGCCAATACTTCCTCTCCGACTGAATTATAGTGGCAGCAGGCATCTTTGTAAACCGTCTCTTTTGTATTGTCTAAAATATTCACTGCGCTAAACACATTAACCCCAGCTTTTTGCAAATCATCGACTTTGGACAACAATACTGGATAACCTTTTTTCACACCTTCAATGTAAGGACTCTTCTGGTCGATCGCGATTTCGTTTTCCTTGGCGGTAAACACTCGCTTAGTGGGATAATACTGGTTGGGCTGGATAAAGTGAAAATACTTAATCTTTCTACTTGATAAAACTTGATTCATGCCGCTCGACGATTCATACCACATCGATGCCATTTTGTCAAAAGCAGCGGCATCCTGCAAAACAAAGTCAGCTTTGGGAATGTATACTATACCGCTATTTGCCGTGTCTGGGTTGGATTGTTTGACTTGTCGATCGTACTTGACAACTGCTTGCTGGTAATTGTTGACTAATTGTTTCACCTGTAGCGAGGTGACAGCGTGACACAAAGCAAGTTGACAATTTTGCAATTTGTCAATACCTGCTTTCAATTGTTTTTTGTTTTCGTTAATTTTAACGATCGAACTCATCGCTTCCGGTGACAAGTTGTTGTTGGCTAAACCCGTCAGAGGCTGTATGTGCTGAACGCTGGGCATTCCTATTTCTACTTGGGCTTTGTTGTTTAAATTTGACAGTGCTACTTCGTTAAAACCGTCTATATTGATGACTAAATCTAATTGTTGACCCAAGGCCAAAAAGTAATTTAAAACCAATAATTGTTGGGGCTGTTTGTAGCCGCCATTCCCAAAATTTAAAACAATAATTTCCTTGTTTGCAAATTCTGGATAAGCCTTCAATTTGTTAGACAATCTGCGATCTACGTATTCATCAACTGCAAAATTATTCGCAACTGAACCCCCAAAAACTCCGATAATAACTTGATTTTTATTTGTTTTAATAAATGGATATTCGTATAGAGAAAAAAAGCCGTGTTTATTGACTTTTAACTTTAATTTTTCATTGGTGAAGGCACCTTGTTTGAGTACATAGCCAAAAAGTGGGTGCAGTCTTTCTACGATAGATTCATCAAGTCTAATGCCGATCCTTTCAATATCTTCTACTACTTTTTCTTTGGCTTTAGTTCTGGTATAAAAAAACTGCTTTTGGTTTATAAAATAAAAAGCTAGCGATAAAGCTTCCAGACAAATAAAGGCGATCGCCAAATTAACTGCGATTATAATTAATATATTTTGGCTTTTTTTCAGCGCCGTTGAATCTTTCATGAAATTTGACTGCTTACGGTTGTTTTTTGGGGACTTGAGACTGCTTCAAATTTTCGCACAAATTTCGGTTAATCAGGATACTAGCCAGCCTGTGTCCGAGTTCATTCCAGTGACCCCCACAGGGTACAGAATTATCAAAACCGTGGGCGCAAACTTGATATTTTTCAGTGTAACCTTGGATCTGTTCGGATAAATTCAGTACCCGAAAACCCTCGCGCGCGCCCAACTTTTCCAGCCGCCTATCGGGATAAAACAAATCCTGAATGTTGTTCTTTCTCATAAAATTTTTTCGCCTCTCGGCATCCGGTATAACTTGCATCGGATCGCCGATCGTCACAACCCAGAAATCAGCATTTTTCTGCACAACTTCATTCCGCATCGTCACAATCAAACCCTCTGTCACCCTCCAAGCCTCTTGCCAAGCTGCATTCGGAGGTTCCTTGAGGTTTTGGGTACTTAAAGTGGTAAAATCCTCAGATAACTCGCGCTTTTTCCTTTCTAAGTCTACTTTTTTAATAACCTGCAAAATGCGCGAATTTTTTACGAGGAAACTAGGCATCCGGTCTACGAAGGAAACTGCTCTTTCGTTGCGGTCAATCGGCGCCAGATTGCGGAAAGACATATCCGGTACTAACTTGCCGCTAGCATCATAAGCAAAAAATGGTCGATAGCGATCGTATTCCAGTTTTGGGGAGTTGTTAATTACATCATTGCCAATAAAAAAGGCAAGAATTACAATATCAGGATTGTAATCCCACACTTTTTTTCGCAGCATTATCAATTGTTGAGCAGTACCGTAACCCTGCACCCCGAAATTCATGACCTCAACATTTTTGCGTCCCTTGACAGCTTCGCAGTTGCCTAACTTTCGTTCCAATTTCGACCAGAAAGTTTGTTCGACAGGTACCTGAATTGCTTCGGTGAAAGAATCGCCCAAAACCGCCACGCGCAAAGTATTTGGAGGTTTTGCTTTTGTATGTTCGCGATCGCGCAAACCCTCGCTATTCACCTGCACAAGACTCGCACCTTCCCCATTCCACTCCCCCGACGCACCCGGTTTCAGCTTCCAGCCCAAATTCGGATCGGAAGTGTGGAAACGAGTTGGCGCCGAGTCTACGAAATCTCCTATTTTTTGATAGCCCTCAACTCTAGCAAGTCGCAACCCAACTTCACCAATTACCACCCCCATCAATAAACCGCCGAGTGTCAAACCCAAATTGACACCCAAATTTTTCAACTTGCTCATTATTTCAAAACAGCGTGTAAATAAATGGAGCAATCACAGAACCCTGACTC
This sequence comes from Microcoleus sp. B3-D7, assembly GCF_036705305.1. Lineage (NCBI taxonomy): Bacteria > Bacillati > Cyanobacteriota > Cyanophyceae > Oscillatoriales > Microcoleaceae > Microcoleus > Microcoleus sp. B3-D7. The sequence goes on along the minus strand of NZ_JAUBUE010000021.1, from coordinate 50,308 downwards.
AATACAATCAAAGCTCCCAAAAAGACTAAAGTCACAATTAAGGGCAACAGCCAATACTTTTGGCGTTCTTTCATAAACGCCCACAAATCTTTGAGAAAATCTAAAGTTGCTTCAAACACTTAAAAAGGACGCTCCATACTAACTTTTGTTCTTGCTTTACTTGGGATGCGGTATGTATCCATTTTCGGATTGAGTTTGCGTCGCATTGCATCTTCGCCGAAAATGTTTTTGAGCACTCCCATCGGCCAAACTATCAGATAAAAAACTATCCCTAGGACGAGCGGCGTTTGGATTTTGTGGAGGATGAGTCCAAACCGCATCCACGCGTGATAAACGGGATTCAGCGATTTCGGCGCAACCAATCCTAGCACGATTAGCACTGCGCCGACTGCCCAGGGCTGCCAAGGTAGAGAATGTCGCCGCAGTAAAGGTACTGCTAAACCGAAGATCACTGCAATCAAGCTGCCAATTAGCAGCCCGAAATCGCGCAAGCCTTTTTTATCTAGTTTTTTAATTTCGTCGCTCATTAGAAATGGGGAATTGGGAATTGGGAATTGGGAATGGGGTATTGGGAATTAGTTATTAGTTATTCGTTCCAACAAATAACTAATAACTAATAACTAATGACTAATCTAGTTCAAATTCATTTTTCCAAGCATCATCTTGTTTCCAAGGAATTTGTTCGGACTTGGGAAGCAAGTAATTTTCCAAAACCAGATAGTCCATTTCGGTTCGCATGAAACAGCGGTAAGCATCCTCTGGAGTGCAAACAATGGGTTCGCCTCGGACGTTGAAAGAAGTATTTACCACAATAGAACAGCCCGATCGCTCTTCAAAATGACTGATTAAGTCATAGTAGCGAGGATTGGTTTCTTTGTGAACAGTTTGAATGCGAGCCGAGTAATCGACGTGGGTGACAGCCGGAATCTCCGAGCGCGGAATGTTCAGCTTTTCAATGCCAAACAACTGCTCTTGTTCGGGAGTCATCGGAATACGGAGACTGGACTTGACAGGTGCTACTAATAGCATATAAGGGCTAGAATGGTCAATCTCGAAATAATCCGCAACTCGCTCGGCTAAGATTGACGGAGCAAAAGGTCGAAATGATTCCCGATATTTAATTTTCAGGTTCATCACGGACTGCATTTTAGCACTGCGGGGATCGCCAATGATCGATCGACCGCCCAGAGCCCGCGGCCCAAATTCCATCCGCCCTTGGAACCATCCCACCACATTTCCCTGTTCCAAAATCTCAGCCAACTGCGGCATTAATTCGGCATCGTCCAATCGGTGATAGCTAGCTTTGACAGCATCCAAATATTCGAGAATTTCTGCGTCAGTAAACCTCGGGCCCAAATAAGAGCCGCGCATTTGATCGTGACAAGTTAAATGAGCAACAGACTTCGCCAAAGTTGCCACAGCTTGGTTGGCAGTGAGAACTTCACTCCTCTCCTCAACCGCTGCGTTTGTAGTCACAAGTTCAGTTTTGAGGGATTCTCTACTATTTGCTGTCGAGTTGGCGCTCACAGTGCGAGTTTGTTCGCAATACTGGTACCAAATCGCCAAAGCCGCGCCCAAAGCACCGCCAGCATCTCCCGCCGCCGGCTGAATCCAAATATCTTTGAAAATACCTTCCCGCAAGAGTCTACCGTTAGCAACGCAGTTGAGAGCAACGCCGCCGGCAAGACAAAGATAATCGACATTCAATTCTTTCTTAACTGTTCTGCAAAGCCGCAAAACAACTTCTTCGGTAACAACTTGAATGGAAGCTGCAATGTCCATTTCCCGCTGTGTCAATTTTCCTTCAGCTTGACGCGGAGGCCCTTCAAACAGTTCGTCAAACTTCTTGTTTGTCATGGTTAAGCCAACTGTATAGTTGAAATAATCCATGTTCAAACGGAAAGTTCCGTCATCTTTGAGGTCGATTAAATAGTTGAGAATTTTGTCTACATACTTGGGTTCGCCGTAAGGTGCTAAACCCATGAGTTTGTATTCGCCAGAGTTGACTTTGAAGCCGGTGTAATAGGTGAAAGCTGAATAAAGCAAACCCAAGGAGTGGGGAAAATCAATTTCCCACTGAGGTGTAAGTTCGTTGCCGTCTCCCAACCAAACCGAGGTTGTCGCCCACTCGCCCACGCCGTCGAGGCACAAAACGGCTGCTTTTTCAAAGGGGCTGGGAAAAAATGCCGATGCTGCGTGCGATTGGTGGTGTTCGGTAAATAGCAGAGATGGCAGTTTATTCGTTTTGCAGTTTGCTATTGCTGCCAGATCTCTTTTGAGCATGGTTTTGAGGTAAAGCTTTTCTTTGAGCCATATCGGCATGGCTGCTAGGAAAGAGCGAAAACCTTGGGGTGCGTAGGCTAAATAGGTTTCGAGAAGGCGCTCGAATTTGACTAAAGGTTTGTCGTAAAAGACTATGTGATCGAGTTCCCGCAAATCTATTTTCGCTTCTTTCAAGCAATAAGCGATCGCATTCTTAGGGAATCTGGCGTCATGCTTTTTGCGGGAAAATCTTTCTTCCTGCGCTGCTGCTATAATTTCTCCGTCGCGAATTAAGGCTGCGGCGCTGTCGTGATAGTACGCCGAGATTCCAAGTATGTTCATCGCTCTCCTCACAAATCGCAATGCGTTTGCTTTTGACTATTTAGAATAGCTAACGATTATAGCTGTTTCAGTGCTGATTGGGAATTGAATTTTGCGATCGCCTCTAATTTTACCGGGATCGATGTCGGTGGGCCGCCGGAGGGCGATCGGCTGTTAGAGAGCATTTAAGCTAGCGCCGGCTAATCCTGCGCCCCCAAGCTCTGAAGTAAGTAACCAGCGGGAATTGATAAAATTCACCTACCAACCACAGGACAATGCCTAAATGCGACAAAAAAGCTAAGCCTGTCCAAGCTACGGGCAGCCACGACAACCGGCTGCCGGGAACCGGGGGAAAATAGTAAGCTGAAAGTCCGAGCAAGGTAGTGGGAAGGAAAATTAGACCAATAGCCGCTGCAAAGTAGGGCCATCCGAATTCTACGCCTTCGAGGTGGGCTCCTATCCACTGTTTGCCGTTCCAGTGCCAAGTTACGGGCGGTTGGCGATCGGCCATTTGGAGCGATTGTCTTTCCACGCTTGCGGTATAAATGTGCTGGCAGAAGTTGCAAGCTAGGGCGTCCATCATCGCTAGGGTGGAAATTTGACCGGTGCGGCACACGGGACAGGGATATGTATCTTGAGGGTTGAAAGGTCGGGTTGATTTTTTAAAAATCTGCATAGATCAGGCTGTTTGTCAAGATATTGAGCGATCTTAACAAAGTACAGAGATTATGGGTTGGCTGATGGCGGTTTTTGTATCTAGATTGTTGGTGATTTAACAGGTTTTTTCACGCTTACGTGTCCTAGGGGTTAATGCAGTTTCATGGTGGATGATTCGGATTAATTGCGGTGATTGTTGCTGTACCGAATTCTGGCTCCTGCCCAGTGAAGTTTTTCCCTCAAAGTGTTGAAATAAGAATAGTTTTCCCGCAAAATGATAAACTGGGCTTCGCAGTCTGCCCTCCGCACGTCTACGCGCTGTCCCGGCCAAATTGCAGTACCCAAAATGCCGTCTGTCCAGAGTTTGGTACTGAGTTCGTAATCTGCTAAAGGCCAAATGCTGACGACTGAACCGGGCGGGAGTACGATCGCCCGACTGGATAAACTCAAAGGGCAAATTGGAGTAACTGCGATCGCCTCCATTCCCGAGTGCATAATCGGCCCGTTGGCAGATGCGGTGTAGCAAGTCGAACCGGTGGGAGTTGCCACAATTAAACCGTCGCCTTGATACTGATCGACTACTTCGCCGTCAACTTCCATTTCTAGAATACAGCTCGGCATTCGATCGGCTGAAGCAGGTTTGACACACATTTCATTTAGTGCCAAAAATCGATCGCTTTGGGGTTCGAGATTGCTTCTGTTTCCCTCAAAAACTGTTGCCTGCAACATCATCCGCTTCTGCACAGCATACCTATCTTCCGAAAGTCTGTCCCAAATATCCTCAGTATTTTGGAAATCCTCAAAAGACTCGGTTAAAAAGCCCAGATGTCCCCCCACATTCGCTGCCAAAATCGGGATGCCGTCAGCCGCCAAATTCCGCGCCGCAGCTAGGGCAGTACCGTCGCCGCCCAGCACTACCGCTAAATCAATTGGGCTGTTAATAGAAGCTAAAAACACCGGATACGGGTTATCTTTCGGGCCACTGGGCCCCATTAAAACCTGACACCCGCGACTTTCTAATTGGCGGGCACACTGTTCTGCCCACCGCTGGCTGAGGGTATCTCTGGCTTTGTGGGCGATAATTACTTGTTTTAGTTGCACAACCTATCGATTTTAGATTTTGGATTGTTAGATTTTAGAGTGAGCTCACAATCTATGGATTTTGGATTTTTGATTGTTAGATTTTAGGCTGAGTGAAATATCTTAAAATATTCGAGCGCACAAATTGGTTTTGGACATCAGGTTAGATTTTAAACTATTTTTGAGCATTGCGAGGCAGAGCCTGTGGATCTGCGTTACCAGGCAGATCCTGGTAAAAAGAAAGCCGGGAATAATAAATATTATTATGACTGCATTTCCACATCTTCCTTCTTCCTTCACCCCTCGCTGCGGCTGGATTTGGGCCGTGGCCAGATAATGCTGGAATCGGCCGCGAGTAGGCGAGAAACTGCGATCGCCCCAAAGCGGTTGAGGTGGCTGGGGTCAAAAAAATAGTCGTTACGGCCCGGCCACCGCTGCGACAAGTCGCGGAAAGCGAAGCCTTTTTGCCGCGAGAGTTGCTGCATTCGCTGCCGGAACTGCTGTTCTGCCCGCAGGCGAGTTCCGTCTAAGTAGTCGTTGGTGAGGGGTAAATTGACGAAAATTAGGGGAATTTTGCGAGCTTTGGTAAATGCTACAACTGAATTAAAGGCTGTTGCTTGTTTGCCTCCGAGGTTAAAGTTTTCGTAGTCGCGATCGTACTGGCCTGAAACGTAAGCACGTTCTCGATAATAAGTGTTGGGGTTGTAAGTGCCCGACATAGCCATGAATCCGTTAGAGTCGATCGAATCTGCCAATTGGTTGAGTTGTCTGATGGCTACTGTTGTGCGTCGCGAGACTGGAATCAATTGTGCTTTTTGGGTTGCTGCATTCGCTGCGATCGGTTTTAAATCATATCTTGCAGCATTCTCAGCAACGGGCAAGATGCCCGTTCCACTAGACAGGAATTTGATTTTGGGGTGGGTGTCAGCAACGGGCAAAATGCCCGTTCCACTAGACAGGAATTTGATTGGGGGGTGGGTGTCAGCAACGGGCAAGATGCCCGTTCCACTGGACAGGAATTTGAGTGTAGGGTGGGTGTCAGCAACGGGCACGATGCCTGTTCCACTGGACGGGAATTTGATTGTAGGGTGGGCATCTTGCCCGCCCCTGAAAGGTCGATCGACAGATGCCAATGCTTTGCGGAAAGTGTTGTTAGCGCAGGGCTGCGGGAATCTGTAACACAGCGGAATCTCGTTGGGTTCATCCAACTCCAGTTCGGGGCGAATGCCTGCTGCTAAAAGTTGGCTGCCTTCAGAATCGACGATCGAATTAAAAGTGCGATCGTCCCGGCCGCTGTTAAATGCCCGCACACCATCCGCCCAGACAATCATTTGAGGCAAATGCTCCGGCTTCAAAAGCCGCCGCAGTTGAAAGTCAACTACTTGTGCAGTTGCGCCGTTGACTGAAAAGTTAAATACTTTTAAGCTCGGACTGCCCCTTTGGGCCAAAGATTGTTTTAGCTGTTTGGGATCGACGCCCTGCAATGCGCGGGAACTACCGACAATCAAAACATCTGGCGGCCCGACCGCAGCAACGTAGGATAGGTAAAGTTCGAGTTGTTCGTTGAGCAAATCGCTGCTGAAGCTGACTGTACTGGCTTGCGATCGGGTTGCGGTCGCTTGCTGCTGAGAATAAACCAGGTTTCTCATGTACTCGATTACTTTTTTCTCCGCAAACGCCCGTCTGGGACTGCCGGCGGGAACGGCTTGCATCCAGGCGACGGCCTGCACCCACAGGGCGGCTACTTCGTCCCAGTCTTGTTTTGAATTGGCTGATTGAGCCAAATTAGAAGCTTGGGTGGCAAAGTTAACTGCCTCGGTGAAGCCATCGTTTTGAGGGCATGAAGAAACGCTGACGGATTTTTTGGATTTGTTGGATTTGTTGGGGTTTCGGGCTAACAGAGAGGTTGGGGACTGCGCTAAGACTGCGGATTCGATCGAACCCGATGGCGCTGCGGTGTTGGGCGGCTTGGTAGACGAACATCCCAAAGTTAAGGCTAGCAAGGCGGTTGCGGCACAGGTACGTTTTAAGATGCTGGTGCTGATGCTAGCAATGTAGCGGCGAATCATAAAGCTTTCAGCGATCGCGAAACATTAATAGATATTACCGCAAGCCACCATTGGTCTGCAGCGGCGATGGTGACTTTTGAGTATTTATGTATGGGATTCGATGACTGCTTCGGCTTGCAGGGCGATCGACCTCAATTTATCCAGTGTATCCTGGTTTGCACTCTGCCATAACCCCCGCTGACGAGCTTCTAGCAATCTTTCCGCCATATCTCGCAGTGCCCAAGGATTGTTTTCTTGAATAAATGTCTGCACTTTCTCATCAAAAATGTAAGCCTCTGCGATTCCTTCATACATAAAATCCTCTACACAATTTGCCGTAGCATCGTAAGCAAACAAAAAATCAACAGTTGCTGCAATTTCAAACGCGCCTTTATAACCGTGTCGCATTGCACCTTCTATCCATTTGGGATTCACAGCCCTGCTGCGATAAACGCGCGCAATTTCTTCTCTCAGTTGCCGCACTTTTGGATTTTCGGGAATCGAATTGTCTCCGAAATAGGTTTCAGGATTTTTGCCTTGCAAATTGCGAATTGCGGCCGTCATTCCCCCTTGGAATTGATAATAATCATCCGAGTCGAGGATGTCGTGTTCGCGGTTGTCTTGGTTTTGCAGAACTATTTGCATTTGGCCGAGGCGTTTTTCAAATGCTTCGGGTGCAGAACATCCCCATTCACTCTGTTTAACTCCTGCTACATCTCCCGGCAAATTTGAGGAACTAGAGGAGGTATAGGCGTAACTGCTCCAATTAATGTAAGCTTTTGCTAAATCGCTGTCGTCTGTCCAGTTTTGAGCTTCAATTATGCCTTGAAGCCCTGCGCCGTAAGCACCCGGTTTTGAACCAAAGACTCGAAATTGCGATCGCCCTTGCGCCTCTTCCTGACTCAAACCTGTAGATTCCCAATACTGAATCTCTGCTTGAACTTGTGCTGCTAAAGGATTATTTTCTGCCGATTCGTCTAAATCTGCCACAGCTTTTACTGCACTGTCAAACAAATCAATTAAATTAAAAAAAGCATCGCGGAAAAAGCCAGAGATTCGCAAAGTAACATCAACGCGCGGCCGCCCCAAAACAGAAACTGGCAAGATTTCAAAATCTACAACCCGGCGCGAAGGCCCATCCCAAACTGGTTGAACTCCTATCAGCGCCAAGGCTTCGGCGATGTCGTCTCCCCCCGTCCGCATGGTGGATGTTCCCCACACTGACAAACCCAAAGTTTTCGGATATTCGCCGTTTTCTTGAGTGTATCTTTCGATTAAAGTTTCAGCAGCAACTCTGCCAACTCTCCAGGCGGTTTCTGTGGGAATGGCACGGATATCTACTGAGTAAAAATTGCGGCCGGTGGGCAATACATCTGGTCTGCCGCGAGTGGGCGCGCCGGATGCGCCGCTTGGTATGTGCCGCCCATCTAGTCCGCGCAAAAGGTTGGTAATTTCTTGGTTTGTTTGGAGAAGTGAAGGTAAAATATAGTTGTTTATCCACTCTATTTCTTGTTGGGTTGCTTCTCCTTTTTGGATATTTTTAACCGCAGATGAACGCGGATGAACGCGGATATTTTCGATTAAGTTATCTACTAATTCAACGGCTTTTTCTTCGAGTTCTGCTGTTAAATCGCCTGCTGTGCGGTGCTGAATTATCGAGGTTGGATCGCAGGTTAAGGGGTCGAAATCGTAGCCTGAGTCTTGTGCTAGGGCGCGGGTTAAGCCCGATCGCCCGTTGGTCGGATGGCGGGCGATCGCAATTATCAAATCTCTCAACTGTCTACCTTCGGGGCACTGCCCAAAAATGTGCAATCCGTCGCGAATTTGGGATTCTTTGAGTTCGCAAAGATAGCCGTCTGTGCGAGTGATAAATTCTGTAAATTCCGATTTATTTAGTTGTATTCCTAAGTCTTTATCTAAGTTTTCTTTGTTGGTGAGGGCGAGAATGCGATCGCGAATCATGGGCAATCTGGACGGATCTAAACTTTGGGCTTCGCAATACTCATCAATTAAGGTTTCCAACTGCTGCAAAGGCCCGTAGAGTTCGGCGCGAGTCATCGGCGGTGTCAGGTGGTCGATAATCACGGCTTGCGATCGTCTTTTTGCTTGGGAACCTTCCCCCGGATCGTTGACAATGAAGGGATAAAAATTCGGCATTGCGCCTAATGCTACTTCTGGATAACATTTGTTAGACAATGCTATACTTTTACCGGGAAGCCATTCTAAATTGCCGTGTTTTCCGGCATGAATTATAGCATCAATTCCAAAGTTTTCTCGCAGCCAGTAATAGTAAGCTAGATAATTGTGAGTTGGTTCTAAATCCGGTGCGTGATAATTTAATGCGAGGTCAAGTTCGTATCCCCGCGATGGTTGAATTCCTACAAATACATTACCGAACTGAATCCCCGGAATTGGAAAAGACGTATTGTTACTTATAAAATCTTGTGCATAGCTTCCCGGAAGCCCCCATCTTTTACAAATCCCATCTTGCACTTCCTGTGGCAAAGTAGCAAAATATTCTTCATATTCTGCCAAATCCAAAAATTGATGAACAGGCCGCAATTCGCGTCCTTCCGGGTCATTTGTCACGCCAGAAGTCAGGAGTTCAATTAACTCGTTGCCGCTAGCGGGGATGTTTTCAATTTTATAGCCAGCTTGCTGCATAGCTCTGAGGATTTCGACACAGCTAGCGGGCGTATCTAAGCCGACACCGTTGGCTAAGCGGGCGTTGCGGGTGGGGTAATTTGCTAAAATTATGGCGATGCGTCTGTTGGCGGCTGGGGTTTGTTTCATTTTCACCCAATTAGCGGTTAAATCTGCTACAAATGAAATGCGATCGCCCGCTGCTACATAGCCTACTACATCTGTTTCTAATTCGCTGTTCCAAGTCTGTACCGCTTTAAAAGAAACAGCCCTAGTAATGATTTTTCCGTCTACTTCCGGCAATGCTACATTCATCGCCACATCCCGGGGCGAAAGTCCCTGAAGTTCCGTTTCCCACTGTTCCAAACCGCCACCGCTGAAGATTGCTTGCAATACGGGAACGTCTAAGGATTTTAAGCTGTTTTGTGCCGGTTCTTGACTGCTGAAACCCGAGACTGCAAAACTTGTGGTGTTGAGCAATAATTGAATGGATTCTGATTCTTTAGGTTGGAAATATTCTAGTAATTCTATTTGCAAATCTGGTTCCCGCAGAGAAGACACAAAGACGGGAACTGATACTAAGTTTCGCTCTGCTAGAGCTTGACAAAGTGCATCAATTGGTGCTAAGTTTCCTGATAAATAATGAGCGCGATAAAATAAAATTCCGACTTTAGATGTAGAAGTAATGTCCCCGTGTCCGCAAGTTGGGGACGATTCAATTTGCTTTTTCCAATCGTAAATTCCGACGCGGGAAACTGTTTGAGGTAGCGGTGGATTGTAAGCAGTTTTCAGGCAAGTATCGGCTGCAAATTTGAGTGCGTTAACAAAATTTTGGACTCCGCCTTCTGTGAAATAGCGCCAAAGTTGATTGACTGCTGACAGCGATACATTGGAATGGCTGATTAAATCGGGATCGGGGCTGTCTTCTCCCGGCATTACAATCAGTGATGCGTTAGTTTTATGCACAGTTTCTCGCAGGATTTCTAACCCGTAAGACCAATAAGAACGCCCTCCTAAAAGTCTTAAGATTATGACCTCGGCGCGTTCTAAAACTTCCTCGGCATAAGTATCAATTGTTAGTTGTTGCTGCAACTGAAGCAGGTTTACTGCGCGCACTTTGGGAAATTTTGCCGGCATTTTGGATGCGGCGGCTGCGAGAGTTTGAATGTCGGTGTCAGCAGCACTAATAAATACTATTGGTGCTGGGGTTTGCTGAATAAAAATTACTCCTTCTGATTGAGGGTTCCAACCTCCGGGTGTGGCTGCTATTTTGTGCATTAATTTTTTTTTATTTTAATAAATAGTGAGATAAAGTGCGATCGCCTTTACTATAACATGACTTATACATAAATAAAGGCTAGGGCGTGTTTCCCAACCCGGACATCCCCGCCCAACCGAGAAAGGGCGGGCACGGGGACACCGCCCCTACATTCGGGGGGAGAATGAGCGTCAAAGTCCCGAAAATCTCAACCTATAAACTGATAAATAAAACTCCCAAAATCATGATTCCGGCCCCTAATAATCTTTCTTGAATATCTTTTTCCTTAAAAATGAAATGACCGAACAATACACCCATTAACACGCTAGTACGCTTAATCGCGATCACTCGCACTACGAAAGTTAAGGTCAAAGCTTGCATTTGAAAAATTATTCCAGTAGCATTGATAAACCCCATAGCAGCTAGCATTGGTAATTGTTTGAGAATTTGTCGCCCTGGATTTGGGGTTTTGTGCAATAAAACTGGCAGTAGCAAAACACTCATTGTACCAAACAAAGAGAATACCCAAAAAATAGGGTAGGAATTGGTAACTCCTATTTTGTCACAATTTGCGGCAATACTCCATAGTAATGCGACGATTAACATCAATTTTGGCCCGGGTTCATCCAGCAGTGCTTTGAATGGGGCTAAATATCCTTTAGATTTCTCTTTGATATTTAATAAATAAGAGCCTGCTACGATTAGTAAAATGCCAATATAATCAAATAATTTGGGATATTCACCAACAATTAACGGTGAAGTTACCAACATAAATAAAGGTGTCAAAGCTACCATCGGTAGTGTCAGGGATAAATCTGATACTTTGATGGCTTTGATGTAGAGGAGGGCTGTGACAGCGTTGATGCTACCTCCGATTAAGAGGGCGAGCCAAAATTGAGAGTTTAATGCCGGAATTCCTGTATAAAGTACCCAGGGAATCAAAAAGATGACTGAAAAAAATGAGAAAGACCAAGCGACGACATATTCGTCACTTTTTTTGAGGTTTTGTTTGCCAAAAACGTCTTTGACGGCTTCAAAGAAAGCACTCAAAATTCCAAAAATTAACCAAGTCAACCTAAATATGCGCTCCTGACTCGCTCGTCGTTTAGCAAATCCGCTCCAATACCTGTGAGGGTAATATTACCAGCTTCTAGCACGTAACCCCGATCGGCAATTTGCAGTGCTAAACTGGCGTTTTGTTCGACTAAGAGAATTGTAACGCCTGTGGAGCGGAGGTTTTGAATAATTGCAAAAATTTCTTTGACGATCGCGGGTGCTAAGCCTAAACTGGGTTCGTCTAATAATAGCAGTTTCGGGCGCGACATCAGAGCACGGGCGATCGCCAACATTTGCTGTTCCCCGCCGCTGAGGGTTCCTGCTAGCTGGCGGCGCCTTTCTGCTAGGCGCGGAAATATCTCAAATTGGCGCTCTAAATCGGCTTTTACTGCCGCCGAGTCCGATCGAATATAGGCCCCCAATTCCAAGTTAGTCAACACCGTTTGCTGCGCCAAAACCCGCCGCCCTTCTGGACTGTGCGCGATTCCCAATTTCACAACTTCGTGAGCTTGGCGGCGGCTAATATCGCGCCCGCTATAAATAATTTGTCCTTGCCGCAAATTAACTATTTTAGAAATCGCTCTCAGGGTGGTACTTTTGCCCGCACCGTTGGCACCGATGAGACTGACAACCTCGCCTGCATTAATCGTGAGATTAATATTTTGTATGGCTTGAATTCCCCCATAACTTACAGAAACATTTTTGAGTTCTAAGAGGATGTTTTGGGTTGTTTTGGGTGGGCTATGTTGCATTTTTTGTGACTTGATTTTTGATGACCAAACTGTCTCTTTTCCAGCAGTCCTCCAGGGGTTGAAACCAGGCTCATAGCTGAATTACTCTTAAGAGGGCTGGAAGATTCATTTTAGGCTAACTATTAATTGTACTCGTTCCCCGCCTGAGCCGGGAAACATTTACAATTTCTACGTTTCATCTCCCAAATAAGCCTCAATTACCGCCGGGTCATTCCTCACAACAGCAGGTTCTCCCAAAGCAATAAGCTGACCGAAATGCAAGACGGCAATTCGATCGCACAACCCCATAACTAGCGGTACATGATGCTCGATCAATATTACAGTTAAATTGAATTGTTGGCGTACTTCTCGGATAAATTTGCTTAATTTGTGCTTTTCACTGGGATTCATCCCTGCTGCCGGTTCATCTAACAAGAGTATTTGCGGTTCTAAGGCTAAAGCGCGGGCAATTTCTAAGCGCCTCTGGTCGCCGTAGGCCAAGTTTTTGGCTTGTTCGCCCGCGCGATCGCCCAATCCGACTAAATCCAACAATTCTAAGGCTTTTCGCTGGGTTTTGCGTTCCATTGCGTTAGATGCTGGCAAGCCGAAAATCCCCGCCAGCACCGATAAAACTGGATTTCCCGATCGACTGTGGATGTGTCGCGCGATCGCCACATTTTCCACAGCAGAAAGTTCCCCAAACAACCGGATATTTTGAAAAGTTCTGGCAATACCTTTATTAGCAATTTGATAAGGCTTCAATTGGGAAATATTTTCATTTTGATAAATAAGGTTGCCGCTAGAAGCAGGTATCAGTCCAGTCATTAGATTAAATAGAGTTGTCTTGCCCGCGCCGTTAGGGCCGATTAATCCAAAAATTTCGTGTTTTTCAACTGTAAAAGATACGTTGTTTACAGCAATTAAACCACCAAAACGACGGGTTAATCCTTTGGCTGCTAAAACAGGATTGTTTCTTGAGGGGGTAAGGGGTTCGGAAATCATCAAATATAAAATAGTGATTATCTAATTATGCCTCAAATTATGGATGCTCAAAAACTCTTAGAACGAATCACAGTAAATCCCAAGATATTTAACGGAAAACCCATTATTCGGGGTCGCCGTCTTGCAGTTGAGCATATTCTAGGAATGTTAGCTGCAGGCGACACTCCTGAAACGATTCTAGAAGGCTATCCCTGGCTAGAAAGAGAAGATATTCAGGCTTGTCTAGTTTATGCTCACCGACTGGTTAGTCACGAGCGTATCGAACCTCTCTTGGCCGAAGCTGGCAAATGAAAATTCTTTTGGATACTTGTGTTTGGGGCGGCTCCCGCCAACAACTCGAAATCGCGGGACATGATGCAATATGGACGGGAGATTGGCCAGAAGATCCGGGCGACGAAGAGATTCTTTCTCGTGCATATAATGAGGGTCGTATTCTAGTAACCTTAGACAAAGATTTTGGCGAACTTGCAATAGTCCGAGGCGTACCTCACTGCGGGATTATCCGTTTAGTTAATCTAGCGGCGAGACAGCAAGCAGAAGTTTGCTTGCAGGCGATCGCACTTCACGGACAAGAACTCCAGTCAGGTGCTATTATCACTGAGGAATTAGGTCTATTGAGAATCCGAAATCCGGGATAATGAGGATAGACCCATGCGAGAAATTCGATGCAATACCTGCGGTAACAACCGGTATGAGGAACGTAGAATCAATTACCTTTACAGCCATCAAGGTAAATACTTGCTAGTTCCTAACACGCCTGTAGAGATTTGTGTTGATTGTGGCATGATTTATTATGATGCAGCAGTTCTCAAAGAAATTGAGCGCCGTTTCTTTGCGATTCACCACCAGAATGAAATGCCGGATTCGTATATTCAAATTCCCAGCAAGAGTTACACGTAAAGAAGGGTTTTTCAAGGGAAGAACCAGAATCTTCTGAAAGTAGCGGTTTTTAAGCAGTATTTAGGGCGATCGATTTCACAACAGACAAGCACAAATTTAGATCGCCCGGAGTCCTGAAACAGTTTGATGAGAATGTATACACAATTATTCAAATGGCTGATACGGCTCATCAAATACAAGGATTCTGGCCCATGACGAAGCACTACCGACAAAGATTAGTTGCCGTAATTGCCCTCTCGTTTCTATCTTTCACATCCCCTTTGCTGTTAACTCGCAATGCTGCGGCTGGAATTAAGGACGAACCCACAGCTACTCCCAAACAGATTGCCTCCCTCACCGAGAAGTTAAAGAGTAACGATGAAACGGCACTTGATCCAGCTATTAAGCTGTTACGAAAAATAGGTGAACCAGCCATCCCTGATTGGATGGAAGCTTTGCAGGATCAGAATTTGTCAGTCGGCCAAAGTGCTGCTGAGGTTCTAAGACAAATTGCTCTTCCTGCTATTCCTGCTTTTGTCAAAACCTTGAAAGACTCAGATGTGTCGGTTGGTGCAGAAGCTAAAATTGCACTGCCACAGCTAATTCTGTTGCTGAAAGACTCCGATGCAACTGTGCGTAGCCGTGCAGACTATGCTTTGGGAAGGATGGGTGCAGAAGCTAAAACTGCTGTGCCGCAGCTAATTCTGTTGCTGAAAGACTCCGATGCAAATGTGCGTAGCCGTGCAGCCAATGCTTTGGGAAGGATGGGTGCAGAAGCTAAAACTGTTGTGCCGCAACTAATTCTGTTGCTGAAAGACTCCGATGCAAAGGTGCGTAGCCGTGCAGACTATGCTTTGGCAAGGATGGGTGCAGAAGCTAAAACTGCTGTGCCACAGCTAATTTCCCTGCTTCAAGACTCAGATGCAACTGTGCGTAGTAGTGCAGCCAATGCTTTGGGAAGTTTCGGTGCAGAAGCTAAAACTGCACTGCCGCAGCTAATTGTCTTGCTGAAAGACTCCAATTCAAATGTGCGTAGTAGTACAGCCTCTGCTTTGAATAAAATCCGTGCAAAAGCTTAAACTGCACTGCCGCAGCTAATTGTCTTGCTGAAAGACTCCAATTCAAATGTGCGTAGTAGTGCAGCCTCTGCTTTGAATAAAATTTGTGCAGAAGCTAAAACTGTTGTGCCGCAGCTAGTGGCTGTTGACAAGGTGAAATTTAGAGTTAAATACTGACAGAATCGGCGCTGATTATAGCAATATGTACATTAGCCAACCTGACCCGGATCTTTGCAAACAAATCGGTGCGTTTGATGAACAATGTCAGGCTTTTACTTTGGTGAGGCCGGGAGTTGAGGGCGATCGAGCTTGGTGTTATTTCAAGAATGGTGTGCCGTCGCCAAGTCGGAGAGAAGGCAGGATTTCTAGTGTAAAACCAAGGCGTTAAAGAAAAACGAAAGCGGAATGTTATTAAAGTTTCCCTGTTTAAGCTCAACTTCCCCCCACGGGGAAGTTTAACTCAACATCAGAAGCAATTACAGAATTTCATCGAATAGAATAGCAGGGATGTAACCGTTCACGGGTTTTAAACCAAGACTTGAGAAAATCGCAGAGTCCGATTAAGGTAAGCCAGTTAGATAATTCCTAAGCAAATCCGGTTACAGGTTACTTCTGTGGACTTGGAATCTTGCTGAGAAATAATTCCTTAGTCCGAGAATCGCGATCGTACATATGTATAACAGGAACAAGGCGATCGTCAACCATCACTTTGTCATCCTGAATATCCCAACATTTCTCATGATCTCCACACAGTGTGAGGACGGCACCACTCTTCAAATTATGTTTGACCGTTTGGTTACTGGGAAATTCATAGTTAATCACCTTATTAAACATTGCTTGATCTAGAGGCTTACGACGATGGCGTTCAGCCTCCACCACCATTAATTCAATTAATTGCATCATGAGATGGTTTCCTCCTAATACTGTCCCTGCACAGAGTATAGGTTTTCCCAACAGTTTTTCAAGAGTTGTTTTTCCATAAACAGCATTCACCCATTCACTATCTACATTTTCTGGAGTGGGCGGCCCAAAATAAATACCTGCTTCTTCAAAAACGTGAAGCTTACTAGAGTCTAAGTCATCGAAGGGAGAAGCTTGGAAAACAACATCACGCACATCTGAAGTCATAACCATTCGATAACTGGAGTTAACCTTAAGGAATGTATGGTAAGTAATCCACCGACCTGCTAGTGGATGAATCCAATTGGCAACCGTACTCCTATAATCCTCCTCTAAGTAGGTACGGTTAGACCCTGAACTTAGTCGAATTAAAGCTTGCAGTCCCACCATCTTTGCGTGATAGATGAGATTTAGGAGCTTTGAGCTAGTAACCCACTTCCACACATTTTCAATTGGTATAAGGGTGATATTTTTTTCTAGAGCTACCTTTGCAAACTCATCTCCTAAAGCATTAATAAACACAACAATATCAACTTTGTCTGGATCACAATGCTGACGAGTGGATACAACGAACCTGTAGAAATCATCGAATTTGCAGTTGGTTGCATAACCCATTATTAAGTCTTTCATTGTTTGTTACCTCAAAATCAGTAGATGTAAACAGTAAATATACTAACAGAGTCTTAATTGAGTTTTGGTGTAGCCGTCTAAGCGTTGACCGAAAACGGCTTCTGTACTCACAAAAAAGTCGGCAGAGCCACAACTAATTGTGTCGCAGATATTGGGTGGCAGATGTGCAATAAATGATCCCACCTACCATACTACAAATACCTCATCTATGTCAACCTGTTGTTATTCCCAGTCGTCATCTTTTTTGGTCGCTCGAATTCGGCGCAGCATCAAACTCAAAAAATTGAGCGATTGCACTTAAAAATGTTACCTGCATTACATACTAAAATACGTTATAGCTCTCCAAAAAAATCTCAAACCGACCGTCAGAGCAAAATGAGAATATTTATTAAGAAAAGGTGTGGGCGAGCATCGTTATTTAGCAAAAATTTCCGGTGCAAAGGATAGCGACGTTCTGCCACGACAAATCACATCGCGTTATAATGGTAAGAATTACCATACCGCCTGAATCTCCTTAACATCTCGCAGGGATAATTGTATAACAATGTACATAACAGATTCGCCCAACGCAAACAAAAGTGCTGCTGACGATGTACGCTCTACCAAGTGAAGGCTCGAATCTCCCAGGCTTGCCTGACGAATATCACCTTGGCAATCACAAAATTTTTGATATAGTTGCTTTCTCCCTAATTATCTAGCCGATCGCGTATTCTCTGTCAGCGATATAAATCTCTACTACGACTCCAATCCTCCCAATTGGTACAAAAGACCCGATTGGTATTTAGTTGTCCATGTTTTCAGAGTTTGCCGAGACAGAGACTTGCGCCAAAGTTACGCCATTGGGGACGAAGCCGTAACTCCTTTAATCGCCATCTAATTTCTGTTACTAGGTAGGGAAGATGCAGATTTGGGGCTGACAGAATCGGAACCAAACAAACCGCAGACTAAGTGGCAGATTTACGAGATAATTTTGAAGATTCGTTATTACTTGGTTTTTAGCAAATACAACAACTAATTGAGAGTATTTCGCTGAGTTGGCAACCTTTACCGCGAACAAGTGTTAACAGGTGTTCGATTCTGGATACTGGAAATAAAGTTGAGTTTTGGTTTGTGGTAAGGTTCTTTCTTGGAAGATCAGAGGTTGTGGCTGCGCTAGTATGATGTTAATGGCAATTTAGCTCGGACTGCAGAAGCATTTCCAAGACAGCGAGCTCAATTGGAAAGGCAGCGGGCAAATCCATTAGCCGATCGACTGCGAGCAATGGGCATTAATCCAGATGAGCTGTAAAATTAAGTAGCAGCATGAAATGGTGCAAGCTGCAAGCGCTGTCCATAAAAATTTATTAACTAAAAATAACTTATGCCTGAATCTACCTCATTTCGCGATCGCTACCTAGCCCTAATCGACAAAATTGTCGAAATCACCCTCAAAGGTCAAATTCGCTCCAAAGAACAAGTTTATCAAATGCTGGTGCAAGACATTAGTACGGGTACTGGCGAAATCTTTGAACGCTGTTTCGGCGAACGCCTTGATGCCGCCGAAAATCAAGTCAGAAATGAAAAAGACGAAATCAAACAAGCAAAGGCAAATCGCACCCTCCGAGCTCTCAAAACCATCCAAGGAGAATGGGAACGCTGGCAGAAAGATAACCGCGTCGATCGCGCAATTGCATCCTCAATCCAACAAATCGTTACTGCCGAATCTAATGCCCGTCTCCTGGCATTATTGCAAGTAATCGATCCGAATAAAGAACATCCGCTGACTCTTGCTCAATTGCAGCAATTGGCAAAATCTCTGCACCAACAAATGCTGCAAACTGCAAATCCCGAAACCGAACAAGATTTGCAGCAAATCACCGCCGGCATCGCTAAAGGTTTAGAATCTTGGCAGCGGTTGGAACCGGAACTCGTGGGCTGGATTTATCAACCGCAGCAGCTAGGATTTGCCGGTAGTCCCGAACAAAATGGGCCTTGGGCTTTTTGGGCAAAAAAAGTTAACAGTCCCTTTCCCCAGGCTCTTTTGAATACTATTGCGATCGGTGAATCTGTAGTTCAATTCGCAGCCCAGCAATCGAGTTTAGATTTAGGCATATTGGTGGAAGCGGCGATTATTTTGCAGTGCTTGCAGCGCGCGTTGGCGACATGGTTTGATAAGCAAGTTTACGATTCCAAAGTGTCAACAAAAGCTTCAATTTCTACTTACATTACTTTTGCGGTAATTTGGAGTCAGCTAGCTAGTGGGTTTAATAATTCTACCAAGAGCGGCGAGCAGTTGGCAAATGCTTGTTTTCAAGTAACTTTGCAAATTTTGCGCGCTTTTTCTCAGCGAGAATATTTTCCGCTTTACGGGGGAATTTTTGCTTCGTTTGATGGTAAAGCCCTGCGGCATACTTTGGATTATTTAGACGAACCGCTGCGCCGAGTTGAAGGCACTCAAGCGAAAGCTCGGATTCTGACGCTTTTGGGTTATTCGATGCAGGCGGCTGGGGTCTACGAGCGATCGATCTTGCTGCACAAGCAAGCACTGGAAATTGCCCGTACCGAAGGAGACAAAGCTTGCGAAGTTGCCAATCTCAATCACATCAGCCGCAACTATGTTGCTCAAAAAAATTATCAGGAAGCGATTAATTACAGCCAGCGGGCTTTAATTATGGCACGACAAGCCGGAGAGCGACAAGGCGAGGCAAATGCTCTGGCTAATTTGGGTTACAGTGAAGTGTTTCAAGCGCGGCAGTTGGAGGAGGTGGAACCGGAGGTTTACGAGAGTGCGATCGGTTATTTGGAACAAGGTTTGTTGCTATCGGAAAAATTGGGCGATCGCCAAAGTCAAGCTTTTTGTTCCAGCAGTCTCGGTCTTGCTAAAATCGCCCTGGAAAATGCTGAAGCTGCGATCGAGTATTTGCTCAAAGGTTGGCAAGCGGCTCAATTCTCAGGGGATTTATATTTGCAAGGTCTGAATTTGGCTTACTTGGCTCAAGCTTATTACAGAATCAACTCACTAGAAAAAGCGATATTTGCGGGCAGTTTGGGGATGTATACTTTGGAGCAAATTGGTGCGATGGAGTGGCGTCAATCGGCTGGTTTGCTGACAATTTTGCGGGGTCAAATGGGGGCGGAATCTTTTAAACAATCTTTGGCGAAAAGTCGAGCGAATATCATTCCGGCGATCGGTGTTGACGGCTACGATTACATTCTGGAGTTGCTGGAAAAATATCAGCAATCTATTTAACTCTTTGTTGTGGAACAGGCCGGAACGCCTGTTGCTGAGAGGGGTGCAAAATGTAAGTTTTAACTCACCCAATAGCTGCATTATCAATAAGTCTTTCATGGGCGGGCTCTCCTGCCCACCCCACAACCAAATTTAAGTCTTTGTGGAACAGGCATCTTGCCTGTTCATGTGTTTTTATGCACCCCAACCTCCAAATAATTAATGCTCAACTATCACCGGTGTGCCAACTGCGACTTTCTCAAATAAAGCCTGTGCGTCTTTATCAAACATTCTGACGCAGCCGTGAGAAGCCGCCCCCCCGATCGACTCTGGATTCGGAGTACCGTGAAAACCAATCACATTCTTGCCATCCGTCCAAAACCCCATCCACCTACTCCCTAATGGATTGTCTGGCCCAGCAGGAATAAGTTCTCCCGTCCAAGGATTTTGCCAAACTGGATCTTTGATCATTTGCATAACTTTAAAATTGCCTGTAGGAGTTTCCCACCCGCCTTTTCCCACAGCAACCGGGAAACTGGCTTGCACCTTATTTTGTCGGTAAACATAGACGCGGCGTTCTCGCAATTTCAGGACTAAACGCACTTCCTCAATAGGATTTACCGCAGGCTTTAGTTCCTGGGGAATATAACGAAATGGTTCTCCCAGGGGCGGCAGTTCTGGGGTTCCGAGATTCGGCAATTTTGTCTCGGATGTGGGCCGCTGCGCCGCGATCGCACTATTACTTGAATTAGCCACCACTTCGGCAGTCGCCTGCTGCTGTAGGGCGACCGACAGCGCCGCTGCACTCAAGCTCAGTACAATTAACTTGTCAAACAAAAATTTGCTCTTCACCATTGTTTTGTTCGCTAAACTCCTCACCAGCAGTTCCTACAAAGTTCCTATCCAATTATCCGCCAACCGCACCCGATCATAAAAATTTTGAGATGCCTTTCTGACGGCAACTGCGCTGCACAGTTTTTAGTTGAAATTCCACCACTGATTATTTGTAACTCAACACAAAGCTTAGGCAATAATAGTACGAAAAAAACAAGGTTTTTATAAGCGGCTCAGTGGACTTACGCAAGAGAATGTCGTGATAAAACCCGGTTTATGCGTAAATATTGCCAGAAAATGATTAAATTATACCTCCGACTAATTTGATTTTTTAGCCATGACCGACTGGGGATCGAGTATTCAAACTATGGCGCTGCTGTATCCGGCAAGCACAATCTGTCTTTGGGTAGAGTTGGCCCCAGCAACAGTTAGGTTGGCGGAAAAAAACTGCTACGGTCGATCGAATAAACTCAATATATCACGGCAACACTCTAGAGATGCAAACCGCTGAACTTGTTGTAAATCGGGAACTTATGATGTAAAATTTAGTCTTTCAATACTTGTTCGATAATCTTTTTTTGAGATTGTCATAAATTTCCTACTCTGGGGATTAAACTGGATTAGGTATAGAGGTTGGGACTTTCGCGCAGCGGAAGCAAACCCGACCCTGAATAGCAGTTAATGTGAGGTTTCAATGCGTCTTCAGAACATCAAATTATTGACAGGTGCAACACTGTCGGTGGTAATTTCGGCGGTCTCAGTACATCCTGCGATGGCTAACCCTGCAACTCAAATAGCCCAAACGCAAACCACCACAACAGCAAACGCTAGAACCATTGTCGGTTTTGTCAAAAGTATTGTCGGCGACGTAGTAACTATTCGCGAAGAAAGCGCGCCGTACAGGACTCTCAGGGTTCAAAGATGCGTCCTGAGAATTATTGGTCTAGTACCGGGAATGAAAGTCAGAGCCACCGTCGCCGGATCTCAGATACAAAATATCGCGGTGATCCCCGATTATAAGGTGGTAGCCACAACAGTTGCTCGTCCCGCAACCCCAGCACCGGCACCACGTCCGGCTCCCGAACCGCCACCGCGTCCGGCTCCTCGTCCGGCTCCGGCTCCGGCTCCGATTCCGGCTCCCCGTCCGATTCCGGCTCCGGCTCCCCGTCCGGCTCCTGTGAGAGGACTTTGGTAGAGCTAGGTTATACCATTTTAGATTTTCGATTTTCGATTAGAGAATTGTGAATGACCAAAAGCAATGTGGTCACAAGCCCCGTGATTCATTCGCGGAGCGAGAAAAAAGCTCGAATCCGGATCGCAAGCCCTCGGAGTTATCAGTGGGGTCGCTTTCTTCAATCTAAAATCTAAAATCTAAAACCTAAAATCGATTGACTGATCGAGCTCAAACTTTGGAGCACCGGCCTACAGTTGGATTCTTTTTTGCAACTGGTATCAGTAAATGGAATTAAGCCACCGCGCCGGCGGTGGCTTAGCGATTTAATAGCAGTTAGAATAATAGAATTGTCCAGCAATTGTGGAGAAACCGCTGCTATGTATTACCTGCGTTTCTTGCTGCTAATTCTGCTGTTGCCGATGATGGCGTGCGATCGAGCTACAGATGCGATCGCGCCTGCTGTGGGCGACAACGGCCCCCTGTCGCAAATTCCCTCCCGTGCACCGCTGGCAAATGTTGGGACAAATCAAATTGTACCGACCAAACCGCTTTCGCCGCAGCCAATCCGTATTGTTGCAACTACTTTGCCGCAGCCAGGAGCCAGCGATAGCGCCTCAAAACCTCCTCAAGTAGTACCGATTCCCGCATCGCCAGTGCTGCAAGTCCCTCCTGGCTTTGTCGTCAACGTTTTTGCTGACAATTTAGACGCTCCGCGATGGCTGGCTTTGACGCCGACAGGCGATGTTTTGGTAACAGAAACCCGGCAGAATCGGATTACGCTGTTGCGGGATGCCAACCGCGACGGCGTTGCTGAGGTTCGCAAGACTTTTGCAAGTGCCCAAAACGGGTTAAATATTCCCTTTGGTATGGCTTTTGCCGATCGCTATTTTTTCCTCGGAAATACCGCTGAAGTCCGCCGATTTCCCTACACGAAAGGGCAGGAACAATTGACAGGTACTGGTCAAAAAATTGCCGATTTACCGGGCGGCGGCTACAACCAACACTGGACGCGAAATGTTGTCGTTTCCCCCGACAATAGCAAGCTCTTCGTATCAGTTGGCTCGCAATCTAATGCCGATGTGGAGCCGCTGCCGAGGGCCTCTGTTCAAGTGATGAATTTGGATGGCAAGAACCAGCAAATTTTCGCTTCCGGTTTGCGAAATCCGGTGGGATTGGATTTTCACCCAAAAACCAATCAACTCTACACGACGGTCAACGAACGCGACGGTTTGGGAGATGATTTGGTGCCGGATTACTTGACAAGGATTCGTCAAGGCGAGTTTTACGGCTGGCCTTACGCTTATTTTAAGCCGAATTTGCTCGACCCGCGCCACTCCAGAAATGGCAATAGCGATCGACCTGATTTAGCAGCTAAAACATTAACGCCGGACGTGCTGTTTCAGGCGCACTCGGCCGCTTTGGGGCTTCAGTTTTACGACGGCAAAACGTTTCCCAAAAGATTCCTGAACGGGGCATTTGTGGCGTTTCGCGGCAGTTGGAACCGGAACGCTGGAACTGGTTATAAAATCGTGTTTGTACCTTTTAATGCGGCGAACGGACGCCCTCAAGGTTATTATGAGGATTTTCTGACTGGTTTTCTCACAGATCCGTCTGGCCCGAAAACTTGGGGGAGGCCTGTTGGTTTGCTGGTTTTACCTGACGGGAGTTTGCTGTTTACTGAGGAAGCGAACAACCGGATTTATCGGGTGCAGTATCGCGGGTGACGATGGGGGGATTAATAAATTCTTCACCACCGTCTACTTTTTGTTGAATCAACAATGGATCTTCTTTTATAATTTCACTATTTAATTTGAGAGTCACTGGGTGGGGGCGGGTTTTGTAGACAGATTGCCTGCTGTTGCTTCTGATTGCGCGCTCAAACCGCCTCTACAACCTCGAATATATCAGAACGATCGAGATTTTGCGATCGCGCTTTAAAATCCCGAACCGGGTTGTCTCAGAAACTCTGCTTCTTCGGGGGTTGTTTCGCGTCCGAGAATTTCATTGCGGTGGGGAAATCTCCCAAAACGCTGGATTATTTCCAAATGCTTCTGCGCGTATTCAATGAGTGAATCGCTGTCATGTTCGCGGCTGAGTTGGCTAAATAGTTCGACAGATTTTTGCTGGTTTTCTAAGTTTTCGCTGTGTTGAAAAGGCAGATAAACAAATAATTTTTGTACAGTCAGCAATTCGCGATCGAAGTTATGATTAATAGCGTATTCGGCGGTGGCTAAAGCTTTGCTGTCTGTGGCGAATGCTTGGGGCGTTCCCCGAAACATATTACGTGGAAATTGATCGAGCAGTAGAATTAATGCTAGGCAGTTTTCGGGGGAATCTTGCCATGAGTGAAGTTGACCGGAGGCGGCGAGTTCGTATTGCGGGAGAAATCGCGATCGCACTTCTGCATCAAAATCCGCATCTTTTTCAAACCATTTCTTTTGGGCTTTGCCAAACTCTGGAGAGTGCGATCGACCAAACCAAAAATCTAAAACTTCATTCATTAGCAATCTAGTATGCGATTGATTGTTGATTAAAGCTTCTGTGTCTGTAGTTGCACAAAACGTGCTATCTGTGCAACTACAAACCACAGCGATTAATGATTAGCAATAATGACTTAGGAACCTTTGTTGTGCAGTGCTTAAAGTTAGGAACTAGCAAACAGTCTGTCCCAAGTTTTGCCTCCCACAACTCCGTCTACAGGAATATGAGCTTGTCGCTGAAATCTTTTCACTGCATTTTCGGTTGTCGGACCGAAAACGCCATCAATTACGATCGGGTGTGGGGACAAGCCCCGCGCGTTCAACAACTTTTGCAGTTTCTTCACATCGTGCCCTTTCGAGCCGCATTTTAAAATCCTTTTATGGTGTCTCACTGCTGGTCGATGGCAATCATCAGTGTAGCAAACTGCGGAGCCCGCTGCATAGTTTGCTCTACTTGTACCCGTCAAAACTAATAGTGCGAGAATTGCTAGTAAATAATAAAAAGTCTGCGATCCGGCCATACTTTCCCTGTTAATTTTTCAAGCGTTTTTTGCAAGTTGGACGATTGTTTGAGGGTGAGAAACCGGGTTTATAGGATGGGGGCATCCAATCTTGATTGACCAGGTTTCTGGCAACAGTCAACCGACATTCTACAATATAAGTGGCTTTACTGCAAAATCTCCGATCGTGCAAGTTAAATTTTGTTGCTCTTTGGTAGCAGCAAAGGTAACAATAACTTCGCAGGCAACTGCAACTGTCAGGATTACCAAGTTTCGCGCCAGCGGGTAATCGCAAACGTCATCATTGGCCGCTGAAGGAACCCGATAGTGTTGGTTCCAAATTATTTCCGAGTAATCGGCAGCTAATCCGACGTGCACGCATGGAAGGGAGGCACTCGCACAGTAATCCTTGACTGCTTGCCGCCCGACACTGTTATCAAAAGTATCGATGACTGTGGCGCTGTTGGCAAGCAGCCGATCGGCATTTGCGGGCGTCAATTCTTTTGAGTGCGCGTCAATGCTGACTCCCAAAGCGCGGTAGAGGTTGTTGGCGAGAATTTTGGCTTTGAATGCGCCGATGTCCGATCGATAATAGGGTTGAGTGGAAAGGTTGCGTTCCTCAATGCGATCGCGATCGATGACTTTTAACTGACAAAAGCCCGATCGCGCCAGACTTTCTGTAATATTCGCACCCAAAGCGCCCGCCCCGCACACCGTTACCGGGAAATTTTTGATCTGCGACATCACTCCGGCACTTCTGTAAAGTTGTTCGTGAAAAAATATGCTCATGGTAATCAAGAATTAGCGATTTTCGACGACTCCAACCAATGAATGCAAGTCGAAGTCTTTGTCCAATCCGCTGAGACAAATCCCCGCACTCATAACTGTCAAGTCATTTTTGGCGATCGCAGAAGTGTGGTGTTCTCCCGTTCCGCTAGTCCATTCAACCAGCCAATAATTTTCGCGGTCGAAAAAATCTCGCAATTCACCGCCGCCCATTTTCAAAGCCCCCTGCAAGCGCTTTTCTGCCCGCACTTTCGGATCGAAACCTTTAATATTTCGCGACAGCAATTCGTAAACTGTTCGCATTTCCGGTGTCATCCCTTTAAAGCGAACTTCTTGAGGCAAAATCAACTTTTTTAAAGCTGCTTTCAATTCCTCAGACGGCCGCGGATCGGCGCGTCTATCAATCTCTTCAAACCACAAACAATGACCGTCCCACCGCGCAACGATCTGCTCAAACTGCGAACCTTCAGTTACTAAATGAACTGGTACGGGTTTCGCAACACCCGTGCGCTGTTTAGCATCAGATTCGTTAACAGGATAAGCCAGCCAAGTTTGCCCTTGCAGCACGCAAGCCAACTGCAAGCGAACGGGTACAAGCAGTTGCAAATACTCGGCTACTTGCGGCAAACTCGGTTCCTCAATCACCGCAGCAATTTTCTCATTGACTGGCCCAAAAATAGCCCATCCTTCAAAGTTGCGCGGCTGCGGTTGAAAAGTATAAACCATTGAGCTAATTCGTGTCCGCACGCTTCCCCCGGGCACGCAAGGAGCCAGGAATTGGGTATCGAGTAGGTGCGCTTCTTGGGCAGCGAGTTGGCTGAGGATTTTGCGGATATCTGCCACTGAATTGACCTCCGTCATCTTACTTTTTGTTACCGAAGACACTTTTAGTTTAAGAAAACATAAAGATTACTCAACACTATTGACAGTAATTAATTTCCTAATCTAATATTGAGCGAACCTCGCAACTTAACCTTGTAGATATCTTAAGTAAATATGCTGCAAAAGCTTTTTTCTAAGTGGGTTGTAGTCACAGCTTTGACACTTCCTCTTTTTGGCTCAGTCCAGGTAGCTCAAGCTCAGGACACCTATGGAGCTACTGCTTATTCTCCGACTTCTGACGCCACTGGTATTAGTTGGGATCATGCTACAGAGAAAGAAGCACTAAACGCAGCAGTAGCCGTGTGCAATGAACAAAGCGGAGGTGCGAACGACTGCGAACCCCTGACATCTAATAGTAATAATTGTGGAGCGATCGCAGTAGGCAAAGGAGGAGCTGGTGCGGGCTGGGGCGACGATAAAGAAGCAGCAGAAGCTCAAGCTCTCGCAGGTTGCAGCGAACTAGAGGGCGGCAGTTGTAAAGTGCAGCTTTCAGCTTGCAACAACTAATTAAACTGATAAAAATCGGTGGAAGAGGTGTATATGTTGGCTGCTAAAACAGCTTAAAAAATAGTAAATGTATGGTGTGCATTGCACACCATACCAAATACAACTCAGCTAAAATTAGGGTACGCAATGCACACTCGACGCAGTTAATCTCCTACTTCGGAGGTAACTGCATCGGGTGGCAGCAAACTTTCTAATCTATCTTTAGACCAATATTCAGTAGGGTAAGCAAGTGCAATAATATCAGAGAGTCGAATCAGCCACGTAACTTGCCCGTAAGCATCGATATGTTCCGCCTGTTCGTTAGGGGGAACTATCACCAAAAGTTCCACAAACTCCCCGAACAAATTAGTCGGGATGCCGCCGAAACTACTATTATTTGTTTTAATCCAAACTTTACTGCCTCGATCGACAGCTTCTTGGAGTCGCTGGCAGAGCAAACTGGATTTTTTGAGCTGGGATTTTTTGGCTTTCGACTTTTTTCCCATAGTTTTAAGAAGTTAAAGTAGTTGTATTGTGGGTTGCACAGTTCGCTGCACAGTTCGTTGCACATTGGGTTGAGATTTAGCGCAATCGCAGTTTGGTATAGAAACGGACTGAAGCAAAAGGTAGATCGCCCCGTTGCTACCCCATCACTCTAGTCTATAAGAAAGCGCTGTACTGCGATCGTAATAACAATTTAATCGCAAAATGGGGAAATGACACCCGCTCAAAAAAAAATGCCACTGTCGCCAAACTCCAAACCCTGGTTGGCATCAGTGATTCCCAATCTAAAATCTAAAATGGTATTACCTGCCGTATCATGTTACACAATCAGTCAACGAGACCCGTGTTTCTACTGTGCCCAAATGCAGTATAATCGGCGGAATCTTCCCAAATCGTTTAAGTAAAACAATGGACTGGCGAAAGCTCATTCATCCAAACCCGAAAGCTTCAACAAGTCAACCAGCGGCGCCAGAAACTCGATTGTCTGTAGAATTTTTGCTGGGGCTCTTTGCTGCGGGATGGACACAACAGCAGGTTTTAGAGAAATATCCTGCACTCACTGCAGAAAAGTTGCGCGCGGCTTTGGCTGGTGCGGATTCCCAGTTAGTGTCATCCATCGCTAATCCAGAATTACAAGAAATTATCGCTCAAACTAGAGAATAATTTACAATGCTAACACCTGAAGGATTGCGGGCTGTTTTTCGTTTGCTGCTGAATGTATCCGTATATAAAAGTTCTACTTGACGCGATAATTCCAGGTTTTGATAGCTAAATCTATAAACCATCCTAAATTCGTGGGTGTCTCCTTTGCGTAAGATTTCCACCATTCCAGAGTAGTGTTATCAAGAGGAGGAGTAATACCTTTAAGAAGATTGATAAGTAACCAAAAAGTATTATTATAACCTAGTGCAGCTTGCGTCAAGTACATATTAGATTTACACCATTTTAACATCCCCTCTCTAGTTACTCCTGAATATGTATTAGGTTGAGGTTGCTCTTTTAAGTTGATAGTATCTTTGGTACAAACAACCCATTCTAGAGAAGAATTTGGAGAAAAAGGGTTGCCTACTTTTTTCAAAACAAATCCAAATCGAGTTATCGGTGTTTTGGTATTTTTATTAACGGCTGTTGGCAACCAAAGAAATAAAACGATTCCGTTAGTAGTGTTAGTTATTTCGGCCACTTTTTTGTGATTCACTCCATCCCCAGTTCCATACAATATTTTTCTGTAAGTGGTACTAACCATTTCTTTTACTTTTGGCTGAGACAAAAGCAAAGTTCGCAACTTCAGAAAATCTGTATGATAGTCTGGTGGGAGCCTACCTACAAAATTGCAAGTAAAAGGAGGTAAACTGCTAAGATCTAAATTATGAGAGATTTCTGGCAACCCAAATACAGGGTAAGAAATTTCATAAATTTGACTTAATAGTTTAAATTGACCTGAATTATGATGATTTTGTACAGCAAATTCCCAAAAACAAAAATCTTCTTCAAATTTTGAAGCTTCTTTGTCTGTGTAATTATCAGCGTGAAAACTCGGTGCGATCGCTATCATTTTAACTGGCAATGAATAGTCAATTTTATCCTCAAAGCATTTATTGGTGATAATAGCTTTACGATACCGAGTTAACTGCGAAACTAATCCTCGATCTTCTTCATTTTTCAACTCAATAATTATCGGCTGTTTTTCGGATTGGGTACAGCACAATAAATCGCATCGCTGCATTTTTACAGTATGCTGCCTTTTGATTTTAATTAGCGAGGGAAATATTTCATCAAATTTCTCATCTACATAATCTTCCAAATCCATCTCGGATTGAAACCTGATTTCACCACCAATATAAATTAACTTGCGATTAGCAGTTTTTACCCTCTCATTCAACCTTTTACCTTGGGTTGATAGATGTTTTGCTTTGAGGTATGGCACAGTAGCTATCCCATAAAGTGAGCATTGCCCACCAGCATAACTGACGGGCAATGCCTAAATTATATCACTTGTCATCCCTCACAGGCAGGGACGTATCCATAATTTCCATCAACAATTCCAGCCGCGAAGGACGACTCAACATCGGCACTAAATTCGGCAAGGAGTAGTAATCGCCCGAAAACGTAAAGGTTTCCACCGATACTTGTTTGCCCTTTAATTGCTTCTCGACATATTCGCACCAAGAACCAACTCGCACAATCACAACATCAGGAATTACCCCTAAACTGCGGCAGTAATTCTGATAAGCATCTGCAAAATAAGGTGCAGTGTTTTCGCCTTCATCTGTTACGATAATGAATTGCTCGACCACCTGCTTTTTAATTCGCATTGCTTCCACCGCGCAACCGCAACTTGTGCCGCCGCCAGCGCGAATGTGCTTGAAAGCGCGTTCCCAGTCTGTCAATTCGCTGCCGTTTGCTTGCACTGGATACGGCATGGTGTCAAAGGCATAAACGAACAGTGCAGCCTCGGAAATGCCGGAAATCAAAGCAGCGAGACGCTTGCCGACTTCGATCGCACTTTCCATGCTTCCCGACTTGTCAATCAACAAACCGGTTGCTTTCGCAATCTTGCCGCGCTTCTTCACCTGTTCGTTTGTCACCGCTTCCAGCTTCGCCGCCGTTGCTGCGTCGAAGTTCGCGCCCGCACCCGCAACACTCGCTTTGTAAGCAGAAACCCGATCGCACTTTGCCGCTTCATCCAGCTTCGAGTCAATCAACTGCTTGACTTCCGGGTGATCCATCGCGCCGCGCGACTGAATCGATTTCAAATTGTTGATAACTTCCTGCGGCGACATCGAGTTAATCAGCGCCGCCAAAACCGTTGGCGTTAGCTGTTTGATCGCACCAACTGCGATCGTATACGGAATCTTGTACTCCACAATCAAATTCGCCTGTTCCGCAGGTGTCGTCGCCTTGGCCAACTGCTTCAAAACGAATGCCAGAGAGTCTTCCGGCGGATTGTCTTTAAACAAAATAGCATTAGCGCGATCGCTCGGCTTGACGTGCAGCGTTGCGTACAAATGCTTCATCGCCTTGCGGTTGCGGAGGGCGGCGCGATCAAAAAACTGCGGATTCTTTTCCCGCGATTTCAGATAGCGAGTGACAGCAGTGCGCGCGCTGCGGGGCACCTTATTCTGGTGCCGCTTCATAAAGTCCACAATCCGCGAAACCTCGTAGGGAGGGAACTCTTGCAGCATCATAAAACCGGCATCTCGGTGTTCCGTCAGCGCCGAAGTCAGCAAATTTCCGGCAAAAACTTCCTTGTGATCGCGCACGTCGCCGTGGCGTTGATACCACACTGCTAAATGACCGTAAAAAATGGGGTCTAATTCGATAATTAACTTGTGAATTTCTGCTACTTTTTCTAATACACGGTGAGGAGTGGTGAGCAGACTGTTGAGCATTTCCAAACGCAAATCGCGTTCTGCTGTATTCATATTCATTGTTTTTACCTTCCTATTGATTTTGGATTTTGGACTTGAGAAGTATTCCAAATCGGCGGTTGGCAGTTGTTGCACGCTAGCGAGTAAAATTTAAAAATCACCGCGCAAGTTTGGGGAGCTTTTTTTAGTAAACCTATGGCTAAACCTAATAGGGTCTGTATGTAAGCTCTCGCGATTAGGGCGCGGCAAAAACTGCTATTGAAAATTATTTGAGGGAAACTGTTTCTAGTTCAAGGGATCTCAAATCGGGTTCAACCCAGTTAATTCGAGCTTCCGAAGACATCAACCTATCGCGCGTGTAGTAGGTAAAAGGTAAAGTGCGCTCGGCATATTTTGCAATCAAACCGTTAGCAAGATTTACCATCGATCGATTCCGGCTTTCATCGGCGAGATACCGGCGAATAGTTCGCACCCAAAACAGCGTTAGGGTTTCGTGATATCCGCCATCTTTTGTAGTCTCAATTCCCTGAACCGAGTTGTAACGTTTAATGCCATTCCGCACCGCATTTATCGCTTCTTGTTCCGAATCATAAAACAGATACCAAAGGGCAACGGTTAAATGCGCTTCGTGAGTCCATTGACTTCGCGGCAGGCTGCATTCTTGGAAAGCGTGAATCAGACTGTCTATCTCGCTGGGCGATCGGTAAATTATAGTTTTTTTTGTCATAATTTAAGTCTCCTCACACACCACTTTTATATCTAACTTTTTATAAATATGAGATGTTCCGCACAAGTTGGCAAAGCGTTTTGACTGTCCGATGGCTCTACCCCTGAGCTACAGCCCCTTAAACGGGGCTGGCAGGATTTGAACCTGCGACAAATCGATTAGAATGTGTGTATTCGCTTCACTCGTTAGGGTGCGGAACAAAATTTTTCTAATCTCTAAACTAGAAAGTTTTGACTTGTGATTATTCTAAATTGCTCAATTATTTTTGCCTTTTATAGCATTAAAAGTCACTTCGCGCAAGTTAAGAAAGCCGTTGGCACATACGCAGGAGTTGAACCCGCGACCTTTTCTGTTAAAGAGAAATGCTCTACCAATGAGCTAGTATGTAAGCTTCCTTTGTTGGGGCGCGAAGTGGAACTTTTAAGCGCCTGAAAGATATAAAAAATTCAGCTATAAAAGGCAGCGCACAAGTCAGAGAAGCTTTTTTTCAGCCTAGGGGCCGGTAGGAATGGAACCTACAATTGGATTTTAAGTTGAACGTTTCCAGTTTGTAAGCTTCTTTAGTTGGGGTGCGCTGTCTAATACGTGCTTTCAGTGAATTTCTAGCCGTAAACGGCTTCTGGGCGGACAATTAAATCACCGCTGGGACGGCGATCGAGTACGTAAGACTCGAAGCGAGATCCCTTGACATCAAAATGATTTGCCAGACGTTCCTTAATAGCCTTGTCGCTCATTCCTGCCGCGATACCCAGTTGGTTTTCCGCCAAGTCATAGGAACGTCCTTCAAAACGAATGTGAACCATTACCGATACCTCCTAGAGCAAATTTGGATTTGGAATTGGTAGCTTATCTGCTCTTGACTTTGGCTTTTTGTGAGACTTAGCAAATTGCCAGTAGCGGTAAAGATTCACGAAATCTGATAACCTTTACTGAAAGAAGCGCCGTTCTAGGTGATAAGCTTGTTTGATTCTGCGGATTTCCTCAGCCTTTTTGGTTGCTTGAAATCTGGCCGAACTTGTCTGTTCTGAATCCGCATGAAATTCATTGAAATTAGACTGATTTCCTACAGAATCTGACTCTGGTCGAGTCAGTTTGTAACCGAACAGTCTCGTATAAAGTAACAACATGACCATCGAGTCTGTATTGCAAGACTTCCAACTTGATGTTCCTTGAAATTTTGAGCAATATTCAGTTGTTAAGGTTCAGAATTTGCACGGAAAATACAGGTTTTTGCTTGTCCTGCGCTTTCCATATTTTTATACTACATAAATACTACAGAGGTGTCAAGGGGGTAGCAAAAGTTTTTTAGATAAAACTTACACGAGGGGCGAGAAACCGGGTTTTTTCACGAAAATACTTCGTTGCAACCCGCAGATTCAGTAAAAAACCCGGTTTCTTTGGTCAAAGCGCGATCGCGAACTGTAACATCGATCAAACGTCCTTAACATAAGAAATGCTATCGCGAATATTGTGGAAGCCAGCAGACTCGTAAAGATGCAATGCACCTGATGAATTTTCAGCATCGACGCCGAGAATAGCAGTAGCCACACCGGCAGCTTTGAGCCGATGCAAACCAGCGAGCAACATCGCTCGTCCCAATCCCATTTTGCGGAAGCCGCGCCTAGTGCCGAGACAAGCAATCCAGCCTTCATTGCGCCCGGTACGATCGCACTCTTGCACACTAATCTCGCAGTAACAAAAACTGACAAATGTGCCGTCATCAGCAACAGCAATCAAGTCTAAATCATTTCTGTAATCGGGTTTAGCTAACTCGTGCTTATATTTATCCACCGTTAAATCGTGATGATTCCAGTGATCGATAAACGACTGGTTGAACATTTCTACCCAAGCTTCCGCATCCTGTTCGCCGGGGAACTGACGCAGCGCAAAACCTTCGGGGAATTGGGGTTCTGGGATCGGTTCAGAAAGCGATCGCGCCATTCGGTAAAAATAGCGATCGACCTTAAAACCGCAACTAGCCAGCACAGAAATGCGATCGCAATCCTCAGCGCGCGCGTAGGTTCGCAGCTTCACGCGCGCGCCCCGCATCGCAGACACTTCGCGCATCCGCACTTCACCCCAGGCGATCGCGGCTGCTTCCACATCACCTCCGCGCGCGTCGGGGTGGACGCGAAACCACAGCCAACCGTCAATTACTTCCCCAGGTTCAGAAACCGACAACTGAGCAAAACCGATTAATTTTCCCTCCGCATCTTCCCAAAGGCGGATATCGCGTGCTAAATCTAGGGACGGTGCGTTAAATTCTTGTTGTAGTTCCGAGATGGAAGTGCCTTCATCGAGCCGATCGACTTCTTCGCAAATATTGATTAAATGGGCGATCGCATCTAAATCGCGATCGCCGGCATAGCAGCGCCCCGAGAGATTTGCCATCATAGCTAATCACCATTCCCTGTTGTTATCCAGTTTAAAAATAGCTTGGGCGATCGCACTTTTATCGATCAACTGATCCGATCGGTCGATCGGCATTCAAAATCTGACAACGCAAACACGCCGACGCATCGAACCGCTACAGCAGTTGCCTGCACTCGTGTACAATAACAAATTATTTGTCACATTAACAAATTCGTGACACAAATCGACAAACAACGAAAACCCTTACATAGCAAAGTTTGTAACGATTTGTACTCCTTGTTCTCCCTCCACCTTGCATCCCACTGCATTAACAAATTAAATGTCTAATTCCAGATATTTAACTAATTAAGTGTCATTTCCATAAAAGTGCAAAATTCTGGATTAAAATCAACGTTAACACATTGACTGTCACAGTTTTACAGTCTAAAATACATTTATGTTTTAATCAAACAGTAACGTTTATGTCTAAGGCTCATCCCTCAGAAACGATTCCAGATGAGAGGGGCAACCTCGAAGAAGCCAATACCATCGCCTCTGATATCATGTCCGGTCGATAAACCATGATTAAACTTTTGCCGTACTCCCACCAAGAGAAATGAGTCAAACCACTGATTAACTGTTTGAGATTTAACAGTTTTCGACACCGCTCAAATAAAACTGCTTCTAATTCATCTAAGTTTTTAAAACAGCGATTGGCTATCGGTTCATTGGTCAGTGGCCACAGTCTTTCTGCTGGTTGGAGTTGGGGCGAGTGTAAAGGCAGACAATACAAATGTATGCCATCGGGGATTTTCACGCTTTCACGCTCAGTGCCATCCGGCTCCGTCTACAACTAAAACGACTCTTTTTTTCGGTCCTACTTTCCTACTAGAGGGCAAAATCTTTTAAAACTCGCTCAAAAAGCTGGCTATTGACAAATGGCAGTATCTACCAATATGTTTCTCCCGTACTCGGGTGTACAAAACCGTATAGCCATAACCATTGAAACCGCCAGTTAACCACAGCAGTAGCATTACTAAACTCATCCACCCATTCTCGTCTTAGAATAGGTTTCAACCCGAGCCGATGTTCGTCCATTGACCTGACTTCTACGTCGCTTTCTCGGTTCTCTTTCTTGATTTTCAAGACGAACCGACGCAGATTTTTTTTTCCATTCCTGCAAGTTCTGCGGATATCTGATTCCTGGTGTTCTGGACGAGGAACTCTCAATCGAAACTTCATGGACTTGAGATATTCCCAGCCACGCCCGCGACCGATCTTTTTACCCTTGAGTTCACTCATCCAGTCAGCCACTTTACGACCATTCCACAGCCCGCCATCGGGGGGTGGCTGCTGTAAGACTTGCCACAACCATCGCTTGTTCCACATCATTCAGCAGAGGGTCAGCATCGGTATTTTTGCAACGTTGATCTCCAAGGGATTCAGGTCCTAAATGGTTGTAGCCCCAGACTAATTCATAAATCCAACCACGACTATAACATGTCACTGCCATCACTTCTGCGGTGGTTTTTCCAATCGCTAACAGCCAAATAATCTGGTAATGATGAGCGTGACTGGTTGTTTGAGCTTGACGGAAACGAGCTTGGAGCTTCGTCGGGACTCAGATGAGGTGCGATCGTAATTCGTTTTGGCATTCTTTATTTGATGGGGGTAGTGTTCCTCGTGATTATATCATGGTCAATCGACCGGACATGATATCAGAGGCGATGTTTTGAGTAAAAAAAAATCCCCAGTTTTTTTTACCGATTGTCAGGTTAAAGGCTAGCCAATTTAAAAACATTCTTTGATTAATGGAAACCTTCTGGAGTGCGATCGTTAATTGAGGTATGTCAAGAAATCTTTGTAGTTTGCTTGGCAAGACTTTCAGTAGTAATTGGATAGGGAAATACCCGTGCGAGGCGTTCCAGCCTCACTTGTTTTTCCGATTGTATAAGCTCCAATAATATAGTGAGAAACCTAAAATGGGTGTGCGTTAGTTGTTTTTGTAGGTGGGTTTGGTAGAATGTGAGTAACATTATTTTTGGGGTAGGCTAGCTTGTAACAATTCGGCTGCCTATCTTTTTTAGGATCATACCAATTTTATGTGAAGTTGCATATAATACAAAGATGGGGTTTATGGTGCGTTTTATGGCTCGTCTTTTAAAAATCACAATTGAAGAAAGTGCAGAATTTTTAGAAAAACAACTAAAAAATACTCGTGCAGCGAGTCAGGAAGAACGAATACAATTATTATGGTGGTTAAAAACAGGAACTTGTTGGAGAGGTTTTTACAACACTTGAGCGATTACGAGAGCGATTGAAACAAGTTCTTGAAAAAATCACCCCGCTCGCAAATTAGTTCGTTGTTATCTTACAAGTTTATTCTTGAAGCCCTATTCTAGGGAGCTTCATATAAAATTGGTATAAGTGGGCAAAATCTTTACTCCATAAAGATTTCAGGCAGGTTATCATCCTCCCAGGGCGATCGCAAAAGTCGTTATTGCAGTTAGAAAAAAATGCTGGAACTTTGGAAAAACCTTTTTGCTATAGCACCGTTTATCCCCCACGGGCATTGCTATCTCTGGAAGCCAGGGCTAGTCGGGCTTCATATTGTTTCCGACTTGCTGATTGCCCTGGCTTATTATTCAATCCCGATAACGCTGCTCTATTTTGTTCGTAAGCGACGAGATTTACCCTACTCCTGGATATTTCTGCTATTTAGCGCCTTCATCGTCGCTTGTGGTACCACTCACTTGATGGAGATTTGGACGCTATGGCATCCCACTTATTGGCTGAGTGGTTGCCTTAAAGCCATAACCGCGTTCGTTTCAGTATTAACAGCGATAGAGCTGGTGCCATTAGTGCCACAAGCATTAGCGCTCCGGAGTCCCGCAGAGATGGAGGCAGCTAACCGAGAATTAGAGCGCGAGATTGGAGAGCGCAAAATTGCACAAGCAGCACTTCAAGAGCGAGAGCAGTTTTTAAGCAACATTTATAACTCGGTGACAGACACCCTTTGGGTGGTGGAACAGCTTGAGGATAGCGAATTTCAAGTTGTCAGCATGAATCGAGCCATTAAATCCTCAAGTGGAACTTTGACCGAGAATTGGATTGGTAAACGGCTGGACGAACTGTGGGACATTGAGACAGCGGCTACGATTCGGGCGCATTACTATGACTGTTTGCAGCAAGGTAAAACAATCTCTTATGAGGAGAATCTTCCTTTTGGAGAACAGATTTGTTGCTTTCTCACCACCTTAACGCCTTTAGTAGATCGCGATTCGCGAACTCGCTTACTCGGTGTCAGCAGGGATATTACCGAACGCAAGCGGGTTGAAAACGCTTTGAGAGAAAGTGAAAAACGCTGGCAGTTAGCGTTGCGGGGTAACAATGATGGGATTTGGGATTGGAATGTCAGAACGAATGAAGTCTTTTTCTCAGCGCGATGGGAGGAAATGCTGGGTTACGAGGAGCGCGAAATTTCCCACCATCTAGATGAATGGGCTAAACGAGTCCATCCAGACGATTTTGCCTGGGTGATGGAAACAATTCAAAATCACTTTGCTAAAAAAACTCCTTTTTACGAAACCGAACACCGCGTTTTATGTAAGGACGGAACTTATAAATGGATTCTCCATCGCGGTCAAGCTCTCTGGGATGACTGCGGCAATCCGGTGAGAATGGTGGGTTCTTCTACCGATATTACAGAAAGCAAACAGGCTGAAGCAGAGCTGCGTTGGAAAGAAACATTGCTGCGAGCAATGACCAATGCTTCGCCACTCGCTTTTTTCGTTGTAGATAACCGTAGCGATGCCATTCTCTACTTCAATCACCGCTTCTGCAAAATCTGGGGTATCGAACACCTAGAGGAACAGATGCAGCAGGGTCAACTGAAAAACAACGATATCATTCCTGACTGTTTACCTGCCCTTGCGGATGTTCCGGCTTTCGTAGAATCCTGCAAACCGCTGCAAACTGAAGAAAATCGAGCCGTTGTTGAAGATGAAATTCCTTTTAGCGACGGGCGCACGATTCGTCGTTTTTCGACACAAATTCGCGACGATAGCGATCGCTATTTCGGACGGCTATATCTATTTGAAGATATTACGGAACGCAAGCAAATAGAAGAACAATTGCAACTAGCTGATTTTTCGCTCGAACGCTCCTCTCTCGGCCTTGCCTGGGTCGATCGCGATGCCAGAATTTTGCGGGTTAACCAAACAGCCTGCGAGCAAAGAGGATATTCTCGCGAAGAGTTGCTATCAATGCACGTCTGGGAGGCAGATCCCAATTTTCCGATTGAGGTATGGCCGCAGCATTGGCAACAACTTAAAGAGCAAAAAACACTTTCATTTACGTCTCAACATTCCAAAAAAGATGGCAGTGTTCTTCCCGTAGAAATAACGCTGAATTATCTGGAATTTAACGGCAAAGAATACAGTTTTGCCTGTTCGCATGATATCAGCGATCGCTATCACGCAGAAGAAGCACTGCGAGCCTCTCAAGCACGCCTCTCTGGAGTCCTAGACATTGCCGACGAAGCCATTATCTCAGTAGACTCCAGCCAACGCATTACCCTGTACAACCAGGGAGCGGAACGGATTTTTGGCTATACTTCCGAGGAAATGCTCGGTCAGACTCTCGACCGACTTTTGCCAGAACGCTTTGGGGCAAATCATCGCCAGCACGTAGAGCAATTTGCCCAATCTGCCCAAACAGCAAGGAAGATGGGTAGGCGCGGCGAAATTATCGGTCGCCGTAAAGATGGCACGGAATTTCCGGCTGAAGCTTCAATTTCTCAACTGGAATTGGCAGGAGAAAAAGTTTTTACTGTTTTTCTGCGCGACATTAGCGATCGCAAACAGGCAGAAACAGCCTTAAAAGAAAGTGAGGCCCGCTTCCAAGCATTTATGAATGCCAGCCCCGCTGCTGCTTGGATGACGGATAGAGATGGGCTACTTCTCTACTTCAACCAAACCTATTCCCGTACCTTCAACTTGCCAAATGATTTAGCTGGCAAAATAGACCTTTGCTCTATATATCAACCAGAGTTCTATCAAGAATATTTAAAAAATATTCGCAAAGTTGTAGAAACCAATCAAACGCTCGAAACAATTGAACTGGCTCCCCTTGAAGATGGCAGTATCGGCGAATTTTTGGTTTATAAGTTTCCGCTGACCAGTTCATCGGGGGAAGTTTTGGTTGGCGGAGTCGCGATCGATATTACCGACCGCAAAAGAGCAGAGGCAGCTCTACAACAGCGAGAACAAGAGTTTCGCGCTCTAGTAGAAAATGCGCCCGATATTATTATGCGATTGGATCGGGAATGTCGCTATCTTTATATCAACCCCACGGTTGAAAAACAATCGGGAATTCCTTCTACTGCGTTTATCGGTAAAACTATTAACGAATTAGGTACGCCCGAAGCGTTAGTTAATCTTTGGCAAACAGCCATTGAGCAGGTATTTGAAACGGGTTGCGAGCAAAGTATTGAATACGAAATTCCAGGTGTTGCAGGGTTAACTTATTATGCTTCCCGCGTGGTGCCTGAGTTTGGCAGCGATGGCTCGGTGCAATCGGTTTTGGCAGTTGCTCGCGATATCACCGAACTCAAAGTTACAGAAGCAGCTTTAGAAAAGGCTCGCGACGAGTTAGAACTTAGAGTCAGACAACGCACTGCCCTACTGGCAACAGCTAATAAAGAATTGCGACAGGAAATTAGCGATCGCAAACAAGCGCAAGCTGCCCTGAAAGCATCGGAAACCAGGCTCAAAGATGTGCTTGACAACACAGCCGCTTTTATTTCCTCCGCCCACATCCATCCCGATCAAGTCTGGGAATACAACTACTATTCCCCCAATGGAGAGGAGGTTCTTGGCTACAAAGGAGAAGAATTTGCTGCCGATCCGAGTTTATGGCTATCTAGAATTCCTGCCGAAGATCTTGAGACAATCGTTCTGCCAGCAATGCAAGATTTGTATGCCGGACGGCAAATAACTATAGAGTATCGATTCCGCCATAAAAATGGCAATTTGCTCTGGTTATCTAACACTTTGCTAGCTAAAAAGCACAAATCTGAAGATTACTGGTTTGCCACCGGAATTGTTACCGACATCACCGAACGCAAACAAGCAGAAAAAGCATTGCAGGAAAGCGAACAGCGCTTTGCTATTTTGGCGAAAACCGCCCCTGTTGGTATATTCCGTAACGATACTCAAGGCTATTGCTTATACGGCAACGAGCGCTGTTTAGAAATGGTCGGGCTTTCATTAGAAGAATTAATCGGTGAGGGATGGGCAATAGCGGTATATCCAGACGATCGCGATCACGTTTATACTGCTTGGAATAGTTTCATACAACAAGGCATTCCCTATTGCTGCGAACTCCGCTTGCAGCGACGCGATGGCAGCATTATCTGGGTATTGGCACAAGCGATCGCGGAAAAAGATATCGATGGGAACATTATCGGTTACATCGGCACCCTTACCGATATTACGGAGCGCAAACAGGCAGAACAATTTTTAAGAAATTACAACCACATTTTAGAAGCTAAGGTAAAAGAACGTACGGCTGCACTGACTCAAATCAATGCTCAATTAGAGCAGGAAATTGAGGAGCGCAAGCACATAGAAAGCCAATTACGACGCAGCGAAACAAAACTATCAGCAATTTTAGATAATGCAGGTGCTTGTATTTATATCAAAGATTTGAACGGTACCTACACCTATGTCAATCGCTTAACTGAGGAACTTTTTGGATGTAGCGCAACTGAAATTATTGGAGCGAACGATCGCAAGTTTTTTAGCGAAGAGTTAGCTGTAACTTACAAAGAAAATAGCGATCTCGTCACAAACAGCGGCCTTGTCCATCGCTTTGAAGAAGTAGGACTCGATCGTCATGGAGAGCTTCATTACTTTTTAGCGACCAAAGTTCCTTTAAAAAACTCTGACGGCGATGTTTATGCCATGTGCGGTATTTCTACAGATATTACCGAACTCAAGAGGACGGAAGCCGCACTCAGGCAAAGCGAAGAACGAATGCAGGCGCTTTTGAGCGCAATCCCCGATTTGATGGTGCGGCATCGGGTAGATGGCACTTATTTAGATGTGGCGGGAAATGACAGATCCTTGCTGGTGCCGCGCGAAGCACTACTTGGTACAAAGCTACAGGACACCCCCATTCCCGAACCAATCAAAGCCGACTTGCTCGAACGTTTTCAAGTCGTAGCGACAACCGGAACGCTAGAAATTTACGAACACGACCTGAAAAAACCGGATGGTATCCACAGCTACGAAACGCGCATTGTAAAAAGCGGTGCCGATGAGGTTGTATGTCTGGTGCGCGACATCACCGAACGCAAGCGATCGCAAGCTGCCCTCCAAGAAAGCGAACAACGGTATCGTACTGTAATAACAGCGATGGCAGAGGGGATTGTCTTACAAGATGCTGACGGTGCGATTCGTACTTGTAATGCCAGTGCCAAACGCATTCTTGGCTTGTCTCGCAAGCAAATGATGGGGCGTACTTCCCTCGATCCAGCTTGGCGAGCGGTTTGCGAAGATGGATCGTCCTTTCCAGGAGAGGAACACCCGGCAATGGTGACGCTGCGAACTGGCAAAGCTTGCTCGAACGTAGTGATGGGAGTCCACAAACCCGATGGTAGTTTTACCTGGATTTCCATAAATTCCCAACCTTTAATTCGAGCTAATGAACCGCTCCCCTACGCAGTTGTTTGCTCGTTCGCTGATATTACCGCTCGCAAACAGGCAGAAGAGGCACTACGACAAAGCGAAGCGCGTTATCTCGCGATTCTTGAAGATCAAACGGAACTGATCGGTCGCTCGTTGCCTGATGGAACCTTAACCTTTGTCAACGAAGCTTTCTGTCGATTTTATGGAAAAACGCGGGAAGAACTCGTCGGTCACCGCTACGAACCTACCGTATTTGAGGAAGACCGGGAACTCGTTGCCAGATTGGTTAAAACTCTTAGCGTAGATAATCCGCTCGTAATTATCGAAAATCGGGTGATTGCCAAAGGACAGGAGGTGCGTTGGACGCAGTGGGTTAACCGAGGAATTTTCGGCACAGATGGTCAGATGCTGGAGTTTCAAGGGGTCGGACGAGATATTACCGATCGCAAAATTGCTGAAGAAAACCTGCGACGATACGAAAAGATTGTTGCCACTACTACTGATGCAATTTGTTTAATCGATCGCAACTACACCTATCAAATTGTTAACCAAGCATACCTGAATTGGCATCACCGCTCTCAAGAAGAAATACTCGGACGTACTATTAGTGAAGTTTTGGGTAAAGAGCTGTTTGAAACTTACATCAAGCCAAAAGGCGACCGATGCTTAAATGGGGAAACCATTCAATACGAACTATGGTTTAAATATCCAAACGCTGAAGAGAAATTTCTCAGCGCTACCTACGCTCCTTATTTAGAGGCAGATGGCACAATTTCAGGTTTAGTGGTGAGTTTGCGTAACCTCACCGAACTAAAACAAATGGAAACGGCGTTGCTGCAGAGCGAATCTACCCTGCGAGCTTTCTTCAACAGTAGCGTCATGATGATGGGCATTGTCGAGCTGTATGAAGATGACTTTTTGCATCTGTCTGC
Source organism: Microcoleus sp. B3-D7 (assembly GCF_036705305.1). Lineage (NCBI taxonomy): Bacteria > Bacillati > Cyanobacteriota > Cyanophyceae > Oscillatoriales > Microcoleaceae > Microcoleus > Microcoleus sp. B3-D7. The sequence goes on along the minus strand of NZ_JAUBUE010000021.1, from coordinate 7,856 downwards.
TAACCCCGCAACCGCACAATTCTTCGGTACCACCCCTGATGCGATGCAGAATCACTTCGTTGGTAAATCTGGAATGCCACGATCGCTCGTGCAACTTTGGCTGGACCACTACTGGGAAGCTGTAAGAACTCAAGCTCCAGTCAGATTTGAATACGCTCACGAAACTCCTACAGGTCATAAGTGGCTATCTGCCAGCGTTTGCCCCATTTCAATTGGCTCTGAGGGTCGTCCGAGATTGTCATACATTGTCGAAGATATTAGCGATCGCAAACGCGCAGAAGAAGCGCTACAGCAGAGCGAATCAACCCTTCGCAGCTTCTTTGACAGCGGCTCAATGCTGATGGGGATTGTTGAGCTGTATGAGGACGATATTCTGCATCTTTCCGATAACCTAACATCAGCGAGGTTTTTCGGCACTACCCCAGAACAGATGAAAAATCGCTTCGCAAGTGAGATGGGAGTGCCATCAGCACACCGACGGCAGTGGATGGAACGCTACCGAGAAGCTTTACACGATCGAGCTGTCGTGCGCTTTGAATATCCTCACGAGACTCCAACCGAACAAAAATGGCTCTCTGCCAGCGTTTGCCCGATTGGAATTGGTCCCAACGGTCGTCCGAGATTGTCCTACGTTGTCGAAGATATTAGCGATCGCAAACGCGCAGAAGAAGCACTGCGTCTAAGCGAAGGTCGGCTCAAACACTTGACGGCTAGCATTCCGGGAACCCTTTACTCCTTTGGATACTACCCCGATGGTTCAGCCCAGTTTGAATATGTCAGTCTCGGTTGCCGAAACATCTTTGAAGTCGAGCCGGAGCAGATATTAGAAGATCGAAATTTACTCGAAAACCAAGTTTCTCCCGACGACCGACCTAGTTTTGAAGAGGCAATTACTCGTTCCCTTCAAAACTTGGAACATCTCACCGCTGAATGGCGCAATATTAATCCTTCTGGAAAACAAAGATGGCTGCGCGTCCAAGCCCAACTCGAATGCCGCGAAGATGGTTCTAAAGTTTGGCATGGGGTGATCTTAGATATTACCGATCGCAAACTGGCAGAAGAAAAGCTCAAACAGGCAGAGTATAAATATCGCACCTTAATCGAACAAATTCCCGGAGTCGTTTATATTTCTCCTATCAAGGCAACTACTGAGGAAGCTTATATCAGCCCGCAACTGCAACAATTGCTGGAAGTTCCTCCTGAAGAATGGTCTGCTGGCTTTTTTAATAGTTGGGCTGATTACGTCCATCCAGAAGATGGCGATCGTGTTTGGCAAGCCGTAAGCACCACGATCTCTACGGGAGAGCCATTGAGCGTCGAATATCGTATGGTAACTCGTAATGGCAAAACAGTTTGGGTCAGAGATCGAGCGAATCTCGTTCTTAGCGCCGACGGACAGACTCAAGTGCTTCATGGTTTAGCCTTCGATATTAGCGATCGCAAGCAAATAGAGCAAGCGCTACAAGAAAGCAACGAGCGTTTTCAGCTAGCAACATCGGCAGTAAAAGGATATATCTACGACTGGGATTTCAAGCAGAATAGCATTTTGCGGACGCAGGGACTATTTGAACTGGTTGGGTACCGCCCCCAAGAAGCCGACGCGAACGTTGAGTGGTGGAACGAACACGTCCATCCAGAAGATTTCCCCAAAATTTCCCAGCAGCTATCCGAAGCCTTGACCAATGAAACTCAAAATTATTTCGTTTTGGAATACCGACTTCGCCATCGAGACGGTCACTACGTTTACGTGTCAGATTACGGGACGATCTCGCGAGATACCAACGGACGAGCAATTCGAGCCGTAGGTCACGCCATAGATGTGAGCGAACAGCAAGCAGCGCTTCGCGAACGCAGAAAGGCAGAAGCAGCTTTGCAAAAAGCACTCCAAGCCGCCCAAGCTGCATCCATCGCTAAGAGCCGCTTCCTGTCTAACATGAGCCATGAACTGCGTACTCCTCTCAACGCCATTCTCGGTTTTAGCCAGGTGATGGTTCGCAGTAGTTCCGTTACCTCTGAGCAAAAAGAACAGCTAAAAATCATCAACCGTAGTGGCGAACATTTGCTTAATTTAATCAACGATATTTTGTCATTGTCCAAAATTGAAGCAGGCCAAACTACGCTCAATGAAAGTCGCTTTGACCTGTATCAGCTACTGAACGATGTAGAACAAATGTTCAAACTCAAAGCGATTTCAAAAGGCTTGCAGCTAACCTTTGATCGGGCATTAAATGTTCCCCAATACGTAAAAACTGACGAGAATAAATTGCGTCAAATTTTAATTAATTTGCTAGGAAATTCACTTAAATTTACTGCTTCCGGTTACATCGCCTTGCGAGTGAAAAAGGGTCGGCTATCAGAAAAAAATGACCTCCAAAACCTTGGCTCCAAAACTTATTTGCTGTTTGAAATTGAAGACACTGGTCCCGGCATTGCTCCCGATGAAATTAAAACTTTATTCGACCCCTTCGTACAAACAGAAACAGGCCGCAAATCTATGCAAGGAACGGGGCTGGGCTTACCTATCAGCCAACAATTCGTAGAGATGATGGGAGGACAGATTGCAGTCAGCAGTCAACTTGGTCAGGGAACAATTTTCACATTCGATATCCTCGCGAGCGAGGTTGATGAATCTGATGACAAGAGTTTATCGATTACCCGGGAAGTTATTGGATTAGAGCCAAATCAACCTGTGTACCGCATTCTAGTTGTTGAGGATGTCGAAGAGAACCGTCAGTTGCTCTTAAGAATACTCGAACCGTTAGGATTTGAAGTGCGAGAAGCGGTTAACGGTCAAGAAGCGATCGCTTTGTGGTCAACTTGGAAACCACACCTAATCTGGATGGATATGCGAATGCCCGTCATGGACGGCTACGAAGCAACTAGAGAAATAAAAGCTTTGGAACAGCAAAGTGCAGTAGCTGGAGAGAATCACAACTTACCTGCCAACTCATCATCTACCAACGCAACAAAAATTATTGCTTTAACTGCTAGTGCTTTTGACGAAGATCGAGCCAAGATTATGGCAACAGGCTGCGATGACTTTATACATAAGCCTTTTCTAGAGTCGGTGCTATTTGACAAGATGGCTCAACATTTAGGAGTCCGTTATATTTATCAAGAGGATTTGTCGGATAGCTCACCTGAGCTAGCAACACCGAGAAACTTAACACTAGAGGATCTAAACGTCATGCCTTCTGAGTGGATAGCACAGTTCCGACACGAGGTGCTTTGTGCTAACGACGAGGTAATATTGCAGCTAATCGACCAAATTCCCAAAAGCGAGGCAAGTTTAGCACACACCCTGACAGATTTGATTAATAACTTTCGCTTAGATATACTCTTTGATTTAATCCGAGCATCTAGTAATGAATAGCCATCAAGTATCCGCTTCCTTTGGGCACATCCTCATCGTTGACGATCATCCAGACAACCTCCGAGTTTTGTCCGCTATCCTTACCGGGTCTGGATATCAAGTCCGGAAGGCAATTAACGGTCAACTGGCTTTAAAAGTTGCCCAAAATTCTCCCCCTGCTCTGATTTTACTTGACATCTTGATGCCAGAAATGGATGGCTATGAAGTTTCCTCGTTGCTCAAAGCTCATCCACAGACAGCGGAGATTCCAGTAATTTTTATCAGCGCTCTCGATGATGTATTTGATAAAGTAAAAGCCTTTGATGCTGGAGGGGTAGATTACATTACTAAACCCTTTCAGTCAGCCGAAGTTTTAGCTCGCATTAAAAACCAACTAATTATCCGCAATCTGTACCTCCAACTTCAGAAGCAAGCACAGAAAATCGCCGAGCAAAATGAATTGCTACAACAGGAAATTAAGCATCGTAAACAAGCTGAATCTGCTTTGGTTGAAGCTAATATCGAGCTACAGCGTCTCGCCTCTTTAGATAGCTTAACAGGAATCGCTAATCGTCGTCAGTTCAATGAATCTCTCAATAGAGAGTGGCAACGGATGGCACGAGAGCAATTACCCTTATCTTTGATTTTAGGTGACATTGATTATTTCAAAAAATACAATGATACTTATGGTCATTTAGCCGGGGATTTCTGTCTACAGCAAGTGGCTCAAGCGATTAGCCGTGCTATTAAGCGTCCGGCAGATATATTGGCTCGTTACGGAGGTGAAGAATTCGCTGTAATTTTACCTAATACAAAAGCTGAAGGATCGCTAAAAGTCGCTGAGGCGATGCGGCATGAAGTGCTAAATCTTAAAATTGCCCACCCTCAATCTGCTGTTAATCAATACGTCACCTTGAGTCTGGGCGTTTTCAGTGTAGTTCCCCAGGACACCTCTGACCCCTCAATCTTGATTGCTGCGGCTGATAAAGGATTATATGAAGCTAAACAGCAGGGGAGAAACCGCTCTATTGTGAAAACTTTTTAATTAATCATTAAGCTTTGAGTTCAACTCAACTTGCTTCCCAGATAAATTGATTTAGGTGTTTATCCCACATTCTGCAGGTAGCACGAGCGTCCGGGAATTTTTTCAATTGAGATGGCACAGCAGCTCAAGAGAGAAGATAATATTTACGGCAAGGAGCGCCAAAGAATTGGATAATCCACAATCGTTCTTGCCTCAGATTGGTAATGTGCTTGACACCGTTAATTGTCAACAAATGAATCGACATGAAACATTGAAACACCCACCGAGCAAGTTGGTTTGGTTGTAGGCTTACCTACTTGATGATCAATGGTTTGTTGAGCCAGAGCGAGAGCATGACGGAGGGAACGTTGACCTAAACTATAAACCAGCAAGCACAAACCCATTAACATTGCTAGCGCAGCTACTCGTTGAGGAGTCTTGAGAAAGACACTATTCGTAAAGAATAAGGGGTCTTTGAGAAATCGAAAACCTCGCAAGTCGATTGCTGTGCCTTATATTCTTGCAGAATCTGGTCATAGCGTCAAAACTTGCTCGTCCAAAACATTCGTAGCCAAAAGGAACAATCCAGCGCGTTGCCGTTCGGCATCAATGACACTAGCTTTCGGGACAAGTGTGGCAGAGATTTGATAATGTTTCTGACCAACTACATCCTTACGAGGTCTGCCACGTCTGGGATATTCAAGTATTTCGATCACTTGCAGGTCGTGCAATTGATGGTAAGGTAACTGTTGCGAGAATACGATCGCAGCAGAAGTGGCATCTGGTTGACAAGCAAACCGTTGACTTTCTAATTGCTTGAGTGCACAAGTGGCGAGTGTGAAATGTTTGGCCTTGCGTTTCTCCAATTGTTTTAAATCCGATGCCAACCGCATCTGACTCTTAACTACTAACCATCGTTGTGGCACGTCGGCATAACGATTCCCACTCTTGAGCAATCTGGTAGTCGGTTAGCGAACTATTCACCAATGCGTCTGGGTGAATCTCCTGCAACAATTCTTTAGCCGAGGACAAGGTAGCAGGGACTCTTGATACCCATGGCAATTGTGCCATCTGTTGCAGATTTACGGAAGTATAGAACCCATTTGAGATCTTTTGGGCGAGCGAGTAAAATTGACAAAAAGAGGTAAATTTAATCAGATTGGGGTTGAAAATGGGTTATTCCAGCGATGTCACGGACAAGGAGTGGGAAATTATTGAGCCATTACTGCCCCAGAAGAAGAAAACCAGACCTCCAGTGTGGACAAAACGCCAAATCCTCAATGGAATATTTTATCAACTCAAGAACGGTTGTAATTGGTCTGACTTGCCCAGAGATCTACCACCATATTCTACTGTCTTCTGGCATTACCAAAATTGGTGTGAGGACGATGTACTTGATCGGATCATGACGGAGTTACATAGTAAGGTGCGCGAACAAGTAAAAAAAAAACCGCAGTGGACAACCCTAATCATGATTGACTCACAAGCGGTGAAAAACACGCTTCTATGCTAGTGAGGAGTCTAAAGGGTTTTGTTTCTACAAATGCACTAATGGCATCAAAAGACATCTAGCTGTCGATATACTTGGCTTTCCCTTCTTTACTCACTGTACCAAAGCTAGCTTATCTGATGATCGAGGGCTGATTGAAATGCTTTCCCAAAACATCGATTACTTCAAATCTAAACCTGCCGAACTTCCCAAAACTACCATCTTGTTAGACAACGGGTACCACCCTGAGAAAATTACTCAAGCCTTGGAGGAGATTTATCCTCAGATTATGGCTAAGATTCAATTTGAACTCTCCGCCAAGCCATCAAAAGCCGAAAAGCTCGCTAAAGGGCAATCGGGATTTGTGCCTGTGGCGGCTAGATGGGTGATTGAACGTTCAAACGCTTGGGTAGAAAGATGCAAAAGCTTAGTCAAAAACTTTGAGCGCACACTCGCTCGTTCAAATGCCAAACTCAAGCTTTGCTTTATCAGACTGATGCTTAAAAGACTAGCCACCGCGTAAAAAGATCTCAAATGGGTTCTATAGAGAGCAGCATCGGCCACAAACAAGGCATCCACATCCCATTGCTGCCTGAATTCAAGAATCAGTTGGGCAAATAAAGATGAGTCGGTTTCATTGCCATCACCCACTCTCAAGTACAAGGGGATGTCTCCATCCCCACTGCACATCAGACCATAAATTGCTTTAAATCGGGGCGGTGAGCTCTGGAATAGCCGTAGGTAATGTCAATTGTACCTAGTTCTCCTGTCTCACTTTGAGCGCTTAGGTAATCACCATCAACGTGTAGGGGACTCGAATCTAGGTGTAGGCTGTGCAAGTCTACGCCAAAGCGTCGTGCAGCAGACAGTGCTATTGTGACAAATAGTTCTGTCAGTCCTGCGGCATATAATTTGTCTAGGATGCGCCCTAACCTGTCATCATTTAAGTGTTCTGGTCTGATGCCTTCTCCCAACAAATGCTCTGTGGCAATACCTGCAAAAAACTTTTCAAATAGATACAGTGGGGCACTGACAAAGCCCTATCCATTCAAAATCATGGCTTTGACTGCTTGCCCTGGTGTGATGATTGACTGTGGGTGAGTCCCGAGTAGTTGATCGATCTGTTCTATTAATCCCATTTCATCACAGATACCGGCAATGAGTCCGCAGTGGTCAATATCCTGTACTCTTATATTTGACGCTTCAATATTTCTCATCTCTTAAAAATACTGGATTTTGCGCTTGCACCTGCAGAATGTGGGGTGTATGTGTCAAAGGGACAGTAATCTGTTATGAGTGACAAATAATTTGTTAATTTGACATCAATGTGTTATCAGTGACAAATTATTTGTTATTGTACACGTGAGTTTCGATAAATTCAGGTTCAGGATTTGGGATGGGAGTAGAAGGACTCGAACCTTCGACCTTGAGATTAAGAGTCACCTGCTCTAACCAACTGAGCTATACTCCCGCATCTAAGCTAGTATAACACAACCGTTCTAAAAAATCAACTTTTTTTGTAAAAATTTGTGGCGATCGCCCAGGGTCAATATTTAACGCAAGTGCGATCGCCCTGATTCCATATTTCATTTAAGCGCGATCGACCTCAAGCACCTCCCCAGAGTTGTGCAAAACGTTCGGCAGACCATCCAACCAAATCTGGTACTTGGCCATCTCCAATCTAGACAATTCGCTTGACTCCATCTTGGCGATCTATTGCATCCACACAGAAAAATTTGCTGTGAATGAATGAGTAAGGTGGGCAAAAGTCCACCTTACTCATTCTAATTGGTTCCGCAAGCGTCTACTTGAGAATGTGGGAGACGACACCGGCGCCGACAGTGCGATTACCTTCGCGGATGGCAAAACGCATATTTTGTTCGATCGCGATCGGCTGCAACAACTTCACAGTCAGGCGTTGCTGAATCAAGGTATGAATGCCCCAGGAATGGGAATATCGTGAAATTTTAAGTAATGTATTAATAACTTAA
>NZ_JAUBUE010000020.1:0-105176 GCF_036705305.1 Microcoleus sp. B3-D7 | reverse complement strand
CATCGTTTTTTTTACGGTTTTACTAGCTTTTTCATTTTAGCTATTTTTTCAGGGATTTGCAAAACTGAGATGCACCCCATCGGCAAAACCGCACTTTCCCTCCACCTCATCCAAAAAATTCAGCATAACTTTGAATACGTCATCTGGCGAAGTCTCCGCCACTCCCCACCGTTAGAAACTACCCTAAAAAATCTCCTAGAATTTCTCTTAAATAAACCAGAAATTGAACTCCCTACCAGCATTGCCGATCGCCTTTCCCTATTAATGGAATATCTGCGAAAAACCCGCTGTCTCATTATCCTCGACGACGTGCAAACCATTCTCAGCAGCGGAAAATTAGCAGGAAATTACCGCCCCGAATGCGAAAATTACAGCATCCTCTTCAGACAAATCGGAGAAACAACCCACAACAGTTGCTTAATCCTCAACAGTTGGGAACCACCCAGAGAAATTACCGCGTTAAAAGGTGAAAATTCACAAGTTCGCAGCTTACAACTCAAAGGCATAGGTACAGCAGCAGCCGAAATTTTCCGACAAAAAACTTTACTCAATCCCGAAACATGGGAAAACCTAATTAACACCTACCGAGGCAATCCATTGTGGTTAAAAATAGTCGCCACTACCATTCAAGAAATATTCCGAGGTAGGGTTGCAGAATTTTTAAAATATGATAGGCTATTTTTAGGTGAAGAATTGGCTGCAAACTTGCACCCGCAGATAAATCGTTTGTCAGAATTAGAGAAAAACCTCATCTCCCGCCTCAGCCGCGAAGCAAATTCAGTTTCAATAGAGCAATTACTACAAGATGCCGATTTATCGCCCTCTGAGTTATTCAACGGGCTGCAATCTTTGGGGAGGCGATCGTTAGTTGAAATAGAAGAAGTCGAGAATGAAACGCTATTCAGCGTTTGTCCTGTGGTGAGACAATATGTAATATCAAATCTAGTTAATTAGCCACGAGCTCTGTAGGAAGACGGCAATGCCGTGTCCTCAAAATGGGAGACACGGCATTGCCGTCTTCCTAGCCGCAGCTATGATTTAATATGAAATTATGAATACTACTGAACCTTCATTAACTAAAACCGAATTAAGAAAATCGCTCCTCAACACTCGCAAATCCCTATCAGCACAAGAATGGAGACAAAAGAGCGATCGCATCTGCAATCATCTCCAAAACTCGCCCCTATTCACCCAAGCAAAAACAATCCTCGCCTATTTCAGTTGTCGCCAAGAACCCGATTTAAGTCCCCTATTTGTAACTCCCCGCAAATGGGGATTTTCCCGCTGTGTAGGCAAAGAGCTATCCTGGCACATCTGGCAGCCCGGAGAGGCTTTACATACTGGAGCTTATGGCATACTCGAACCCCTGCCGGATGCTCCTAAAATAGACCACTCAGAAGTAGATTTAATGCTCGTACCCTCAGTAGGCTGCGATGTGCGTGGCTATCGCTTGGGCTACGGCGGTGGCTATTACGATCGAATGCTTAGTTTAGCTGAGTGGGAATCAAAAGTTACGATCGGCACTATCTTTGAATTTGCCTTGATCGCCCAGCTACCAGTTGACTCCTGGGACAAAGCGCTGCACGGAATTTGCACGGAAAGCCATTTGACAATCGTACAACAAAAATCAAGAAGGTCGATCGAGCAATAAATTTTCAGAAATTATCCCTAGATCCATGTTTATATATATTCTATTTAGGACTTGCACAAGTCTTTTTGAATCTAGAATCTAAAACCTAAAATCTAAAATACTATGGCCCAGCGCTACGTTCGAGTTAAAACAACACAAGGACACATCCATTACGGTTTACTGCAACTAAGCCACAGCGTTCAAGTATTTGATGCACCGCCCTGGTTAAAAGGACAACCAACCGATTTGGAACTTTCACCAGATACTTACCAAATTCTCGCCCCGTGCTCTCCCTCAAAAATTGTAGCCGTAGGCAAAAATTATGTCGATCACGCCGCCGAGATGGGAACCCCAGTACCCGAAGAACCCCTGTTGTTTTTCAAGCCTCCGAGTGCCGTCATCCCAGCAGGTGCAGAGATTCGTTATCCGCAGCAGTCGGAAAGGGTAGACTACGAGGGAGAATTAGCCCTGGTAATTGGCGAACATTGTACCAACTGTACTCCCGAACAAGCACACAGCAAAATTTGGGGCTATACTATCGCCAATGACGTAACAGCTAGAGATTTGCAAAAGCGGGACAACCAGTGGGCCAGGGCAAAAGGGTTCGATACATTTTGTCCCTTGGGGCCTTGGATTGTCCGCGAACTGAGTCCTGCAGCACAGTTGCAGACTTTTATCAATGAGAGCGAGCGACCGGTACAGTCATCCCAGATCGATCGCATGGTTTTTTCCCCAGACTTTCTCGTCTCCTACATCAGTCAAATAATGACCCTAATTCCCGGCGATGTGATACTGACTGGAACGCCACAAGGAGTAGGGCCGCTACAAATAGGCGATCGAGTCCGCATCGAAATTGAAGGCATCGGCAGTCTTGAAAATACAGTAGTTATTAGTAATGGGTAAGTGGTAATTATCACCAACAACTGTCAAGTGCCAACAGCCAACTGCCCATTGACTAACGTACCTGCATATAAACAGCATCCGAAAGCGGAGGAATCTCTGCATAGCGTCCCAAGAGCGACTGCACGACTGCATAGACAAATGCAGCAAAAGCGCCCAAAAACACCATGTTATAAAGAGTTTCCGCAATAAATGCGACTTGGACGCCGTTAGAAAAAATCGGCAAAACCAGGCCGCACAGCATCAAAACAATGTCTAAAAGAATCGCCTGCATCGCATTAAAACGAATGAAGTGACTGATGTTTTCGTTTCTAACTACTCCTAAATACAGGGCAAAGAAGATAATCAAGCTAGCAAAGGGCAAACTATAAATTTGCATCAATGGAGCTAGCGGTATCAACAACAGTTGCAGGACAGGAAACTGTGTAAATAGAAACCTGCCAAAGGCAAGCCCGTCAATCAGCGGGAGCAAATAAGGCAAAGAAGCAAAAATCCGGTCTCGAACAGTTGTAGACCCGCGCCAAGTCATAATGAACTCTCCTGAGTCGATCGATTAACTATGAATTCCATTAAACTCAGGATAACGCAGCAGCAGGGTTTGTGTTTCGACTCTGCCGGAACTTGCTTTTCACTCATCAGGGAGCAGCCTCAACTACCAACGGCAGGCTTTCTTATTTAATATTGGCAATGACGAAGCCCATTTGACACTCGTACCGATCGGGCAAATTTTCCGTAGGTTTAGCAACTGGATGTCCGCAGCGAAGCTCTCCACCGCTCCAGCGCGGTTGGCCAGTGCGATCTGCCAGCAAACAACTTTGGCAAACACACTGAGGGGCAAGCATCTGATTTTCCATTAAAATGACTAACATTTGATACCTCCGGCAGGTTTCACACCAGTAATTTCATTGTATGTCAGGAGTTGGGGACAAACCGCTTAACCTGAACACAACGTAATATTTATGTCAATGGTGCGAAATCCGTAGTACGGTATAAGATCCCCAATTCCCAATCCCAAAACTGTCAAGAGGTTGATTATTGTGACGGACACTAACTTAGAATTCCTTTCCAAAACCGATCCGCTGATTGCCGATTTAATCGGGCAAGAACTCCAGCGGCAGCGAGACCACCTAGAACTCATCGCCAGCGAAAACTTTACCTCCGCAGCCGTAATGGCAGCTCAAGGCTCAGTGCTGACCAATAAATACGCCGAAGGACTGCCAGCGAAACGGTACTACGGCGGCTGCGAATTTATTGACGGCATCGAGCAAATTGCGATCGATCGCGCCAAACAGCTATTTGGAGCCGCTCACGCCAACGTCCAGCCTCACTCCGGCGCTCAAGCCAACTTTGCAGTATTTTTGAGCTTGCTGGAACCCGGAGACGGAATTATGGGTATGGATTTGTCCCACGGCGGACACTTGACCCACGGTTCGCCGGTCAACGTATCCGGCAAATGGTTCAAAGCTTTTCACTACGGCGTCAGCCAAGAAACAGAACAGCTCGACTATGACGAAATTTTGGCACTGGCCAAAGAAAACCGACCGAAATTGCTAATTTGTGGCTATTCAGCATATTCGCGAATTATCGACTTTGAGAAGTTTAGAGCGATCGCCGACGAAATCGGAGCCTACCTGCTCGCCGACATCGCCCACATCGCCGGGTTAGTCGCCACAGGACATCACCCCAACCCCCTCCCCCACTGTCACGCAGTCACCACCACCACTCACAAAACCCTGCGTGGCCCCCGTGGTGGCTTGATTATGACCAATGACCCGGAATTAGGTAAAAAGTTTGACAAAGCAGTTTTCCCCGGCACTCAAGGTGGCCCCTTAGAACACGTCATTGCGGGCAAAGCAGTAGCTTTCGGCGAAGCATTAAAGCCTGAATTTAAAACTTATTCGGGTCAAGTAATTGAAAATGCGCGCGCTTTAGCGGAACGGTTGCAGCAGCGGGGTTTAAAACTCGTTTCCGGCGGCACGGACAATCACTTAATGCTAGTTGATTTGCGATCGGTAAACATGACAGGCAAACAAGCCGACCAATTAGTCAGCGGTGTGAATATTACTGCTAATAAAAATACCGTGCCTTTCGATCCGGCATCGCCCTTTGTCACCAGCGGTTTGAGACTCGGTTCGCCGGCGATGACCACCAGGGGAATGGGAACAGCAGAATTTACCGAGATTGGCAATATTATTGCCGATCGCCTGCTAAATCCAGATGATGAAAGCGTCGCAGCCGACTGCCTGCGTCGAGTAGCAGCACTGTGCGATCGCTTCCCCTTATATCCCCACTTGTACTTAAAAGTGCCGGCATTAGCTTAATTTTCCTGATCGGCAATGGGAAATTGGTAGTTGGAAGTGTACGGGTAAAAGGGTAAAAGAGCAGGAAAAGATTGAGAGTTGCCGGTAGCGATATTGACAAGCGGTTTTCACCAAAAATATCGATCGCCAATACGGTTTTTAGTAAAGATATTTGTTGGGCGGGGCTGGTTTGACTAACGGTATTTGTCGGTTGTGAAAGATACCGCTCAACTGGGCCCGCTCGCCAAATATCGACTTTTTTGCTCGCGAAAGAGTCGATATTTCAAATCGTTAATTCGAGAGTTATGAATGAAAAACCTGACAATTCGCCCCAGGGCAACTGCCATTGCGGCAAATCTCCGACTCCCAAACCCCCAGTCGCTCTTCAAGATGTTTCCTTGTTATAAGCCATCTGAAATGTAGTAGACTCTGCCTGACAGACTAATTGCCCCGCACTATTTAAAATTGATTTCAGATGCCGTACCAGTATCTGTACCACATACTCGCTTTTCTGGTTTCTGCGATCATCGTCCTCTGGAGTACGCCAATAGTCAAAAAAATTGGTCTCAAAAGCGGGCGATTCGATCGGCCAGGCGAGCGAAAAGTCCACAAGCGCCCTATGGTGCGCTTGGGAGGAGTGTCCATCTTTCTCGGCACTATCACTGCCCTCTTATTTGTCTGGCTCTCAGGAGGCTTCATCGATGCTAGCGGACAAGTTCTCAATCCCAAAGACGAATACGAAATTTGGGGAGTAACCCTCGGCGGCATCGGATTCTTCCTCATCGGTTTAGCAGACGACCTATTTTCACTCTCGGCATTAAAACGCTTGCTCATGCAAATTGGCGTATCCAGCATCGTTTGGATGGCAGGCGTACAGATTGAGTTTCTGACAGTTCCCTCCTTGGGACTGACTAATATTGGCTGGCTGAGCTTGCCAATTACCGTGATTTGGCTCGTCGGCATGGCGAATGCCATCAACTGGATTGACGGTTTGGACGGTTTAGCGGCAGGAGTTTCAGGGATTGCAGCAGTTGTGATGCTGATTGTCAGTCTGGCGATGCACCAACCGGCGGCGGCCCTGATTGCAGCGGCTTTAGCTGGCGGGGCCTTGGGATTTCTGCGCTACAACTTCAATCCGGCTCAAATCTTTATGGGAGATGGCGGGGCTTATTTTATCGGGTTTACTCTCGCGGGAGTGGGAGTAATTGGGTTAGTTAAAACTACGGCTGTTACTTCTGTGTTGCTGCCATATTTAATTTTAGCTGTACCGATTTTAGATATGTCGGCGGTGATTCTCGATCGACTTCGCAACGGCAAGTCACCGTTTATTGCTGACAAGCGCCATCTCCACCACCGACTTCTAGAAGCCGGACTATCCCATCGATTTGCGGTTTTATTTATTTACTCACTGACACTGTGGGTGGGAAGTTTAGCCCTAGCTTTTTCGCTTCCGAGCGGCGTAATTTACGCTATGGGTGCAACAAGTTTGCTGGGATATGCTAGCTGGAAAGTTTGGAGACACGCTCGATAGTTAGTTGAGGGTTGACGGTTGACTGTTGACTGTTGTCATTCCCCAATTAATTCCCCAATCTAAAATCCAAAATCTAAAATCTAAAATTGAATGGTTGCTGAAATTATTTGTGTTGGCACTGAATTGCTGTTAGGCGATATTCTTAATAGCAATGCCCAGTTTTTAGCCAAAGAATTAGCAAGTCTGGGAATCCCTCACTACTATCAAACAGTGGTGGGGGACAATCCAGAACGTATCAAACAAGTGTTAGAAATCGCCGTCAGTCGATCGCAGCTTTTAATCTTCACCGGAGGCCTCGGGCCCACACCAGACGACCTCACAGTCGAAACGATCGCCGATTTTTTTGGGGTTCCCCTCATCGAAAAGCCGGAAATTATCGCAGATATCGAATACAAATTTGCCCAGCGGGGACGCACCATGAGTCCCAGCAATCGCAAACAAGCTTTAATTCCAGAAACTGCGGACATTCTGCCGAACCGCAGCGGTTCTGCACGGGGCATTATTTGGCAGCCGGTTTCTGACGTGACAGTAATGACATTCCCCGGCGTACCGGCGGAAATGCACTTGATGTGGCAAGAAACCGCCGTTCCTTATCTGAAAAATGGCGGCTGGTGCAGCGCCACTATTTACAGCCGCACATTGAAATTTTGGGGGATTGCTGAGTCGGCATTGGCCGAAAAAGTAGATAGTTTTCTGAATTTAACTAATCCTACTGTGGCTCCCTACGCCAATCACGGCGAAGTCAAACTGCGAATTTCGGCCCGCGCGGAGTCGTCCTTAGCTGCGAAAAACTTGATTGAGCCGATCGAACAACAGTTGCTGCAGATTGCTGGCCTAGACTGTTACGGTGCCGATACCGATACCCTAGCCTCGACTGTCGGTAAATTGCTGCTGTTGGCTGGCGAAACTCTTAGCGTGGCTGAATCCTGCACGGGAGGCGGGTTAGGAGCGATGCTGACCGGTGTTGCCGGGAGTTCGAGGTACTTTTTGGGTGGGATTATTTCTTACGACAATCGGGTTAAGGAAGGATTATTAGGTGTTAATCCGCAAGATTTAGCCGAATTTGGTGCAGTCAGCCACCAAGTGGCAAAACAAATGGCTGCGGGAGTGCAATCTCGCCTCCACACCAGTTGGGGATTGAGCATTACAGGCATCGCCGGGCCCGGAGGCGGCACAGACGGTAAACCTGTCGGACTGGTTTATATCGGTTTAGCGGGCCCCCGCGGATCCGCAGAAAGTTTTGAATACCGCTTTGGCGATGCCAGAGGCCGCGATTGGATTCGGAATCTGAGTAGCTGTACGGCGCTCGATCGGCTGCGGCGTAAATTATTGTTGGCAAAAGCTTAGAAAAAATCCTACGATTGGTCAATTGTCAACAGTCAACCGTAACCTTAAGCTTTATTTAACACTCTATACTCCGATATAATTCGGCAATTTTCCTTTTGCCTCTTGATTATCTGTAAAGATTCGTTATGATAATAAGATAGGACTGATTGGCCAAGATACTGACTCTCTCCATTGCTCAAAACAACCAGCAAGTGAGAAAGCAAGTTTGACCTTTGGTTTCAAAGTCGTGCTTGCTTATTTTCAGATATTTAGCCGTCGGTTTAGCAATCTAGACTATAAAAAAAGGAGCTATCCGTTCAATGGAAGACATTGAAAAGGTGCTGGAACAAATTAAAGAATGGGTTCGCAAGCTGATAGAAGGACTGCTGAGTCCCGAACCTGAACCGGAACTCGAACCGATTCGTATTCCTGTCAACCAACCTAGGAATCGCAGGTAGTCGGGACTGAATTAGAAGTTTGAGGTTTAAGGTTTGACGTTTGAGGTGGCAGACTCGTTCTAAATCCCATGTCAAAACTCTCATAATTTTTGTTGCACTGGAAATTTTAAAATTGTTAAAGATCCTGGTACTTCACGGCCCTAATCTGAATCTATTGGGTCAGCGAGAACCTGGAGTTTATGGTTCTGCGACTTTAAATGATATCAACAAGTTGCTAGAACTAGAAGCGCAAGCCCTCCAGGTGCAAGTCTCAATTCAGCAGTCGAATCATGAAGGGGTATTGGTGGATGCAATTCACTCAATGTTAGGGCAGCACCAAGGCTTATTGATTAATGCTGGAGCTTATACTCATACGAGTGTGGCAATTAGAGACGCGATCGCCGCGGTGAATATCCCTGCGGTAGAAGTTCATCTGAGCAATATTTACCGGCGGGAAGCTTTTCGGCACCACTCGTTTATCGCAGCAGTGGCGCTCGGGCAAATCAGCGGTTTTGGCTCAGAAAGTTATCGGCTGGGGTTGCAAGCTCTAGTTAGTTACTTGATTAAAAATTAAAAATTTACCGATTGTAGCGATCGGATGAGGGCAGGTTTTAGATAGAAAACCAGCCCTTATATGTTTGGGTTGAATTAAAATTAATCACAATAGTTAGGCAAAGAAGCAAACCAGCAATAATTCTAAATTACCGATTACCAATTACTAACAACTTGAGTTAAATTCAAATGCGGCATTCCCTGTTGAGCAAGTTTCAAGGAACCATCCTGGGGGCAGTTTTAGGAGACTCTATAGGCCTGCAATACCAGAGGCAACTCGTGGGTATTCCCCCACAAACAGAAGACTTGCAGCCAATTTTACAACTGACGAAACACCAACAATTGACCTTAAGTGGGGCAACATTGGCGTTGAATTCTCTCAACAGCAAAATCCTCAGTGGCGAAGACTCATCCGAATCCGGAAGACTTGCGGTAGCTTGCGCTCAAAGTTTAATTCGGTGTAGAAGTTTAGATTTAAAAGATTGGCGCGATACTTGGGAAGCATTTGCCAAGTCGGAAATTTACCATCCCCGCAACAGTGAGTTTCAAACCCTGCTTAACCCTGGTGAAGCTGCCGTTGCTGCACTGCCATCCGCGATGTTTTTTCACGAAAATAAAGCCAAGCTGCGAGAAAAAATCATGCTGGCGATAGAGGTTTGGCATCATGAAAGCCAGCCAGAATGGGAAACAGCAATTTTAGCAGTAGCATATACGATCGCCCGAGCTCTCAAAGAAAGACTTGACCCGGCGACAGCGATCGAGCAAACACTTGCTTACCTGAAAACAGATAATGCCTTAACAGAGCTGCTGCTGCAAGTGCAAATACTACTAGAAAAGGGAGCAGATTTAGAAACAGCCACCACTCATCTGTGCAAAACCGCCACAGCTTTGCGAGAAAGACAGGGCGAAGGCGAGAAAAAATTACAAACCGAGTCAATTAACCCAGGAAATTTCATTCCCATTACCTTAGCTTTCTACTGCTTCTTGAACACCCCAGAAGACTTGCGCTTGTCAGTGGTACGGGCGGCCCGCTGTGGCATAGCTGGACAACTCACCTGCGCTTTGACAGGAGCTTTTTCTGGAGCCTATAACGGCGTTGCTGCGATTCCTGTAGAATGGCGACAGGTATCTTCGCCTGACGTTAAATCCCAGCAGCTAGCCGACGGCCGAGAAACTTCGCTCTGGGGAACTGGCAGCGATGCAAAAATTGTAGAGTTAGCAAATAACCTGTTTGCTGTTTGGGCGGGAGTTTACAGACCAGATGCCGGACTGGATTCCGCAGCGCTAGCCCGAGCGGTGGCTGCACCTTATGTCATTAGACCTCGTAAAATATAAAGTTTGGAGCTTTTAACGGTAAGGGGAAACCAGAAATTAGCAATTAGCCATTAACAAGTCAAAAGCGAAAGTGGAAGGAGAGCGACAATTAAAGATTAAAAAGTGAAAAATTAAATCGGACGCGCCTGCCCCAACAAGCCAGGTTTAAACGAGAATATGGGGTTGGGAAACGAAGAATCTACGGAGAAACGGGGTTTTTAGCCCTCGCGCGCAAGTTCTGTTCAAGATGGACAAGGGAAGCAAAGAAGCTGCTTGGGTTGTTGGCCGCCGTTAGGAAAGCCAACTGCTGGCGATAGTCAGGCAAAGTAGCCTGGAGGGTTGAATATTCAGCCAGGGTAGTTCGGATAAAATCAATCAAGATGCACAGTCAGAAATTCTGACAAAGCTGCTGGATAACAGTGATATATCTTCGACACAAATGAATACGCTCTCCTCATTGATGCGGCAGATTGAGCAGCTAGGGGCTGCGCGCTCACTGCGCCAACACATTGCTAAAGTGCAAAATGGCTGCAGCAAAGCAGATACCTCACGCGCTGGCGGGCCTCTCCTGAGCCGTTGGTCGCAGCAGAAATGGCTTCTTCCCGAGACTTTTACTACTTTTAGATTTACAAGTAAAACGTCCAAATCAAGCCTCAAAAATCAAGCTCGTTCCCCAATGTTGGCGCTCGTAGCGGTAGTTTCCCTAAGCAGCACTCTGGGCCACCGCTTCTACAACCAGCCGAAACTGGATGTGGGGACGAAAGCTCCTGAGACGATTAAGGCTCCTGCTAGTGCTAGCATCCCCGATTACAAAACTACTGAAGAACAGCGGAAAGCAGCGCGGATCGGAGCTGTAGCGATATTAATGCTCGATCCTGCAGTTGACGGACAAATTTATCGAGAATTACAACAATTTTTGCAGCAGGGAAGCGAGCTGCGGAAAGCGGTAGGCCCGTTTCCGTTTGCGAGTCCCTCGGTGCTCTCAAATACGGCTCAGGTTTACTTGCGGGGCTGTCCGGAGTGGGAGTGGCGATCTATTGTGGCGCAAGCGGGTGACAAAAGTGCAACTTCCGAGCGATTGAGTTTGGATTCCCCCGCAATTGCTGCGGCAACAGATAACAAGTCTCAGCAAGATGCTATCGCTCAACTGCAAGCTTACAGCCGATCGGTCCGGGCAGCAGAGTTTCAAAGCCTGACAGACAGTATTTCCTCTGCTCGCCGCCGCTATCTCAAAGCTTTGGAGGCGCTGGGAGAACCCTCGGTTTTGGGGTTCCCACAGATTTACGATACTTCGCTGTTTGATTTGTCGGATGCAGCTTGGCAGAAAACCCAAACCGGTATGAGTCGGGCGGCAAAAAGGATGGTGGCTCAAGGTATCCCGCAGGGGTTGCCAAAGGAGATTTTGAAAGAAGCTGTGAAGTTGCAAGTGGCTGAGGAAGTGCCGTTAGAGTCCCAAGCTTTGGCGGTTGAGGGTTTAACAGCCATTTTGCAGCCAAATCTGGTGAGAGATCCGGAGGAAACCAAAGAGTTAGCTGAATTAGCGGCGCAAAAGGTGAAACCGGTGATGATCGCAGTCGATCGGGGCGAGATAATTGTTGCAGAAGGACAAGAGATCTCGCAGCAGGATTTCGTGTTGCTGGACTATTTTGGTTTAAGCCGGCGGGGGGTGAATTGGCTCGGGCTGACCGGTTTTGTTTGTTTAGTCGCGGGGGCAATTGCGATCGTACTGCTGGTGGAAAGGCACTACCGCTTGCGCCGGAGAGATCATTTGCTATTGCTGCTGCTGACTTTGAGCGCGCCGGTGCTGGTGAGTTTGGGGCTGCCTTGGACGAGTTTGCCCGCGATCGGGATTTTAGCGGGCGGCTTCTACGGTTCGGCGGTAGGAGTGACTGTGGTGGGGCTGCTGTCGGTGCTGCTGCCCGTTGGCTTAAATGTGGAGTTGATTCATTTAGTCGCTAGCGGGGCGGGGGGATTGCTGGGCGCTTTTATGGCCGGGCGGCTGCGATCGCGCGAGGAATTGGCTCTTTTGGGCTTGGCTCTTGGGTTGACTCAGGGCACGGTTTATCTGGTGGGGACTTTGATTGCCAGCGCCGCTGTCGGTGCGATTTGGTACGTCGTGCTCGGTACTGTGGGCGCGCAAAGTTTGGCCGGTTTGGCTTGGAGCGTTGTGGCGATCGGCATCAGCCCTTATTTGGAACACGTTTTTGACTTGATTACGCCGACTCGACTGGCGGAACTTGCCAATCCCAACCGCCCGCTGTTGAAGAAATTGGCTGCCGAAGCTCCGGGGACTTTTCAGCACACGCTGTTTGTGGCTAGTTTGGCGGAGGCTGCGGCCCGGGAACTCGGCTGCAATGTTGAGCTGGTCAGAGCTGGGACATTGTACCACGATATTGGAAAAATGCACGACCCGCTCGGATTTTGTGAAAATCAAATGGGCGGGGGTAACAAACACGATGAAATTAATGACCCTTGGGCGAGCGCGGAGATTATTAAAAAGCACGTTAGCGAGGGCTTGGTGATGGCGCGGAAGCATCGATTGCCGAAGGCAATTCAGGCGTTTATTCCCGAGCACCAAGGTACAATGTTAATTGCTTATTTCTACCACCAAGCGCAGCAAATTGCTGCAAAAGAAATAGAAGATTTAAAGATTGCTTTGCCAGATGCCGATAATTCAAAGTTAACAATCGCAAGTCGCCAAGTGAGGGAGGAGGATTTTCGCTACGATGGGCCGATTCCGCAGTCGCGGGAAACGGGGATTCTGATGCTGGCGGATTCTTGCGAGGCTGCTTTGCGATCGCTCAAGGATGCTACTCATGAAGAGGCTTTGAATATGGTTAATCGGATTTTGAGGGCTCGCTGGCAGGATAATCAGTTGATTGATTCGGGTTTAACGCGGGAGGATATGTCTCTAATTGCGGAGATTTTTGTGCGGGTTTGGGAACAGTTCAATCACAAGCGGATTGCTTACCCTAGTGCAGTTTTTACTCCTAGGTAGGAGGAAATTTTTAGTTAGGGAAAATCAGCTCGCATTTCAGTTGTGAATGAGATTTCATTGCGATTTGCCCCGCGAATAGCGATGCACTTCAGAATTGTCGCTGACAATTACCACAGGTTGTTTGATTCCTCAAAACTCCGAAGAGTCGATATCTCTTTCGCCGGCTAGGTGCGATCGCAATTTTTGCCAGTCTTGGGCATCGATCGCATTTGCAAAAGCGATGAGAGTATCTAGGACCTATAACCGCAGCGCGATCCATAATCCAGCGGATCTATGGCAGTTCGTACAGCAAAAATAAATTTTGTTAGTTTTGAGTTCAAAAGATTTTAATTTTTAACCGCAGATGAACGCAGATAAACGCGGATTTTTTATCTTAATTCTATCCTTTGACTCCCGCAGCAGTTTCTGTTGGCACAATGTATTTTTGCAACAGTAAGAATAGCCCTAAAACAGGAACAATAGAAATAATAGAACCCGCCGCAACTAAACGCCAATCTAAAGAAAATGTCCCGGATAAATTGGCTACCCCTAGAGGTAAAGTGTAATATTCCGGTCTGTCTAAAACTAGCAGTGGCCATAGAAAGTCGCTCCAAGAACCGATAAATACGAAAATTCCTAGAGTGACTAAAGCGGGCTTAATTGCCGGAATCATGACGTGCCACCAAATGCCCAATTCACTGCAGCCGTCGATGCGGGCGGCTTCTTCTAGTTCTTTGGGAACTGCTAGGAATGCTTGCCGCAATAAAAATATGCCGAAGGCTGAGGCTAGTCCGGGAAAGATGACGCCTAAATAACTATTTTTTAGTCCGAGTTGTACTGTCAATATGTATAGGGGAATCATGACTATTTGGAAAGGAATCATGATTGTGGAAATGATTGTGATTAAGATGGCTTCGCGGCCGCGAAATTTGAGTCTGGCTAAGGGGTAAGCGGCAAGGGCACAAAAGAGGACGTTGATGCTAACTGTGAGGCCGGCAATTAGGGTGCTGTTGAACAGGTAGCGGCCGAAGGGGTTGGTTTGCCACACTTTGATGAAGTTTTCGAGGGTTGGCTGTTGTGGCCACAGTTGCGGGGGAAATTGAAAAATGTTTTCGTTGGGGGATTTGAGGGAGGTACTGAGCAGCCACAGCAAGGGAAACAGCATTAAAAGTGCGATCGCGCCCATGATGCTGTAGATCCACAGGGTGTTCCACGGCGAGCGAGTGTTGTTTGGGGAATTTGGTTTTTTAGTTTTGAGATTGTTCATTGTTGGGATATGATAATAAGTCCTTGCTTCGTGAGAAGCCTTGTTGTCCATAAGGGGATTATTGCCATGAAACCGTTTATTTACGAAACTATGTACATTCTGCGCCCTGATTTGGGTGAAGAAATGACAGACCAGGCGATCGCTAAATATCAAACTATTTTGCGCGATCAAGGTGCTGAAAACATCGAAACTCAGCACCGTGGCAAGCGCCGTTTGGCTTACGAAATCGGCAAGCACCGGGACGGAGTATACGTTCAAATGAACTATACAGCTCCGGGCGCTGCAATTTTTACCCTGGAGCGCGCGATGCGTCTGAGCGAAGAAGTGATTCGCTATTTGACAATCAAGCAAGATGTGCCAGATGCACCTGAAGCTGAAGCTGAAGCTGAAGTCGCCGAGTAGGACTCGTGTCAACTTAAAATCTGATGTAGTACCCGTCTACTGTTTGACGGTTAGGGCAGCTTATTCCCCGGCACGCCTTTCTTAAGGGCTACCCTGTACACACAACTTGAAAAACTAACGTCAGAGCCTTTCGCTCCCCCTGGCATGCTCCTGAAAAAGAGGCTAGGGGGAGCTCTGTAATTGTGGGTACAGCATAGTTTCTTAAGGGCGGGACTTGATGTTGATTGAAATTATAGGTAAATGGGCGATTGTTTTTCTAGGGAAGGATGATCGCTCTTTTTTGTGGGGAGGCTGCGGGGACTTAATCTATTTTTATCAACAAAGAAAGTTCGCTTTTTGAGGATGGCGAGGGCGATTCACTTAGCCCAACTCTACTATCTAGTTGACTACAAAAAACTTGACTGTGCTTGAGCAGAGCGGCTTAATCATTGTAAATCTAATTGTGATTCGCTACTTATTAAATTTACTGCTAACTAAGGCACATTCGACTTCCTTGAGAGGCAAAATTCTGCATCTATAGCTCTGAACCAAACTATAAAGTTATTTTTGCCCTTGGCAATTAGGTAGCCGCTAAAATGTGGCTCTTAGAAGAGGAATATTGTCAAATTTTGCCAACTGCTGCTTGAGGTTGGGGCTGAATCAACTAGCCCAAGCTCGATCGCACTCCCTGCACCTTCGATCTAGATTCTCGCCCCATAGCCCAATTGTAAAGTTTTGTGACAATTTTAATTTGGTAGCTTTAGATACAGAATTGTCTGTTATAGTGATACAAGAGAAGAAAAAACCAGCTCAACATTAATCTAAAGAATACGGAGGAACCCCCTATGTCTACCGAAAATCAAGCTCGCTCTCTGATGATGCGCCACCACCAACTGGTGAAGAACCGCCAGCAATCCATGCTCAACCGCACCGCCACCGAAGTCGGGATGGAAGATACGCACTACTGGGGTCACATTCAAGGCAAACCGCAGCCCAGCTTTCAAGCCAGTTACGATCGCAGCAACGCCACCATGAGCTAGGGCAAGCTCAATTTCGACAATTGTCTACGAAGTTATTACCTATAATTTGGAGAAATCAGTTATGTCAACTCAAGAACAAGCCCGCAACCTGATGATGCGCCATCAACACGTAGTCAAAAACCGTCAGGAATCCATGCTGAGCCGTGTGGCTGCTGAAGTGGGTTTAGATGCTGGTTCTCCAGCGAATATTGATCGCAAATAACTCCTTTTTTCAACGGCGAGATAGTTGAATCGAGTTTGTTGTTTGCCAGCTAAAAATTAATAATGTCAATTACAAAACCGTCGCGACTTCTTCTTGAGTTCTAACTCTAGATTGGAAGCCGCGATTAGTTTTATGCGGAATTGGGAATTGGGAATTGGTAATATCTCGCTCGTACTGCTTGTATAGAGAGCCGTTTGAGCAAAGGGTGAGCTAAACCAGAGTGGGATAGCCTCAAAAGTATACATCACAAACCATAAAAGACGTTTGTGCCGAGAAACTTGATATAATCCCCTTTCAGCAGATTGAAGGCTAGTAGGGAGGTCATCATGTCGGACTGGAAAGAAATTGACGGCGGAGTTACAGCACCCAGAGGGTATCGAGCTTCTGGAATTACAGCGGGCTTGAAGCCTTCAGGCTTGCCAGATTTAAGTTTAATTTTGTCAGAGGTAGACGCGATCGCCGCCGGAGTCTTCACCACATCGACTGTCCGGGCCGCTTGCGTGGACTACTGCCGCCAGCGTTTGCAAGCTAAACCCAGCGCGAAAGCAATTTTGTGTAATGCGGGACAAGCTAATGCTGCTACGGGCGAACAAGGTTTGGCAGATGCCCTCGAAAGTGCCAAATTGTTGGGAGAAGCGCTGAATATTCCTCCAGAATCGATTCTTTTGGCCTCCACTGGCGTCATTGGACAGCGGATAAAAATGGAGCCGCTGAGGGCGGCAATTCCCCGATTAGTTGCTGAGGCATCGGAAACTGGTTCTGATGCGGCGGCTAAGGCTATTTGTACGACTGATTTAGTGCCGAAAACGATCGCCCTGGAAACCATGTTTGGCGATCGACCCGTCCGCATCGGCGGCATCTGCAAAGGTTCGGGAATGATTCACCCGAATATGGCAACAATGCTGGCATTTGTAACTTGCGATGCAGCAGTGTCATCGCATTTGTGGCAAGAAATGCTGAGTCGGGCGGCTAACAGAAGTTTCAATCAAATTACTGTTGACGGCGATACCAGTACCAACGATTCGCTAATTGCTTTGGCAAACGGTCAATCCCGCACACCAGCAATTACGGAAATGGGGGCAGATGCTGAAAAATTAGAGGCGATGCTGACAGAAGTTTGCGTGCATTTAGCAAAGGCGATCGCCCGTGACGGCGAAGGTGCAACTTGTTTGGTAGAAGTGCAAGTTAGTGGCGCGCTGGATGAAGTTTCTGCGAGTAAAATTGCCAAAACAATTGTCGGTTCTTCTTTGGTGAAAGCTGCTATTTTCGGACGCGACCCGAATTGGGGCAGAATTGCGGCGGCGGCTGGGCGGGCTGGTGTACCTTTCGATCAAGAGAATTTGCGGATTCAATTGGGAGATTTTTTGATGATGGAAAACGGACAACCTAAAGAGTTCGATCGCGCTGCTGCGAGTAATTATATGAAAGCGGCTGCGGAGGGGGAATATTTAAAGGCTGATACCGTTGTAATTCAGGTTAGTGTCGGGAATGGCAGCGGTTCTGCGAAAGCTTGGGGATGCGATTTGAGTTACGACTACGTGAAGATTAATGCGGAGTATACGACTTAAATAAGTCCAGGCGGTGAGAAGTCCGGGCGGTTAGAAACCGCGCCTACACAAACAAAACCAGACGAGAGAAAGTTGAAGGCAAATTTCACACAATTTAAACTCAACTTCCCCCCGTGGGGGGAAATTAAAAAATCTGAAACCTTTACTCACCGAGTTAATCTCAGCTTTTTTGCTCCTCATTTTAAAATCGCTAAAGCCCTTACAGAGATAAGCTTTTTATGATTTCAGCTAAAGAGCGCTTAAAATCTTATTCAGACTAAGTTTCAAGACTTTTTCAGCTTATTATTAATAAGTCTAATATAAAGTTTGAAAACACGCCCTAACCAAAACTATCGGAGACAAACACATAGCCGCCGCCATATCCAACATTATCATCCACTAATATTAAGCCCTCGTTACCCTGCGGATCGCCACTCTGAGCAAGTCCATAATTCACCACGCGCAACAACCGCTGCGGCGTAAATGATTCTAATTCCACAAAATTGCCTGCATCCAGCCACGCTAGTTCTTCTGCTGTTAAACTTTGCCTTACAGCCTCGGGTAATTGACGGGATCTTTGTGCCTTTGTTTGAGATTGTTGCACAAACATATCACGGGTTGCTAAGATTTGACGGGGAGAAATTCCCAAATCAAAAATTGTCACCGCTTGATTCGCAAACCACTCGGGATTAGTCCGCAGTTGATTTACCAAACCAACCCCACCAGGACTCGCATTGTGCAGTGCATACACTTTTAAATCGGCATTGCGGCGCAGCATTTCAATCACGGTGTTGAAGATGCTTTGGGGATAGCCGCTGATGCTTAGAATGGCGCAGTTGTTTTCAAAATGGACGTTGTTGGCAATTAGGAATTGAGCTATTTCGTCAGTGTCACAGATAATTGCGCGATCGAAGCTGTAGGCGCTAACTTCGCGATCGATGCTGGCGGGTAAAGCTTCTTGGCGAGGTGCAGGCAGCAGTTTTTCTAATGTGCCGTTCACCCTTTGCCAGTCTTGCAGCCATTTATCGCTCTGCGCTTGATTAACGAGAAATATTTCACCCGTTATCTGTGGGCGATTTTTTTGTGAAATGCCGAGCCCGTAGGAAAATAGCCCTAGTGTAATCGCTACGATGTATCCTGGAAAATAATCAAATATCAGGCTTCCTGAAATGCCGATAACTAAAATAATTACCCCTAAAACCTGGAGGTTTTTAGCATGACTTCTTCTGCGGCGACTACCTTGTTCAGGAGATTTGATGTAGTTGAAACCTAGCCATATCCAAATCAAATTGTAGAGAGCGAAGACAATAATAACTGCAAATTGTGAGGGAAAAATAGTAAGAGCGAAGGGAATGCCGAACGTTCCCGCAAATACGCTAAAAAAGAAGTAGAGAAAAAGCCAACTATTATCGGGAGCGCGATATTTAAGCTTTTGGTCAATAAAATACAAAAACTGTTTGTGCGTAAAAAACAACATATTTTGGCTGGAAATATTTTCGATCGCATTCTTGAAAAACGGATCGGTGAATGCCAACTTTTTATCAGTGACGGTATTGGGCTCAAAGACAAATGGATGGTTGCACCGTTTACAGCGACCTGAGTTCCTGGTACGATCGCTCAAAATGTTGTCGGTTTGACACTGGACGCATTTCATTCCCATTTCGCTTACTCCTGGTTAATTTAATGGATTTATATCGTTGGCGGTTGTTTCTGAATGATTTAACCGCAGAGGCCGCAGAGGAAGAGAGAGATGAATAGTTTGGTTTAAAAGATTTGCCCGTTTAACAAAATAGAATAGTCTTCTCGCTGTCGAA
This sequence comes from Microcoleus sp. B3-D7, assembly GCF_036705305.1. Taxonomy (NCBI): domain Bacteria; kingdom Bacillati; phylum Cyanobacteriota; class Cyanophyceae; order Oscillatoriales; family Microcoleaceae; genus Microcoleus; species Microcoleus sp. B3-D7. The sequence goes on along the minus strand of NZ_JAUBUE010000020.1, from coordinate 85,958 downwards.
TTAATCGATCGCCCTTAGCCTCAATCAACACCTCAGCAGGGCGGGGGCGGTGCAGAAAATGCGACGACATCGCATAGCCGTAAGCCCCGCTATCCAAAATCGCGATCGCATCTCCAATTTTGAGTTTCGGTAGCCAACAGTTGCGCCCCAAATAATCCCGCGAATAAGTCGTGTTGCCGCAAATATCCGTTTCATGTCGCAATACATCGTCGGTTTCCCAAGTTGCGATCGCCCGATAGCCACCGTGCACCGCAGGCACCGATAGATTTGATACAGTCGTATCCACCCCGACAATTTGCCGATACCCCAACCACTTCACCGACACAACTTTCGCAAGCAAAACGCCACAACCTGCGATCGCCGATCGTCCCGGTTCAATCACCAACTCGATCGGGCGAGATAGCGCACTCAATCGTTCAGTAATCGCCGTACCAAACTCCCGCCAGTCAAACACCGCACCGCCTCGATAGGGATAGCCAAAACCACCGCCAAAATCGAGGGTTTTCCAATCGGGTAACTGTTGGGCGATCGCAATTAGCCGATCGATCGCCTGCGTAAAAGCACTCGTGGCGTTCGTTCCTGTCCCCCGATAAAAATGCAATCCGGTAATCCTCAACCCCTGCTGCTGCGCGATTTCGTTGGCTTTCTCGAATTCGGCGGGACGCACTCCAATGCGACTGTCTCCCGTCAATTCCGGTGAGTTGAGGCGCAGTCCGATTTCGGCACGGATCGATCGCGGTTGACTGCGCGAATATTCGCAAAAATCCTGGAGTTGCGACAGACTATCGAAATTGAATCGATCGATCTTCCATTCAATCAATTGCTGAATATCCGCCCTGTTGAGGTTACTGCCGGTGTAGACAATGCGATCGCTCGTAAAACCCGCTTTCAGCCCCAAAAAAACATCCCCCGGTGTATTCGCGTGTAGCCCCCAACCAGCTTGCTGAATCAATTGCAACAGAGCAATATTGCCGTTGGTGACGCTAGCAAAATGAAACTGAACGTGCGGATAGTCGAACGATCGCGTAATATGCTCAAGAGTCTGACTGAGGATCTCGGCCTGATACACATATAAGGGCGAAGCATAAGTTGACAAAAGTCGCTTGGCTAATGCTTCCGAGAACGGCGGCGAATGTATTTTGGTTTCATTCTGTAGCAAAGATTCAGTCATATAGAAGAAGTTCGGCAACGGATTATTTAACGGATGTAACGGATGTTTGGCAACGGATTTTGTAAGGGATTTAACGGATGTTTGGAACAAGGAAGATTGTAAAATCAACTGTCAACTGTCAACTATCAACTGTCAACTGTCTTCGATATTTCCAAATGCGTTGTCCGATCGCCGGTGGCAACCAAAACACATGATCCAGCGATCGCTTGCCCGGAATTTCGCCTAAAACCTCGGTTCGCCATGCCTGCCACATCAGCAGCAGCCAGAGATTATTGCCAATATAGCGATCGCGCATAGCAACTCCGAGTTGTCCCGATAACATCGCGTCGGCCAAATCGGGCTGCCAGCAATTTTGCGATCGCAACACATTCGGATTCAGCCGATCGCCGATCGCAGCCCAAAACTCCCGGTAATACCAAACCTTCAGCGGCACACCCATCCCGCGCTTTTCCCGCCAGACAATTTCCGGCGGCAGCCAGCGTTCAGAGGCTTTTTTGAGGATGTATTTTTCGCACGCACCTTGCAGTAGCAGCTCTCCTGGGAGTTGAAACGTCCACTCCGTGAGGTCGGGGTCGCAGAAGGGCGATCGCACCCACAAACCGCAAGCAAACCCCAATGCCGTTGCCCTCGGCTGAATATTTTGGGCACCTTTGAGCATCAGCGAAGCGCGCCGCAGCCTCGCTAGCAGGGAAGGACAGGTTTCGGGATCGATCGCGTCTTGCAGATAAACGCTCAAATCGTGAGACTGGATGCGATCGAGCATTTCTGGCGAAAAAATCTGTTTTTCATAACCATAAAATCGCTGAAACGTCCGCAAATACTGCTGTTCAAAAGTTTCTCCTCCGGCGGGATGCTCTGCTGTGTAAACTCCGTGTGCGATCAAAGGCTTGTTTGTCCATCCAGCAAATAGCTGATCGCCATTCTCGCCATTGAATACAACTCGCACGTCTTGCGCCGCCGCCTGTTTGAGCAAAAACAGCGGGGCTGTTGTGCCATCTCCATAGGGTAAATCGAGGGCTTTGGCGGTTGGCCCGATCGCCCGCAACACTGCATCGCCCGTCGCCGCCACTCGGATCAGCGGAATCTGGAAAAAGTCCGCCACCTGTTGGGCGTAGGGCAGTTCGGAATAGGCTTCGACACCAAAATCGAGGGCATAGGCGCGCACCTGCAAGCCTGCTTTCACTAGCAGCGCCGTCACCAGGGAAGAATCGATGCCACCGGAGAGTAAAACGCCCACGGGTTCGTCGATCGGCAAATCTGCCACTTGTCGATCGATCGCCTGTTGCAACAGCCCTTGCAATTGTGCGATCGCCTCATCCTCACAGCGCAGTAATTGGGGCGCTTCTTGCCAAGCCGATTGCAGCGATTCCCTAGAGGATAGCTTCGCCGCGCGTACTTTCGGCCGATCGTTAACATCGGTGATTTCCCAAATCATCTCGCTTCCGGCTGCTACGGAGGCAATTTGCTCGATCGGAGTTAACGGCGCGGGCACGTAGGAAAAACAAGCATAACTGTGTAGCGAGATCGGGCTAATTTGAGGGGAAGCAATCAGCGGTAGCAGCAATTGCATCCGCGTCGAAAACCAAATCGTTTCTCCCAACTGCATCCAGTAAAGTGGCACTCGCCCAAACGGATCGCGCCCCAGCCTTAGCTGTTTCGCTTCTACCGCCGCCCAAGCATCTCCCGGTAAATCGGTTGGCCCAAATCGCCCGCAAGCATTCAGCGTCACTGTGTCAGCCGTGAGTACAGATGCAGAGGCGATCGCCCACTCTGATAATTTGCCCTGCCGAATGCAGTAGTCTGGGGCTAAACGGCTGAGCGTTTTTGTGCGATCGTCCTCTCCCCAGTAGCCGATAAAATGTGAAGGTTTTTCGATCGCACCCATTAGATGTCTCCAATAATTATTGTGGAACAGGCATCTTGCCTGTTCAAAACAGGCTGTTTTTGGATAAGTCTATGTAGATATCTCCCATAATCATTGTGGAACAGGCATCTTGCCTGTTCAAAACAGGCTTTTTTGGATAAGTCTATTTATTTCACCGTGAAAGATTCACTGCTGATGACGCGCCCATCCAGGGACATCCGAACTTCCCATTTGCCTGGGGCAGCAGCCGATCCGAGATCGTAAAAGCAGTGCGTATTCCAAACCGCAGTATCGATCGTGCGAGTTTGATACCTGCCCTGATGAACAACGTCACCGCTGGGATTAATCCAATCGCATTGCAGAGACAACTGATTGCCGATCGGAGCATTTTTCAACGTCACCTGGTAGTAGATGCGGGGGTTGATTAGACGGTTGACTTGAGTAAAGCTGTCACCACCTTTTTTCGATAGCGCAATCCTGTCTTCTCCTCCCACAACTTGAGCAGTTTTTTGTTGCTGATTTTGCCCGAACAGCACGCCTATACCGATCGCAGAGATAACAACGGCTGTCGAGGCGATCGCGATCCAACGGTTGCGTCGCTGCTGTTTTTCTAGGACTTCGCGGCGGCGCATTTGGGCGATCGCATCTTCTAAAAGCTCATCAGGAAGATTCAACTCCCGTAAAATTTCTCTTACCTGATCGGGCTCCAATTCTAACTCGCGCTGCTGCGATAACTTGTCGATTTCAGCGACTACCTGTGCTAACTGAGTTTGAGTGAGCCGAGTTTCCATAAAGTTCACGATTAGTATCTGTAATTTTCTTTCCCACTATAAAGTTAAATATAGCGATCGCCTCTCTCTTCTCTAACTCAGCGCCCTCTGCGCTCTCTGCGGTTAAATTACTCATATTATTCAATAAACAGCTTTCTAAGTCAATTCATAAAAATCATAACCTTAACCTCATAAAATTCATATTTATAGTCCTGGACGCATCGGGACTCATGCAAAACCGGGTTTTTTACGAAAAGACGCATTGCCACCCGCCGATGAGGTCAAAAACCCGGTTTCTTTGTGAGAGTGTGTCTAGGACTGACTTATATAAAATCCAGACTAGGAAACTCTTCTACTTTTGAGATATCAGTTAAATTCAACTTTCCTGAATCTATTTTTTCCTGTTGGCGATTCAACCAAATTGCGTTTAATCCCGCATTTTTAGCACCACAATAATCTGCTTTGAAGCTGTCGCCGATATGCAACACATTCTCGGCAATGCAGTTGTGCTTTTGCAAAGCAGCCGTAAAAATTAGAGAGTCTGGTTTTGCTGCACCAACTTCAGTAGAAATTGTCACAGATGTGAAATATTCAGCTAAATTTAGTGCTTTTAATACTGGATAAATTCGGGAATCAAAATTCGATACTACGGCTAATTCAATTCCTTGTTGCTGCCATTTATTTAATGCTGGCAATACGTCGGGATAGACGAACCAAGGTTCGGCGGTGGCAAAATGAGCGTAGAGTTCCACAAAGAATGTGGAAAAGTCTGAAAATTGGTGGAAAATGCCTGCTATTTGGAATGCTTTTGCGGAAACTGTTTGCCACCACTCAAATTCTAATTGGAGAATTTTTGCTGCTTCTCTCCCTGGAAATGCCATCGGGCTTGCTGAGGCGAAGCTTTGGAAAAATGCTGCATTTAATTCTTCACTCTTAACTGTTACTCCAAACCTCTGGGCTATTTGTCCGTATACATCGCCGACGCTACCGCGAACATCAAATAGTGTACCGGCGGCGTCTAGAAAAATAATTTTGGTCATTTGAGAAGAAAAAGGGAAGAGGAAAGAGGACTTATCGCACATCCGGTTGCATCGGAATGATTTAACCACAGAGGACACAGAGAACACAGAGGAAAAGAAGAGAAGAGAAGAGAAAAGAGATTTGAATAATTCCTTCTTTCTTCTTCCTTTTTCCTTCTTCCTTCTAATTAGTTGTTTGCGGATTCACCAAGCCAGAATGATTGGCAAGGTTGCCTGCAGGTTCAAATCTGCCTCCTAAATATTTGGCTAGGAATTCTTCGGCGATCGCAAAAAAGTGCAGCCGATTTTCTGGCCGCGCAAATCCGTGTCCTTCATCTGTATAAAGCACGTATTCTACAGGTTTGCCGGCTTGCTTCATGGCATTGACAATTTGCTCGCTTTCTGCTAATTTAACTCGCGGGTCGTTAGCGCCTTGGGCGATGAGTAAAGGTTTCTGAATGCGATCGACAAAAGATAAAGGCGAGATCGATTTCAAAAACTCTGGTTCTGTTTCCAAATTGCCCACGCGGTGATACAGGCTTGCTTTTCTCGGTTCCCAGTAAGGGGGAATCGTTTGCAGCAGCGTAATCAAATTGCTTGGCCCGACAATATCGACGGCGCAGGCAAAAACATCAGGACTAAAAGTCAATCCCACTAAGGCAGCATAACCACCGTAGGAACCGCCCATAATCGCAATTTTATCCTGTTGGGCAATTCCTGTTTCTACCAGCCAATTAACCCCATCTAGCAAGTCGTCGTGCATCTTAGCCGCCCATTCGCGATTGCCGGCATTGAGAAAGGCTTTGCCGTAGCCGGTGGAACCGCGAAAATTGATTTGCAAAACGGCGTAACCTCGGTTTGCCAACCATTGGGCTTGTGGATTGTAACCCCAGGTATCGCGTGCCCAGGGGCCGCCGTGAACCAGCAAGACTGTCGGTACGGGTGTTGAGACACCAACCGGTTTTGTCAGGTAGCCGTGAATGGTTAAACCATCTCTTGCGGTGTAAGAAATGGGTTCCATTGATGATAGTGGTAGCCCTTCGAGTTTTGGTTGGTTGCTGAACAGAAAGGTGAAGGTTTTGGAGGCGCGATCGTAGGTATAGTAGTAGACTGGGCAGTCGTCTGTCCTGTAAGCAATTAGCCAAGTAGTGTCGGCGAGGTTGCGACTGGTGATGGAGAATTCGCCGGGACGGAATTTGCCGAGATTCTCAAAATCCTCTGCTATGCTTTGATCTAAAATTTGCCACTCTTGCTTGTCTTTGTAGAAGGAAACTGCTTGAATCTCTCGGTTGGTCGGGTGTATCAAAATATCGCCGACATCGTATTCTGGATCAGAGGCGATATTAGTTTCTTGTTTGGTTTCTAAGTCGAGTGCGATCGAACGTTTGGCGTTAGCATCGTGATTGCCGATGATGTAAAGAATTTTGCCGTTTTCTGAGAACATGACGGCACCGCCTTCGTCGTCGGGGCCCCAGCGTCGCAAGCTTTCCCAAGACTTATCGGCAGTTTCTCGAAATAGCAATTCTGTACTGCCGTCGGCATTTGTGGCTGTCGCCGCCCGCACTTGAAATTGGGCGTCAGCAATCCAAGTCCAACCCATGATGTTACCGGGGTTGTCGGTGTCGAGTTCAACGGCACCGTTTTGCAGGTTGATGCGGTAAACATCGTGTTTGCGGCGATCGCTGATGTTCATTTCCACTAAAATTTCATTAGGGAAGTTGCGGTCAAGGGCGATCGGATGAGCTCGAACACCTTGTAATGGTGTCAAGTCGCGAACCAGATTTGACTGGATATTGACTGAGAATAAATGCCATTGTTCATCACCATCAATATCTTGCTGATAAATGAGTTCTTCGCCACTGTAAGTCCAGAAAAAGATGCGGATGCCGCGTTTTTTATCGGCTGTTAGTTGGCGATCGTCTGCTTGACCGACGGTACGCAATTGCACTTGCAAAACGTTGTGTTCATCGGGTGCAATGTAGGCGAGATACTTGCCGTCGGGTGAAAGTTTGGGGCTAGTTTTTTCTGGGTTTCCGAACAGAATTTCCCGCTGAATTAGGGGCGAAAGTTCTGTTTTTTGGTGTTGAAATGTTAAATTTTGCATTTTTTATTTGCGCTAAGATTCTCTAGCTGATGCACTCGCCCGCCAGTCCGCCAGTCCGCCAGGGAATGAATTCCACGGTGCTTATAGCTAAAGTCCTCTAAAAGAGGACTGAATAATTCATTAGACATCTCCCAAAATGAGGTTTTTGTCAAAATACGGCAAGGCTTCCCAAATTTTATTAGGAGATGTCTATAGTCCTCTTTTAGAGGACTTCAGCTTTGAGGCAGGGGTTGAAACCCCTGCCGGACTGACTGAGTGAGGGAAACAGCCTTAAATTGACAGGCTTTGGACTCTTGGAGTGCCCCTACGGGTATAGATCGATCGGGGGTGTACTTCATAAACGTAGAATCTGCTGTATCTATTTGAAGAAGCATTGATTAGCTTTTAAGCAACTCTTGAATCGGCTTGCTAATCCAATTAAAACCAACTTTTAGCTGATGCTCAAATGTTGGCATCCGATAGAGATAAGCTAAGCGGCGAGCAATGTGGGCTAGTTGTCCGTCGAGTTTAATTCCTAAACCGGCTAGGGTGGCGTTGTCAATTCCTAATGTCATCATTTCTCCTAGCGCCTGATAGCGGAAAGGAAGTAATGGGCGGCCGGTGAGGGAGGCCCAAATGTTCCAGGCGGTGTAGTCAGCTTGCTGGAAGGCTGTTTGGGCTGTTCCGGGGACTTTTTGACCGGTTGCATCGTAACATTCAGCTAAGTCTCCCAAGGCAAATATATCTGGATGGTCGATAATTTGCATCTGCGGATTGACGATTAATTGACCGCGCTGGTTTTGTTTGAGGGGTAGAGATCGTACTGCTTGACTAACTTGAGTTCCTACTGTCCACAGCACTATGTCTACGGGGAGAACATCTAATTGTCCTTTGTAAAGTAAGGATATTGTGTCCGCTTCGATCGCCTCTACTTCTGTTTCTAAGTCGATCCACACTTTCCGTTTTTCTAAAGCTTGGCTGGCGGCTTCGCGGTTAAACTCCGGTGATGTCCGCAGAATCATGTCGCTTTGCTCAACTAACCGCACGCGACCTTTTTCTCCGAGTCGATCGGCTAATTTACAAGCTAATTCTACTCCTGAATAACCGGCCCCGACGATCGCCACCCGAATTTTGTCGTTGTTGCTGGCTTCTAAAAACCGCAGTCTTTCTTCTAAGCGGTAGGCGTCGTCGAGGGTGCGAAACGAGTAAGCATATTCAACCGCACCCTTAACCATATCTAGAGGGGTTTTGCCGCCTAAAGCTAAAACCAGGCGATCGCACGGAATTTCTGGCCCGTCGTGCAACTGCACTCGCTTTTCCTCCACATCGATGCCGGAGACAGTGCCTTGACAAAAGCGCACGCCTGTGTTTTCCAAGAGTTCGGCAAACGGGGGGGCAATTTCCCAGGTTTGGAGTTCGCCGGTCAGGAGTTCGTACAGCAGGGGAACGAACAAAAATCGATCGCGGCGGTCAACTAGGACAATTTCGGGTTTTTCGGTTTTGGAGAAGGGTAACTGACTCAAGCGCAGGGCTGTGTAGAGTCCGCCGAAGCCTCCGCCGAGAATGCAAATCCGGGGTTGTTGTTGAGTCATGGTGTTTTGTTTGAGGGGCGATCGGTAGCAAGGAAACTTATCTTATTCTAACGAGAGTGAGGGAGTGGGGAAGGGGGAGAGTGGGGGAGTGGGAGAGTCGGAGAGTGGGAAAGTGGGAAAATCTTCGCTCTTTCCCTCGATCCTCAACATCCATTCCTTAAATCCGTTAAACTCACATCTTGCACCATTCTCACTTAACAGGCTTTCGGGCCTGTTCCACAAAGAATGAATTTCTTGTGCGGTGGGCCCTTCTAGCCCGCTCCTAAAAGGCTTATGGAGAATGGTGGAACATCTCAGTTAAATCCTTTAAATTCGTTAGAAAATTCGTTGGCGAAGTGTTTTCTACATCTCTAGCCTTGATTAGCTCTACCTATTAGCCACCCTCAAGTTTTCTGAATGTTCGCAGAACTAATTTTGTACTATATTAGTTTATAACGAATTGTTACGCAAATTAAATTCACTTTTTATAGGGTCATCTACTCTCACACTTGCCCTCGCACTTACAAGTGAAAAAAAACCATGCAAATTTCTTCCAATTCTTCTAAATTTAAGAACGACGATCACAATAACGAAGACGGCTCATCTTTGTTAAAAAGCGAAGAAAAATATAAAAATTTAGTAGCTAATATTCCCGGTGCTGTCTACCGCTGTACCTGCGAGTATACGGACGCCGGGGAATTAACACGGACAACGGCGTTTTTGAGCGAGGCTGTTCAAGAAATATCAGGCTATCCCTCTTCTGATTTTATCAACGATCGCGTCCGTTCCTTGGCAAGCATTATCCATCCTCTAGACCGCAAAAATGTGGATGCTGTTGTCAAAAAAAGTGTAGAAACTCGAACTCCGTACATCCTTGAATACCGGATTGTCCGGGCTGACGGCGGCATTAGCTGGGTTTACGAAAAAGGCAAAGCTGTTTGCTGCGAGGCGGACGAGGCGAGAGGAAGACAAGAGGGACAAGGGGAAATTGAGGGCTTTTTGTCGGCTGTGGTTTCGCAGGTTTCGCCGATTTCGCCGATCGCAAATTCTCTGTGTCGGGTTGTTTATCTCGACGGAGTGATTTTGGATATTACTGAACGAAAGCGAGCTGAGGAAAAACTGCGAAACACTCAAGATTTTCTCAATGCGGTACTGCAAAATCTACCGATTAGTGTCTTTATTAAAGATGCTGTAGAGCAAAAATTTATTTATTGGAATACTGCTAGCGAAGAATTGTTTGGCTATTCCAGGGATGAAGTGCTCTTAAACAATGCTGCTGACTTGTTGGAGCCAGATCATGCCAATTACTTGCAAGCACAAGATTTAGAAGTGCTGGCAACGAGAAAAGGCGTCGATTTGCCCGAACAAACTATCGAACTTCCGCGCGGGGGAAAGCGGATTTTGCACACGAAAAAAGTTCCTTTGTTTGACGATTCAGGCGCGCCTAAGTACATTCTGGGTATTGCTGAAGATATTACGGAAAGAAAAAAAAATGAAACCGAATTGTCGCGCTTGGCCATTGTGGCTCAAAAAACGCAAAATGGTGTGATTATTACTGATGCTCAAGGCTGCATTGAATGGGTGAATGAAGGATTTACTCGCATTAGTGGTTATGTGCTGGCAGAAATGCAGGGAAAAAAACCAGGTGATGTACTGCAAGGCCCTGAAACGGACCCGCTAACTATTGCTCAACTGCGATCGGCTTTGTCTGCGGGGGTGCCGTTTAATCAGGAAATCTACAATTACAAAAAGAATGGAAGGGGTTATTGGGTGGCGCTTTCGATCGCCCCCATTTATCAAGAAAATGGTGAACTCGAAGGTTTTATTGCGGTGCAAACTGATATTACGGATCGCAAGCAAGCAGAGGCAACCGTCAGGGAAAGCGAGAGTTATTACCGCTGCATTGTCGAGACGGCTTCGGAGGGCGTTTGGATGTTTGACAGCGAAAGTATCACGACTTTTGCTAACTGTCGGATGGGCGAAATGCTGGGGTATACTGTGGAGGAAATGCTGGGGCGATCGCTATTTGAGTTTATGGACTGCGAATCTAGGGAAATAGCCGAAAGTTACGTCCAGCGCAGGCGGGAAGGCATTCGCGAACGCCACGATTTTAAGTTTACTCGGAAAGACGGATCTCACTTGTGGGCGATCGTGTCGGCGACGCCGATGTTCGACGCTGAGGGCAAATTTTCCGGGGTTTTACGAATGATTACCGATATTAGCGATCGCAAACAAGCCGAAGCAGAATTGCGCCAAACTCTCAAAGAGTTGGAATTTGAAAAATTTGCTTTGGATCAATCGGCGATTGTCTCTAATACCGACGAATTTGGATCCATTACCTATGTCAACGATCAATTTTGCGAACTATTTAAATATTCCCGAGAAGAACTGATCGGCAAAACCCACAGACTTGTTAATTCGGGTTATCACGCAGCCGATTTTTTTAAGCAACTTTGGTCAACTATCCGCCAGGGAAAGGTTTGGCGGGGAGAAATGAAAAATCAAGCTAAAGACGGTACATTATTCTGGTTGGATACTACGATTGTACCTTGCTTAAATACCAGCGGAGAACCTCATCAATATGTAGCAATTCGCAAAGATATTACCAAGCGCAAACACGCCGAAGAAGCGGTGCAGCTTTCCGAAAGTCAATTGAGGGGTAAAAATCTAGAATTGGCAAAAGCCCTACGGGACGTGCATAAAACTCAAAGCATGATGGTTCAAAATGAAAAAATGGTAAGTTTGGGGCAATTAGTCGCTGGCGTTGCTCACGAAATAAACAATCCAGTTAGCTTTATTTACGGCAACGTCATGCACGCTGACGATTACTTTAAAGACTTGCTAAAAATGCTGCAACTTTACCAGCAGGAATACCCGAACCCAACACCGGCAATTCAACAAGAGATAGATGATGTAGATTTAAATTTTCTGCTCAAAGATTTGCCGAACCTGTTAAATTCTATGAAAATGGGAGCCGAGCGAATTCGCCAAATTGTGCTGTCATTAAAGAATTTTTCGCGATTAGATGAAGCCGAACAAAAGCAGGTGGATATTCACGAAGGGATTGAAAGCACTTTGTTGATTTTGCAGCACAGGTTGAAAGAAACGGCAGGGCGTCCTAAAATTGTGCTCCTCAAAGAGTTCGGCAATTTGCCCCGCGTACAGTGTTATGCAGGACAGTTGAATCAGGTTTTTATGAATATTATTGGCAATGCAATTGATGCTTTGGAAGAGGCAATGGAGACTGGACACTGGGCAGAGGGACAACTGGCACCTATTCCTTATTGTCCTTCGCCGACGCTGCGGATTTGTACGGATGTAAAATATGAACAGGATGCTTTGATGCAGGCAGAGTCTGCTGTTTCTGATGATTCAAGGCGGCATCCTTCTCATATTGTGATTCGGATTGCTGACAACGGGCCGGGGATTCCGATAGATGTTCACAAAAGGCTGTTCGATCCGTTTTTTACTACGAAAGAACCTGGTAAAGGTACTGGTTTGGGGCTGTCTATCAGCTATCAAATTGTGGTGGAAAAACACGGCGGGCTGCTTAAGTGCGATTCTGCACCGGGTCAAGGCACGGAATTTGCGATCGAGATTCCTGTAAAAAAAATAGTTAGTTAGGTAGGTGGGCCCCTACGCACCCTACAGCTAGTAAGTAAGGTGCAATTCCTGCAATAGTTCATCCCCAATTTAGGAAGTTATCAAATGAATTACAACGTAATTTACGACGGCAATTGCAATCTGTGCGTTACCTTGGTACAGTTACTAGAAACCTTAGACCAAGGCCAGCGGTTTGAGTATATTCCCATGCAAGATTTAGAGCAATTAAATCGCTTTGGGATTACGTCTCAAGAATGCGAAATGGGGATGATTTTGATAGATGGCAACACCCCGGAACGGCGCTGGCAGGGCAGCGATGCGGCGGAGGAAATCGGGCGGATACTTCCTGCTGGGGAGGTGTTTGTGGCGGCTTACCGGGCAATGCCGGGGATGAAGTGGATGGGCGATCGTGTGTACGAACAAGTCCGCGATAACCGCTATACTTTGTTTGGCAAGCGATCGACTACTTACAAATCTGTTTATCCAGTTGGTTGTAAGTCGATCGACAATTGCGATAATAGGGACTAATACCAAATCCAGCTTATTTCTAGGAGTTACGCATTGACAAAATAACAAAATACTGAATTGATAAATATAGGTCCTCTACTTTCTAGGTATCGGACAATCAGAGAAATCACTAAATCATCCATAGCGCAACGCAATCTAGACCTATACACCTTATTTTTACTGTCAGAGCCAAAGTTGGGAGGTTGTAGCAGGTTATCAGAAATATTGGGAGAATTTTCACATTCAGGGTGTGAATCGCTTTTTATTGAGAGAGCGATATGAACCGAAAGATTTATTCAAGATAATAGAGAAAATTACAGCAAATTCCAAGTTTATGAAGTACAGTAACAGCAGCTTGTAAACCAGTTTTTAAAGTGCTTAGGATTGACCAAATAAGCGTGCAGTAGCCAGCAAAATATCAACCATCTTGGTGGTGCTTGGTGAGAACTGACGTAAAAAAGCTTTAAGTTGCGACCACCATAACTCTATAGGATTAAAATCCGGAGAATAGGGTGATAAGTTCAGTAAACTAGCACCAGCGGCTTGTATCAATGGTTCAATAGTCCCCAACTTGTGAGCAGGTAGATTATCCATAACAACTACTGCACCCTCCCATAAGTTGGGGACTAAAAAATGTTCAATAAAGACTTCAAAAGCTCTGCCATCCATTGACCCGTTGAGGGTCATTAATCCTACTACTTTTTTTAAGCTAATTGCTCCGATAACTGTGACTTTTGCCCCCCGATAAAATGGTTTTAAATCGTAGACTCTACTACCACATATTGAACGTGCATGGGTTCGCGTCAACCCCAATAAAATGCCCATTTCATCCAAAAAAATGAGGTTGTCAGGGTCAATATTTTTCACTTTTTCCCAATATTCACACCTCAGAATTTGCACTCTTTCAGTGGCAGACTGACTACTGCGTATGGTCTTTTTTTTCGCGTCAACTTTTGTTTTTGTAGTTCACGACACATCATGCTAGGGCTGACAGCTTCGTTGTAGCTCAAACGCCAATATTCACAATATTCTGATAAGGTGCTATCAGGATATTTTTCCACCATCTGGGTCAATTCAGTCCGGCGCGAGTTTAACACACTTTTTAGGCTTCCACCCTGTTGTTTGGGTTGAACATGACCAGTCGTTTGTTTTTGTTTTAAAATTTTTTGAACAAACCCTTTACTCACATCAAATCTGGCGGCTACTTTTCTAATTGAGGTATCACCTTGTTCATAAATTTTAACTATTTTCTCACGCAACTCAATCGAATAAGGTTTCATTTTTTTCGCTTATGTACTAAATAAACTGTATCATATATACATGGAATCTGCTGTATCTTATTTGCTCCGAATGCCCCCGAACAAAATCCAGTAGAAGATATTTGGTTACAAGGAAAGAATCTCTTAAGGAAATTGGCCTATCGCTGTAAATCTTTTGCCATAGTAAAGAGGTTATTTATGTTTTTTCGCTTATCGTCAAATATTGGGATTTCCCAAACTTTATATGTATGGTTAGTGTTCACAACTCAATTAGGAACGCTATAAAAGAACGATTAAAATGGTTGAGATTTGAACACATAGAGGAGTTGAGAGCAGCGGTGCAAAAAGAGTTAAACAAGTTGACGAATGAAGTCATTGCTTCTTTGACGGGATGGCAATTCATTTTAGATGCCTTATCTGTAGCAGAACTTTAGGAAATTGGTATAACGCCAGCCGAAATGATGAGAGCGGGAGGTCCCACTTCTGCTACGAAATTTTGGGCATCTTCTGATTCAAATTGCGACCAGGGTATTAGTTCGGCTAGCTGCACCCAACGATTAGTCGCTGCCAACTTTCCTTCCAAGGGCAGCTTAAAGTCTTGGGCTGAGCTTGGGGTGGGTTCAACTTTTCGGTAGACGGGAGCCAACGATAATGCACGGGTTTTGAACTATTTTACCGGTTTTTCCTGCACGCTTACCACCCACCTAATGCTCGCCCATCCAATCCCCCTCACTTTTTTCCCTTTTTTCAGCAAGCCCTAATTACAGGCTTTTTCACGTATAAAGTGGCAACAAGAAAAGAGTTAAAGTTTAATAGTTATTACATTTTCGACCAATAGTAATAAAGGAATATTGGGGTGGGGGCTGGTTTGCGAGATTATCGGTGGTAGCCAATTATTTAGTGAAACCAGCCACCACTTTTTACAACTGTCCGAAACCTTTTTTTGGCTTATCTTTTTTCTTTTTCTTCTTCTGCTGGGCACCCATATAGCCACGGGAACCGGGCTGCATTCCGGGGCCACCCATTCCGGGCATTCCGGGCATTCCCGGCAATCCTCCCATTCCTGTAAAGTTGCCTTGACTCATTTGCTGCATCATTGTACGCATTTTCTGGAAATCGCTCACCAGCTTAGTTACGTCGTTTTCAGCGTAGCCTGCGCCTTTGCCGATGCGGCGGCGGCGGGATGGAGAACTTGCTAAAAGTTCGGGATTGCGGCGTTCTTCAACTGTCATCGAATTAATCATGGCTTCGGTGCGTTTTAGCTGCACTTCTCCCTGCCGCATTTGTTCGTCTGAGAGTTTGTTCATCCCCGGAATCATTTTCATGATGCCGCCTAGGGAACCCATATTTTTTAACAGTCTGGTTTGTTTGAGAAAGTCGGTAAAGTCAAACTTTGCCGTGAGCATTTTCTCTTGCATTTTTTCGGCATCGGCGATGTCGAATTCTTCTTGCGCTTTTTCTACGAGGGTCAAGACATCGCCCATGCCTAGTATTCTCGATGCCATGCGATCGGGATAAAATGGTTGCAATGCTTCCACTTTTTCGCCAACTCCGACAAATTTAATCGGCGCGCCGGATATTTGCCGCACTGACAAGGCTGCACCGCCGCGGCTGTCGCCGTCTAATTTGGTTAAGATTGCGCCGGTAATGCCGATTTGTTCATGAAAAGTGCGGGTTAAATTGGCTGCTTCTTGGCCGGTCATGGCATCAACAACTAACAGTGTTTCGTGGGGTTGTACTGTTTGTTTGATGCGGCCCAATTCTGCCATCATGTCTTGGTCGATTTGCAGGCGGCCTGCGGTATCGACGATGATGGTATCAATGCCAATTTGTTTGCCGTGTTCGATGCCTTGGCGGGCAATTTCTACGGGGTCAATGTCTTTGCCTAATTCAAATACGGGTACGTCGATTTGTTTGCCGAGGGTCAGCAATTGGTCGATCGCGGCTGGTCGATAAATGTCGGTTGCGACTAGCAGTGCGGTACGATTTTGTTTGCGGAGGTGCAGTGCTAGTTTGGCGGTAGCTGTGGTTTTCCCGGTTCCTTGCAAACCGGCCATCAGGATCACTGTGGGCCCGGATTCGGCGGTGGCGAGGGGTACGTTGGTTTCCCCCATGACGCGCACGAGTTCGTCGTGAACGATTTTGATGAATTGTTGGTCGGGACGGACGCCTGAAACTACTTCTGCTCCTTGTGCTTTGGCTGCTACCTCTCCGATGAAGTTTTTGACGACTTGGAGGTTGACATCGGCTTCCAGGAGGGCGCGACGGACTTCTTTGAGGGCGTCTTGGATGTTAGACTCGGAGATTTTATTCTGTCCGCGCAGTTTTTTCCAGGTGGATTCGAGTCGATCGGCAAGGGCTTCAAACATAGGGCATTGTTGGCTAGTCAGTCTTTTTTATTTTAGGGCTAAATGGGGCTGTTTGGATGCAAGTTTTGGGAAAAGTTGGATGTTTTTATTTTTTAACCGCTGATGCTCGCGGATTAACGCGCTATGAGTTGGGATCTTTTGTTATATAGTTACTGTCTATTAGTGATAATAATGCCTGCGATGATTAACAACGTACTAAAGAGATGAACTAAGGCGATCGGTTCATTGAGGATAAGCCGCGCACCAAGACCGCTAAAGACTGGAATCATGTAGTAAATTAAAGCTGTGCGGGAAGGGCCAATTAGGGCGATCGCCTGATTCCATGCGAGATAAGCCACTACTGAAGAAAGCACTCCAACGTAGAGCAATGCCCTCACGATGGCTGGATTAAAGACAACAGGATGATAAATCCAACATTCAAGGGCATATAAGGGTACTAAAAATAATAGCCCTAAACTAAAAGTACATAAGCTAAAGGTTGTGATGTGCATGGTCGATGGCTTGCGTTTGACTAACATGGTGTAGCCAGCGAAGATTATGGCCGCCAATAGCATATAAATATCGCCAATGGCGAAAGAAATATTGAGTAATTTTTCTAAAGAACCTCCTGCGAGCAAAAGTATAACACCGCTGACTGTGATCGCAATTCCCGCGAACCGCGTCAAAAAAATAATTTCTCCATAAAAAATTCTAGACATTAGTACGATAAAAATAGGGGAAGAAGCAGCGATTAATGACAAGTTTGTGGCCTGTGTTGTGTGACCTGCAATATAGATTAATGTGTTAAAAGCAGTCACGCCTAAAAAACCCGATAAAGCCAAGTATGGCATATTTTTTTGTACCAATTTCCAGTCGGCGACTGTCGTTTTAATGGCGAATGGTGTCAGAGTTACAACAGCGATAGTCCATCGCCAAAAGGCTAGTCCTACAGGTAGAATATCTTGATTAAAAGCTCGGGCAACAATGAAGTTACCAGCCCATATAAAAGTAGCAACTACTGCTAACAAATAACCTATTAGTATGAGATATTTAGGCTGTGATTTACCTAATTTTTCGCTATTTTTATAATTTTTATTATTCTTCATTATCATTGATGATATCGTTTGGAACTCGATCGGTATTCGATCGACCTCCAGTATACCTAGCTCATCTGCCAGTGTTAAAACTTCGGCAATATCCCTAGATTAGGAACAAGCTGGAGTTTAGGCCCTTCATAATACCTGAGATTTCCTACAATTAGGACTAACGCATGAGAACCCAGAAACCGGTTTTTTTTACCAAAATACTTCGTTACAGCCTGCATATTCGATAAAAAACCCGCTTTCTTTGGTTGCAGTACGTCCAAGGCTGTGCGTAAGTCCTATTTGTCATCTGTCTAAAGTTAGGATTTTTCCTACACAGCTCATCCTTTATATTAGTTTATTAAGGTATTAGCAGGATATTTTTATGAAGCGAGTCCATTGGTGCAGAGGTTTGTTCCTCCATGGGATGTTGTCTTTTACTCTAGCGACTGTTGACGCACAAGTAGCACAGGCTCAGCGCCCGATTCATATCAAAGCCTGGTGAAAATTCAAAATTGCGTTCAGTTTGGTTTGTTATGCTAGCCGGAAAACCTGGATAGCCAAACACAAAAATTGGTGTACCAACTGCCGCTTGTTCAGAATAGCCTAAAGTTACAACTGGATAAGATTTAGTGCTCTTAAATGTTACAACTGCTAAATCAGGAGCATTCTGGCCTTTCTGCAATAGTACACTACGGGTTACTTGATAGTCTTTTCCTGTAGAAGTGCGAATCGTATAGGTATCCGGAGCGGCAACAACGTGATTAGCTGTCAAAACCGTGTAAGTCGGGCCTTGTTTGGTAATAATAAATCGCGACCCGCCACCGCTTGTTTTTTGATCAATTTAAACCGGTGACAGATTCAGCTAATTTTGCAATTTATGGCGAAGATATAGTCAAAACTGGTGCTTGTGCACAAACAACTATTACTATTTTAAGACTTCTGCAAAGTACAGTTGCTTAGAGATAGATTTTCCGCTATCGGTAGGGACACGGCACTGCCGTGTCCGACGCAAAATTGCCGTGTCCCCTACCCGGAACTCGCTCTCTAGCCCGTCTAATTTCCTACAAATAACCTAAGCCAAAAACTGGAATTGAGAACCGTTAACTGCCAAAGCAAACGGACTTGCCTGTTCAAATGCACCGACAAGTTCAAAGTTGTCCGTGTCTAAAACTATCCCCACAATCTGTCCGGTAATTATGTTTTCAATCACCATGTCGTTGATAATTCCATCATTATCGTAAGCAATCAAATTGTCGTCTTCAAAGAAAAGGTCTAGTTCTGTTAAACCGTCCGTCAAACCGATGCGATCGCCCTCGTCAAAATTAAAATCTGTAACGACATCTGCTCCATCTATACCAAATGCTTCATCGTTGCTTCTGAGCACGAATATGTCAGCACCGATGCCTCCGGTGAGCACGTCAACTCCCCGATCGCCTGCTAAGAAATCGTTGCCCTCATTGCCGTCTAAATCGTCGTCTCCTTGCCCTCCCCGCAGGATATCGTTCCCGAACCCTCCAAAGATAAGGTCATTTCCGGCGTCGCCCCTAACTACGTCGTTGCCATCATTTCCATCCAGGCGATCGTCCTCTTTCCCGCCGTAAATTATGTCATTTCCGCCGCCACCAGCGATAATATCATTGCCATTATTTCCTAACAGCCGTTCGTTGGAATCCGACGAACCTCCTATAGTATCGTTGCCGTCTAGTCCCCAAACTCCCCAAGAAAAAGACGACAAATTTCCATTCCCTACGTTAATCTCATCGGGTGTAGCGAATCCCAAAAGACGTGGCCCGCCCCCAGCAAATACAGGAAATCCATTCACATCGGCAATGAGATTGTTAACCGTTAAAGCCATAACTATGTCCTTTCAAAAATCCTGTTAGCTGTATTATATATGTTAATTCCTGCATTGGCAAATAGCAAGTGTTAGTGGAATTGTTGTCGCAACTTTATTTGCTAATTTAGTGACAAGCAACCAGCTTGCTAATTATTAATTACCAATTACCAATTACCAATTACCAGGGCTGTGCTTCATTCAACCCAAACCTGCTATATATCTCGCCTCTGAGTCAAATAGCATTAGTTGCTGACACTATCCGCTACTGCCTACCGCTTATAATGGGTGTTACCCCCCAGGCGGTAAACACGTTAATATCACCTATAACGTCGAGACTGAGAGGTTGTTTGTGAATAAAAGTAAAAGTCCCTGGGCCCATCGTCCGAGAAAAAACCCAGTTTCCGATACCCACACACAAACTTTACACACAGGATTTAAGCTCTTTACAAAGCCATAATCGCCGATCGCTGACATTTTTTGGCAAAATCCACTGCTTTCAGGTGTTTTACTCATGTCTACTCCTAAATCGTCTTCCCATCAAAACAACAACTCTGTAAAATCGCCAGCGACAGATATCGTTCCAACAAAGCAAGACAGTAACAATCTGCCCAGCGAACCAAGTATAGAACAGCTACTGGAAGCTTTGGCGGGCAAAGTACCCAGTCAATCTTCTGACATCGAACCGTTGAAAACGTGGAAACAAGATTTACAGCGATTGTTTCAATTTCTCGGCGATCGCCACGTTTTAATCGCAGTAATGCAACCGGGAACTTTTGCCCTGCGTTACGCTAACGCGGCATTTTGTCGCTTGGCTGGTTGGGAGGAAACGCCCTTGGCAACTCAATTTACCAACGGTGGGTTTGCAGAAACCGACATCACTCTGCTGGAACTGTTGGAGGATTGGGGCGGCAGAACAGCAGAACAATTGTACCGTCGCCACCTTTTGCACTGGGTATTTAAGCAATATTATCAAATTGACATTGACGGTTTGCGGGTGCTAGACCAACCTGTCACGGCGAGTGTAAAAAACCCCAAACACCGAGAAGCGAGATTCATTGAATTTTGGCTGGGTTCGGAACAGTTAAAAATTACTCGAATTGACTCAAAAATAGATGAATTCGCGGATATTTCTTTAAGATTAATGCCTCTTGCAGAACGGGAAGCTTGGCTGATGCAGCCGAATCAACTGGAAAATTTAGCCAATCGATTGCAGTTGGATAATTACCGCGTAGAAGGTTTGTTGCTGCTAGAAGGTTTTGATGTCACCGTGCAGGAGCAAATTCGGCGGCTGACTCAGTTATTGATCGATCAAGATTCGATGCTGCGGCCAGACAAATTTGAGAGAATCGATCGGTGTTTGCGATCGCTCTTCAATGCTGACGGCACTTTGTTGCTGCGACCAGACGGCGATCAGGTACAGCTATTAGTTGCAAAAGACGGCCAAAATTTGCAGCCGATTCTTTATTCAATGCACTCCCTAGAAGCTTCTCACTTTTTGAAGGCCACAGCAGCAAATCAAGTTTGGAACGTGCCAGACTTGCGTAGGGAGTGCGAAACCGAGTGCGATCGAACTTTGCGGAGAATGGGAACTCGATCGATGCTGCTGGTGCCCCTGGTAGTCAAATCCGTCACCCGTGAGGGGTGCGGGGTGCGGATTTTGGGAGTCGTGGGGCTGTTGTGCGATCGGCCAAACCACTTCAACGGCATTGACGCTCAACACGCCCAAGAACTCATTCCCGCTTTCATTGCAGCCCTGCGGCAAGCTATCCAGGAGCGGTTTACCCACATTCACAATATCCACCCCGCAGTCGAGTGGCGGTTCGCCCAAGAAGCAGAAAGGCGAAGTTGGGGACTACCTCCAGAAACAATCGTATTTGCTGACGTTCATCCGCTGTACGGAATTTCGGACATTCGCGGTTCTAGCGATGAAAGAAACCGAGCCATTCAAACTGATTTGCTCGAACAATTTCGCTTAGGTTTAGTCATAGCTGATGCTGTTTGCCAAACACAAACTACCCACCTCGGCGAGCAACTGCGGCTCGACTTGCTCGACTACATCCAGCATTTAAAACAAAAAGTAACAGTCGATATGGAGGTGCGAGCAGCCGAGTATTTAAACGAGCATTTAGAAGTATATTTTGACTATTTTGTGCAGTGCGGACCCAAGGTTCAGGCAGCCGTTGAAGCTTACCAAGCAGCCTGTGACAACGAACATAACTGCGTTTACAGCGATCGCAACCGCTACGACCAAATGCTGAACCTAATCAGCACCAAACTCCAAGAAACCTGGGCCCGCTGGCAAGAAAAAATGCAGCAAATTTTGCCCCACTACTGCGACATCGAATGCACCGACGGCATCGATCACATGATTTATGTAGGAAAATCGATCGACCCCACATTCAGCCAGTTTCACCTACACAGTTTGCGGTACGAACAACTGCGAGCTATTTGCGATTGCGGCCGCACAGTTTTTCGCCTGCAAGCCGAGTCTCAAATCAACATGGAACTCGCACATTTAGTGTTAGTGCAGAATACCACGATCGACATTTTTCACAACGAAAACACCGAAAAAATGTTTGATGTCAAAGGCACTCGCGACATCCGCTACGAACTTGTCAAAAAGCGGATCGAAAAAGCCGTTGACAAAGACGCACAAGAGCGAATTACCCAGCCAGGAATGTTAACGGTAGTTTATTCAACCGAAGACGAATGGGAAGAGTACCAACAATACTTGCGTTACTTGTCTCGCGAAGGTTGGGTAGAGCCAAAAGTTCAGACCGGCATGGTAGAATCACTGCAAGGAGTCAGCGGTTTAAAATTCGCCCGCGTGCGTATTTTACCTGAACCGGAATCTATTGCTACTATCTGTGAAGTTACGGTTGTCAGCGATTGAGAACCCGTTCAATTGCCTGTTTTAGGCCCAGTGCGATCGCTCCCATCTTCTGCTGTTATAGGCCCAGTGCGATCGCTCCCATCTCCCAGAAAAACGGTGCAGCGAAAGCATTCGGGACTCAAACACAAGACCGAGATTACATTTAAGATGTTTGTTGACACCAACGACCCAGCCCACCTTTTTACTTAGTGTATATTCCGTGTGATTGGGAAAGCGCAAAATACATGATCGGAATCACACAAAATTAAGATTAAGTAGTGTTAATCTAATGATGCTCGGCTCCTGTAATTTATAACTTAAGAGATGTTAACCTTATCAAAATACCAAATAACTTATACTCTGCACGAAGGGGTCGAAACAATAATCTATCGCGGACAAACACCGACAGATGCGCCCCCAGTAATTTTGAAAGTTCTCAAAGCCGAATATCCCTCCCTTGAAGCCATTACCAGGCTCAAACACGAATATCAAATCAGCCAAAATTTAGACAGCGAACACATCGTCAAAGCTATCAGTATCGAAACATTTGACCACCGATTAGGAATCGTTTTAGAAGACTTGGGCGGCGAATCCCTCGCCAAACTGTTGGAAAGAGAAACCTTGAGCCTGCAAGCAAATTTAAACATCGCCATCCAAATAGTCAAAGCCTTACAATACCTGCATTTTCAGCACATTATTCACAAAGACATTAAACCCAGCAACATCATAATTAACTCGCAAACAAAACAAGTAAAACTCACCGACTTCGGCATTGCTACAAAACTCAACAAAGAAAATCCGCAATTTAACAATCCCAACTCAGTCGAAGGCACCTTAGCCTATATGTCACCCGAACAAACCGGGAGAATGAACCGCACCCTCGACTACCGCACAGACTTTTATTCCCTTGGTATCACATTATATGAAATGCTGACTGGAAAATTACCTTTCCGCAGCAACGACCCATTAGAAATAGTTTACAGCCACATCGCAGTTCAACCAACATATCCCCATCAAATCAATTCAGAAATACCTGTCGCCCTCTCTGAGATAGTGATGAAATTGATGGCAAAAAATGCCGAAGATAGATATCAAAGTGCGGCCGGATTGTTAGCCGACTTACAACCTTCTTTGCATCAGTTACAAACCACCGGAAAAATTGCCGACTTCATCCCCGGACGCTTAGATATTCTCAGCCAATTGTTAATCCCCCAAAAATTGTACGGTCGGGAAAATCAGGTTAATGAATTGCTAGCAGCATTTGAACGTGTAAGAGGGGGTTTAGCCAAAAATGTGTTAGAAAAAGCAGCAACCTTAGAACCAAACCCGCCCCCATCAGGAAGCAGCGAATTAATGCTAGTCTCAGGTTACTCAGGCATCGGTAAATCAGCAGTTGTCAACGAAGTTAGCAAACCAATTACCAGGTCAAAAGGTTACTTCATCAGCGGCAAATTTGACCAATTCAAACGCAACATTCCTTATGCCTCATTAATCCAAGCATTTAACTCCTTGCTGCGGCAATTGCTAACAGAAAGTGCACTTTCATTAGAAATATGGCGCACTAAAATTTTAACAGCATTAGGAACAGACGGCCAAGTAATTGCCGACGTAATTCCCAAAGTTGAATTAATCATCGGCAAACAGCCAGAAGTCCCAGAACTCGGCCCTGTAGAATCCCAAAATCGATTCAATCGGGTATTCAAAGAATTTATTCGCGTTTTCGCCCAAAAAGAACACCCCCTAGTTATCTTTTTAGACGATTTGCAGTGGGCAGATTCAGCAACATTAAAGTTGATGCAAATACTGATAACTGACCCTGACCAAAAATATTTGTTGTTAATCGGTGCCTATCGAGACAATGAAGTTAGTCCGACCCACCCCTTAATTCAGACTGTAGAAGAAATTGAAAAAACTGGTACAATAGTCAACAATATCGTGCTGCCACCGCTGGATTTAGCAAATGTGACTGAATTAGTCACTGAAACACTTCACACTTGCACAGAAAAAGTAACAAATCTAGCTGATTTAATCTGGAATAAAACGGGCGGCAATCCTTTTTTCTTGACCCAATTACTCCAAGCACTTTATCAAGACTCTCTTTTAAAATTTGAATTTAATCACATTACAAATGAGGGAAGTCAAAGTGGCTGGTATTGGAGTATTGATGAAATCCAAGCCATTGGAATCACCGATAAAAGTGTGGTGGAACTGGTAGCTTCTCGCATTGAAAAGCTTCCCGCACCCACGCAAGAAGTCTTGAAGCTAGCAGCTTGCGTGGGAGATAAATTTGCTCTAGATGTGCTGTCACTTGTTAGCGAAAAGTCAGCTAATACTACAGCAACTGAACTTTATTCAGCTTTGCAAGCAGGGTTAATTCTGCCCTTGAGCGATGCTTATCGCATTCCTTTAGTTTTCGATAGAGCCGAATCAATCAATCTCAAGTTAGATACTTCGCGGGTTATTTACAAATTTTTGCACGATCGCGTTCAGCAAGCCGCATATTCGCTAATTCCCGAAGACCAAAAGCAATCCACCCATTTAAAAATCGGTCAATTACTTTTACAGAATACTCCACCAAACAAGCTAGAAGAAAACATCTTTGATATCGTCAATCAATTGAATGTCGGAATTGACACGATTAGTCAAAAGTCAGAAAAAACTCAGTTGGCACAATTAAATTTAACTGCTGGACGCAAGGCAAAAGCTGCGGCAGCTTATGAAGCTGCTGTTAGGTATTTGCGGGTGGCTATGGAATTATTGCCAGCAGATTGTTGGCACAGTCAGTATGACTTAACGTTAGCAATTTACGAGTTAAAAGCCGAATCTGAATATTTAAACATCAACTATGAATATTCAAAAACTATGGTCGATCTCGTAATTAAAAAATCTAAATTTTTACTTGACAAAGTGAAGGTTTATGCACTTCAAATCCAGTCTTACAATGCTCAAAATAGACCGTTAGAAGCACTCAATACAGGACTGGAATTCCTGAAACTGTTAGGCATTTCTTTTCCTCAAAATCCCACGGCGCTAAATATTGTGGCGGGACTAATTAATACAAAACTGAGCTTAGGATTGAAACGAATTGAGGATTTAGCTAACTTGCCAGAAATGACAGATCCCGACAAACAAGCAGCCATGCGGATTTTATCAGGGATTCTCAGCAGTGCTATTCAGGCTAAACCCCTACTGGTACCGCTGCTTACATTTAGGATGGTCAAGCTGTGCATTAAATATGGCAATTCGCCTTATGCAAGTATTGCCTATGTTTATTATGGCGTAATTCTGTGCAGGCTAGGGGACATTAGTTTGGCATACCAATTCGGCCAACTGGCAATTAGGCTGTTAGGCAAATTTCCATCCCGTTCAGTCAAAAGTAGAGTTTATGCAGTCTTTGGTTCTTTTATTCAACCATGGAAAACCGATCTTAAGTCAGGATTAGGCGATATCAAGGAAGGTTTCCAAACCGGGATGGAAAGTGGAGATTTGGAATATGCGGCTTATTCTATTAATATATATTGTACTTATAAACTGTCGATGGGAGAGCGTCTTGATCTGGTTGAACAGGAAACCGGTAAGTATGTGAAATTAATGCAGCAATCTCAACTAGAAATGGCTGTACAGTATATAAGTGTAGAGAGACAGACAGCACTCAATTTTTGTAGCACAACTGTCGAACCATGTAATTTAGTTGGGGAGAGTTTTAATGAATTTAAAACCCTCCAAATTTTAATAAAAGCTAAAAGCTTTATGGTAGTTTGTTTGGTTTACAATGCCAAAACTATGCTTAATTTTATCTTCCGAAACTACGCGCAAGCCTTGGAAAATTCAAGGTTATTTGAGAAATATGCAGAAGCCGCATCCGGACTTTATATAGTTGCCGTGAATAATTTTTACTTTTCTCTCAGTCTCCTCGCTTTGTATCCAGCAACTGGCAAAGGGGAACAAAAGCAATATCTGAAAAAAGTGCTGCACAACCAAAAGAAGATGAAAAAATGGGCCCTTCATGCTCCGATGAATTATCAACACAAATACGATTTGGTAGCAGCCGAGAAAGCGCGAGTGTTGGGGCAAAATACCCAAGCAATGGAATTGTACGATCGCGCAATTGATGGAGCGGCAAAAAACGGTTACATTCAAGAGGAAGCATTAGCCTATGAATTAGCCGGAGAATTTTATCAAGCTTTGGGTAAAGAGATAGTTTCTCAAGCATATCTGACTAAAGCCTATTATGGATATATCCATTGGGGAGCCATAGCTAAAGTTAAACACTTAGAAGCAACACATCCTTTCTTAGCAGCACAGACGCGCACAATCCAAACCCCAACCCTCGATGTCACTCGCACAACCACTGGAAATACTACCAGTAGTAGTTTAGGCGATTTCTTAGACTTAGCTACTTTTATTAAGTCGGCCCAAGCCATTAACGGTGAAATTGTTCTCGAAAAATTGTTGACCAAATTAATCAAAATTATTTTAGAAAATGCGGCGGCTCAAAAAGTAGTGCTGCTGCTCCTGAAAAACGATATCCTCTGCATAGAAGCTACTGGCAGTTTTGCGGAGGATAAAGTGACACTTTTACCCTCTATTCCCGTAGAAACTCGTCAAGATGTTCCCCTGTCTGTGATTAATTACGTACACCGCAGTCAAAAGCATCTGGTTTTAGACAATGCGACTGTCGCCGAACCTTTTAATGTAGATACCTACATTCAGAAATATCAACCAAAATCAATTCTCTGTTTGCCGATTATTTATCAATCTCAGCGGCGCGGAATAATTTATTTAGAAAATGCTTTGACAGTAGGGGCTTTTACAGCAGAAAGAGTAGAAGTATTCAAAGTGTTAATTTCTCAAGTGGCTATTGCTGTAGAAAATGCTGGTTTGTACGCGCGCGAGAAAGAAAAATCTCAACAGTTAGAAAAATCTTTTAATGAACTGCAACAGGCGCAACTGCAACTCATTCAAAGCGAAAAAATGTCGGCTCTCGGCAACTTGATTGCAGGGGTTGCTCACGAAATTAACAATCCGCTCGGTTTTATTGCGGGCAATCTTGATGCTGCTGCTGAGGCGAGCTTAGATTTGATTGATTGCTTACAACTTTACCAAGAAAAATTTCCTAATCCTGGAGATGAATTACAGGATAAAGCATCGGAGATCGATTTAGAATATTTGATCGAAGATTTGCCGAAAATGCTTTTATCCATGAAATCAGGTACAGAGCGCATCCGCAATATTAGCAGGTCTTTGCGGACTTTTTCCCGCGCTGATAGTGCGAATAAAGTGTCAGCAAATATTCATGACGGCATCGACAGCACTTTGATGATTTTACAGTATCGCCTGAAAGCTAAAGATACTCGCCCGGCGATTAAGATTATCAAAGAATACGGAGATATCCCGCCAGTTAAATGTTATTTTGGGCAACTGAATCAGGTATTTATGAATTTGCTGGCAAATGCGATCGAGTGTTTTGACGAATTCAATCAGGGTCGCACTTACGCTGAAATTGAAGCTTTACCGAATACGATCGCCATTATCACTCATCTCGGGGAGGATAACAACAGCGTGGTGATTAAAATCAAAGATAACGGTCAAGGGATGTCATCGGAGGTCAAGTCAAAAATATTTGACCATTTATTTACTACCAAAGGAGTAGGAAAAGGTACTGGTTTGGGGTTGTCTATCAGCCGGCAAATTGTAGAAGAAACCCACGGCGGTAAACTAACTTGCGAATCGCTGCTGGGAGAAGGTACGGAATTTGCGATCGCCCTGCCGCTTTGATAAAATTTATTCACCACTTTTACGGAATCAGTCATTGCCAATTGTTTAATCTCCAATCTCAACTCTCAAATGTTATGACTGGTCATTAACACACAGTGGGAAATTTGTCAACTCCTAAATATCTATCAAATAGTCCACCGTTCACTGTTTAAAGCAGGCAGTATGCAGTTACATTGTTAGCTAAATCACGTAATAACTGTATTTGATAGGAGTTTTTCGAGTGAACGCTGCCGAACAAGCCAAAAATATAGAAGTTGCCAGCAAAATTGCTGCGGTTGTTAATTTATTCAAGTCCGAATTCCCGGATGCAAAAGTCGATTTGAAACCTTGGATGAATGACGAGGATACCAGAGAACTTGTAGATCCAGATTCGATAGACATTGGCTTCCATTTTCCCGGTAGAAGTCGCTTGTTGCAAAGCCGCAGCATTTTGATTCAAATCCGATTTTACCAAGATCCGGTGGAAGGATATCGGCGGGCGATCGGCGTTGAGGCCGCCGGTTACGATCATACTGGTCAGCAGTGGCACTTTTCTACTGTGGAAAATTGGAATTTTCTCGGCCTAACCGAACCTGCGGTGGAGTCGGCGCAAAAACTCAAAGACTTTTGCCAGCAGATTTTTGATTTGTTTAATCAGTCATTCGGCGATTGAAATCGCTTCTACACGAACGAAGTCCGCCGACGCGGACTAAGAAATTAGGACTTACGCATTGACAAAATAACCAAACAGTGAATTGATAAATATAGGTCGTCTACTTTCTAGGTATCGGACAATGAGAAAAATAACTAAGGCTCTTCAGTAGTTAATATGCTAAATGAACAGCTAAGCCAGGAAAGAAATACAAATGAGGCTAGAAAAATAGTTGGTAGAGTCATTACCGGGGTTGACAGAGGAAACTCATTTATTATTAACTATAAGCAAAAGCTAGATGGGTTAGGTAGATTGAACAGCCATGACAACGAAAAAGGAGATAAAGTTTTTAACAAAGCTGTTGAATATAGAGGGAATAAAAGTAATCTCACATCGCCAGCATGAAGGGATTGGAATAATTTTACAGGTGGAAGGAATCGGTAAGGAAAGTAACTGTCCACGTTGGGGAAAAAAAAGTCATAGATTACATCAAAATCATAGATACCTAGTCAAAGATTTACCTTGGGGAGAGAACTTTGTATTTTTAGAAATTAACAGACGACAGTTTAAAGGCGAAAAATGTGTCTAGCCATTTAGTGAAGAGTTGGAGTTTGTCAGAAAAAGAAGAACCTATACAAAAAGGCTAGGAAGAGCAATAATCCAAGAAGTGTTAGAGAACGATATCCACAGCGTAGCGAAAAAAGGGGTGGTGACAACAGAAGAAATAGAAAGGATGTTAAAAGACGCATCGAAAGAATAATTGAAAGCTAAGCCTAGCGAGTTGAAGAGATTAGGGATAGATGAAATAGCTGTAATAAAAAAAAAAGGAAATTACTGTGCAGTATTAATAGATTTAGAGAAGTCAAAGTAAAGTGGGATATTGGCAGGAAGGAAACAACAAGAAATTAGGGAAGTGCTGCTCGGATAGGGTAAAGAGGTATTAGAGCCAATAGAAGAAGTAAGTATAGATTTGTGGAAAGGTTACAGAAATCTAGTTATAGACTTGATGCCAAAGGCTCAGGTGGTCGCCGACTGATTTCATGTAATGGCACAAATAAATAAGGAATTAGATGCCCAAAGGAAGCGAGAAAAGAGACAGGTAGAAGATTTAATTAAAAAAGCAGAATCGTCAGAAGAGAAAGCAGACCAGGAGAAAGTTTTAGAAGGATTGAATAAAAGTAAATATGTGTTATTGAAGAACGAATCAGATCTAAATGAAGAGCGAAAAGCTAAACTCGTGCAAGTTAAAGATGTATCTTCTCCTCTCAAAAGTAGGCATGAATTAAAAGAAGAAATTAGAAGGATTTTCGAGCAGGCTAATAATTGGTTAGTCGGTTTGTTGAAACTGGGAAGATGGCTGTCAGGAGCTAAAAAATATTTTCCCGATAGTCAGAATACTATTATTCGTTGGCTAGATGAGATTCTTGCTTACTTCGATTATAAGACTACGAGTGGTGTTGTCGAAGGCATCAACAATAAGCTCAAGTTGATTAAACGTTCTGCTTACGGGTTTAGAAACTTTGAAAACTTCCGTGTTAGATGTTTGCCTACTTGGCAGTTTGACTGTTAGTTTAGCATACTAGTTACTGAAGAGCCACAAATTTACCAAAAGCTCCAGACGAGAGTATTCCGCTTCCGGTTCTGACTCCACCTCCAGCTCCCCAGCCGAAAACTGTAAATCATCAGCCGTTCCCGCTGCTAACTCGTGAGGAATTGCAGCAATATTATTACTACTTTAGCTGCAATACTTGTCAACAAAACTCTGCAATCCTGCCTGATATCCTGCTCCTACAGCCTGAAATCTCCACTCTCCATTCTTTCTATACAAACGACCAAATTCTACCGCTGTCTCTCGCGAAAAATTTTCTTTTAATTCATACCGAACCAGTTCGCTTTTTGTATCCAAATTGGAAACTTTGATAAAAGCATTTTTGATATTGCTAAAATTTGCCCTATTTTTATCTGCTTCGTGAATAGTCACAACAAAAGTTATTTCCTCAATGTCAGGATTAACTCTTTCTAAGATAACGCCGTAAATAGTCTTATTCTCTTGACTTGGGTTGTTTTTATCTCGAATCACTTGCAGTACCGAACTGTCACCGGATTGCAGATTATTGTAAAAGATAAAATATTTATCGTTAGGTATTTTGCCGTCAGCACCTAGCATAAATGCAGAGACATCAATCTCGTAGCTTTGTCCTGCCTCTGTCACCTGCCAACCGAGGGCGATCGCCATTTTTTTTAAACCAGGCGCTTCTTTAGAGATATTAAATCTCTCACCCTTACTTAATTGCATTGCCATCAGCTTATTTGTTAAACATCAAACTTTATAGCGTTCATGTTAATATTAAGTGCGGCAATAACTTTTGTTCTTTAAGAAAACTTAACATTTGGCTTCTAATAGGGAGCTTGACTAAAAATATGTGCTGCCGCTATCCGAATTTATTGAGATTTGCTTAGAGACAATTACCTAAGGAAAAACCGGGCTTTCTACAAAACCCGGTTTCTACACTTAAACTTAATTTGACTCTACTTTTGAACATTTTCAGAACTAGGTGGCAACGTCACGAAATTCCCAAAAGCTCCAACCGTTGGATAGCTTTTTTTGCCTAATTGAGTTGTGTAAATACTGACCACACCTAAATTTTGACGCTGCGTTGTATTGTCTAGCAAACTTTCGATCGTGTCCCGCTGCGAAGTTAGCAAATTCTTGCAACTGCCGATCAAAGTATCTGTAATCCCGCTCAAAGCTTTAGGCACGCGAGAATCCTTGCACACAGTGCTTTCCAACTCGGTTTGCAGTACGCCGGAAGCATAAGTTAGGTATTTGTCTCTCCCAGGGTTTGTAAATGCCATGCCGGCGGCAAGAAGAGTCAGAGCCATCGCGACTTTTCCCACATTGCCGAAAAAATTAGAAGTTGGCTTGTTAGTATTCATTGCGTTATCAATATTCATTTTTTTTAGCCCCGTTGATTTATAAGCTTCTCTTGATTTAAACTACACCTCCTCAGAAACAGATTTCCGAAATGAGGGGACAGTTTTTAGATTGGAGGCCAGTTGCGAGTAAGTCTCTCACTGGTTTACCTTCCTTTTACGTTTCCCCCTCCCTCAAATCCGGTAAATCTTCAACAAACATTTGGCTGGTTCCCAGGCACAGCCTAGGAACCGAGATCCAGAGGCAGAGCCTCGCTAATCCTCGCTTTGGAAGAGGCAGAGCCTCTGGATCTGCATCCCCAGGCTCTGCCAGGGGACGAGGAGCCTGGAAACGAGGAATTTAAACTTAGTTTCGCTTTGATTTTTGCCGATCGATCTCCCGCTGCAACTCTTCAATCTGACGGCGCAAAGCCTCCGTCTCACTGTTAGGCGCTTGGGACTTCACATCAACCGCACCCTCAGCTACAGCCCGCTTGTAGTTCCCCAGCTTAATTTGGCGGTATTCCTCGGAACTTGCCCAGTCTCGCAAATACCGCAGGCGTTCCACCGGGAAAGGATGACTCAGCATCACGCCCTGACCGCCGTTGTAAAGTAAAAACTTATACACTTGGTTGAGATTGTCTCGATCGAGCTCTTGATAGTTGTCAGACTGGCGGATAAATTCTTGCAAACTGCATTGGTCAGCATATTTACTGCTAACTCCCGCAAGTTTCATCATCGTCTTCATCACACTGTTCAAGTCATCCGTTACCAACAAAGCCGCCCGGTCTGCCGATAATTCAGCCTTGCGCCGCCACTCGTAAAAAGCGTAAATTAAACCGCTACCGACCATATTTCCCAACCCGAAAGTCATCTCGCCAATTGTCGAGGCAACGCTCATCGCCCAGGTAGCCATTTGATTTAAAGTTGGATGACCACATTTAATGTGTCCCAACTCGTGAGCCAATACTACCCGAATTTCTGGCTCTTCCAACAAGTCTAAAAGACCAGTGTTTAATACTACATAAGGCTGGTTTTTACCCAGGGCATAGCTGTTAACTGAGGGGTTCTGAGAAACAAACAAACCAGGTTCGGGAAAAACATCTAAATCCTGCAAGCACTCCCTAAATATATGATAAATGCTGGCATATTGGCGTGGCCCGACTTGAATGCTATTTCCCATTAGGTAAACGAATTGCGGTCGTTCGTAGACAAATTCTACAAATTTGCTGGCAATTAAGTCAAATCCAGGCACGCTTCGCAGCGCTTCCTCAGCTTGGCGATCGAGAGGATGTTGAAATGCTTCGCTAGAAATTCCCGTATAAGTAGGCATAGTTGTTGCAAAAGTTACATTTAAGATATCAGTAATGCCATCGCTGCTGGTGCTAGCTGGCGCATGACTTATAATATTATGGCGACAAATATTCAACTGTTGTGGAACAGGCCGAAAAGCCTGTTCAAATTAGCGTTAAAATTGTGATTCTGGTACAGGCGCGATCGACAAACATCTTTCACAGTGCCTGTGTATCGCCTCACCCAAAAATTGGAACGTGCAAAAATGGCTATCCTGCGACTCGAAAACGGTACAACCTACACTCAACAAAGCGACATTACCCGAGAACTCGCTTCCTTAAACATTCAACTCAACCGCTGGCCCGTGGGTGACAGCGCTGAAATTCAAAATTTGTTAGCTAAAGATGCTCTTGACGACAATCAAAAAGAGCAAGTGCTGCAAGCCCTCGACGGCTACTTTCAACAATTGTCGGAAAGTGCAGGCTATCAGGATCGCGACTTAATTGTACTGCACCCGGACATTCCGAACCTCGACACCATGCTGTCCAAATTCAACAAGTGCCACTTCCACGCCGAGGATGAAGTCCGCTATATCGTAGCAGGCGAGGGCATTTTCGGCTTCGTGCGGCCCGACGGCAGCCAAGTCGAACTCACAGTGCAGCCGGAAGAATTTATCAACGTGCCCGCGAATACAGAACACTGGTTTTATTTGACAGCAGCCCAGAAAATTAAAGCGGTGCGCTATTTTACCACCAAAGAAGGCTGGACGCCTGAGTATACCGATACCGAAATTAGATCGCGTTTAGCTGCTGTTTGAACAGTTGACAGTTGACGGTTGACGGCAATCTTCAAATCATCTAAAAATCCTCAAATCCCGCCTCAAATTTTGTGGTTTGAAGATTGCAATATGCTCAAAGCAACCGCCTCCGCCACCTTAATGCCATCAATCCCCGCCGACAGGATTCCACCCGCATATCCTGCACCTTCCCCAGCAGGATAAAGACCTTCTGTATTCAAACTCTGATAATCTTCCTTGCGTTTAATCCGAATCGGTGAAGAAGTGCGCGTTTCCACACCAGTCAAAACCGCATCATCCATCGCAAATCCTTTAATCTGCTTGTCAAAAGCCGGAAGTGCTTCGCGGATAGCTGCGATCGCATAATCTGGCAAACTTTCGCTCAAATCAGTCATCACAACTCCTGGCGTATAAGACGGCTGCACACTGCCTAGCCCCGTGGAAGGGCGATTCGCCAAAAAATCCCCCACAAGCTGCCCAGGGGCGTTGTAAGTGCCACCTCCTAACTCAAATGCCCGTTCTTCTAAGCGACGCTGAAACTCAATTCCGGCTAAGGGATGACCCGGATAATCTTCCGGCGTGATACCCACCACAATTCCGCTGTTAGCATTGCGTTCATTGCGAGAATATTGACTCATCCCATTAGTAACAAGTCGCCCCGGTTCTGACGCAGCCGCCACTACCAAACCACCGGGACACATACAGAAACTATAGACAGAACGATTGTTTTGGCAATGGTGAACCAGTTTGTAATCGGCGGCGCCCAAAAGCTTATGGCCGGCCCGATCGCCAAAACGACAGCGATCGATAATAGTTTGGGGATGTTCGACCCGAAAACCAATGGAAAAAGGTTTAGGCTCAATGTAAACCCCGCGCGAAAACAACATTTCAAAAGTATCGCGGGCGCTGTGTCCCACCGCCAGAACTATATAATTACTAGCAATATATTCTCCGCTGGCGAGGGTAAGTCCCTCCACTTTTCCATTTTCGATGTGGATATCTTCTACACGAGTTTGAAACCGAATTTCTCCGCCTAATGATTCTATTTGGGCGCGAAGACTTTGGACAATTCCCACCAGTTTGAACGTGCCAATATGCGGTTTATTAATATATAAAATTTCCGGTGAAGCTCCTGCATTCACAAGTTCCGTCAACACCTTCCGCCCATAATGCTGAGGATCTTTAACTTGGCTGTAGAGTTTGCCATCGGAAAAAGTACCCGCACCACCTTCGCCAAACTGAGCGTTAGATTCTGGGTTGAATTCTGCTTTTTTCTTCCAAAATCCAAAGGTATCAACCGTGCGATCGCGCACTGCTTTTCCGCGTTCTAAAAGGATGGGGCGAAACCCCATTTGTGCCAGCATCAGACCTGCAAACATCCCGCACGGCCCTGTACCAATCACAATGGGGCGAATCGTCAAATTGCTGGGGGCTTTGGCTACATAGCGATAATTCGTGTCTGGCGTCACCATCACATGAGGATCTTTTTTGAAGCGCTGGAGAAGTTGCTTTTCCTGTGTCGTCTCTACATCCACAATATAGACAAGGAGGATTTCTGCTTTTTTACGAGCATCGTAGCTGCGCTTGAAGATGGAATAGCTGAGCAATTCTTCGGGGGGAATTTGCAGCTTTTTGAGAATGGCACTGGCGATCGCATCTTCAGGATGATCGAGGGGGAGTTTTATTTCGGTTATTCGTAACATATAGTGGAAGGAAGAAGGAAGAAGGAAGAAGGAAGGAAGGAAGAAGAAGGAAGGAAGAAGGAAGAATAAAAATCCCGAACAGAAGTATTATAACTATTTAACCGGACATCCTATGGGCGCTCGTCCTCGGTCGATCAATTTTTGGTTTTTGAGCGGATAATTGAAGAAGCGTTATAATAAACAAAAAATTAAGTTTTGTAAAGACCCTTGACTGCAACATTCACACCCAAAAACAGCCGCACCTGGCACGCTCTCAACCCCCGGTGGCAAGGAGCAGAAGACGCAGTACAGAAGGGTTTACCCCACACCAAGCTCGCACCGGCGTGGCAAATACTGCTCCTGGGCGACGGTTCCCCCACCCGCCACCTGCAACTGCTGACACGGGAACCCACAGAAGTAGATGTGATCGATATGTCTTTAGTGGGTGAAGACGCAGACGGCGCGCCCCAGCAAATTGTCGCCGTTCCGGGGCCGCGCCTGCGCCGACAAGTGTGGCTGCGAACAGCTTCTGGACAGCGCCTGGCCTATGCGACTTCTTGGTGGGAAGCGAGCCACGTAGATGAATATTTGCAAAATAAATCGTTGCCAATTTGGGCTAGTTTAGCGAGGCTGCGGACAGAATTGTATCGCGATGTGCAGGGCATTTATTGTGGTGATTCGGCTGCTTTGGAATCAGCGTTTGAAGAGTCGGGCCCTTTTTGGGGGCGACACTATTTGTTTTGGCATCACGGGAAGCCATTGACTCTGATTTATGAGGTTTTTTCTCCTTATTTAACTAAGTATTTGGGGCCGATGCAATTGGATGTTGATTGAGGCTGAGATCTTGCACCATTATCAATCAGGCTTTCAGGGCGGGCTAGAAGCCCAACCCATACTCCCCACAATAAAATTCATCTCTTGTGGAACAGGCCCGAAAGCCTGTTCTCAAGAAGAAGAGGAAAATCAGGAGGGTGTATAACTGAAGCTCTACTTATTTCATTGTTGTTCGACGAAATTTCACTAGCAAACCGTCGCGGGGATGAGGGGTCGGTACTTGGATTAAATTCAAATCTTGATCCGGTAAAAGCTCCCATTCAAATTCCCGAACAATCTTTGCTGCAAACAACTTCATCTCTAACCGAGCAAATTCTTTGCCCAAACATTCTCGCAAACCTCCACCAAATGGCACGTAGCTGAAAGGTTTAGCTGAGCGCTCGGAGCTAAATCGATCGGGGTCGAATCGATCGGGTTCAGGATAAAGTTGACTATCCTGATGGGTTTGATTAATCTGAGAAAGCACAGTCCAGCCCTTGGGAATTTCATAGCCGCCGAACTCACAAGCATTAATGACTGTCCGAAAAATACCTCCCACCGGTGGAACTAAACGCAGCACTTCTCGCATAACCTGTTCTAAATAGGTCATTTGTTTGAGTTGTTCCAATGTTAGGGGTTCCGTAGCGGGGAACTGCTGCTGTTCGGTGCGGACTTTTGCCATCACATCGGGATGTTGAGCTAGGAGAAGACAAAAAGAGGCGATCGCCGAAGTTAAAGTTTCGTGTCCCGCAAACAACAGCAACAGCACTTGATCTTTTAACTCCTCCAAACTCAAACTATTTCCCTCGTCATCGCGAGCCGAAATCAGCAAACTCAAAGCATCATTGCCACTAGGGGTTCCTTGTTGTCTTTCTCGAATAATATTTTCCAGTTCTGCCAACAGCAGCTTGCGGCACTTTTTCGCCTTGCCAAACTGAGTCCAAGGCACATCTAAAGGAATCGAAAATAAACCATTACACCAAGTTTCAAAATAATGTCCTAGCGCCGTTTCCGCACCATTATCAATCCCAACCAACAACTTACCCGCCACATCAAAAGTATAATTTCTCAGTTCAGGATACCAAGTCATGGTTTCCATTTTGACCCATTTTTCCAAATAGCGCTGAGTGATATCTTCCATCCCGCCGATGTAGCCAGCCAGCGCTCGCGGCTGAAACGCTTGGTACAGCAACTTGCGCCGATTTTGGTGGTTAGCACCCGTTTGCAGCGACAAGGAAAGCGACCCTAAAAGCGCTCTCGTGCTGGCTGGCCAAGTCACAACAAAATATCGGTTGTCATTGCTTAAAACAAACAAACTAGCCTCTTGGCCACGCATAAACACGGTAGGCTGTCCGAAAAGGCTGGTTTTGAAAATGGGCCCGTACTGCTGGTGGCGTTTTTTGGCGAATTGGGAATCTTGCAAAAAGTTGAGGGTATCGCCAATTAGGGGTAAACCTAAACTGCCGGGAGGTAATGCCATTTTAGATTTTAGATTTTA
Source organism: Microcoleus sp. B3-D7 (assembly GCF_036705305.1). Lineage (NCBI taxonomy): Bacteria > Bacillati > Cyanobacteriota > Cyanophyceae > Oscillatoriales > Microcoleaceae > Microcoleus > Microcoleus sp. B3-D7. The sequence continues at coordinate 48,565 of NZ_JAUBUE010000020.1, read as the reverse complement.
GATTTTAGATTTTTAATATCATATCAATTTTAGTTGGAGGGTGGGCAATACGCACCAGACAAATTTCTGGTAAAATAACTTTTCTCTGTTTGTATCCTGTAGGGTGCGTCTGTCTTAAGGTTTGTACAAAAAAATCAGGTTTTTCCAACTGATGCACATTAGTATTTTCATCGACAAACCAATTTAATTTTCTGGTCTTTTAATCGGAATCTCGATTATAAATTCAGTGCCTTTCCCCACCACCGATAAACACTTAATTTCACCTTTATGTTTTTCTACAATAATTGAATGGGAAATCGCTAAACCCATCCCCGTTCCTGAACCGATCCGTTTGGTAGTATAGAACGGGTCAAATATCCGTTGCTTGACTTGATCGGTGATACCTGGACCGTTATCAGCAATTCTAATCACAGCGAGAGTACCTTCTACCTCTGTACGAATGCGGATAATTCCCGGATGTTCTAGCGGTTCTTGTAACACGTCAATAGCGTTAGCAATAATATTCATAAACACCTGATTCAATAGTCCGGCGTAGCACTCCACCCGTGGCAATTTTCCGTATTCTTTAACGATTTGAATTGCTGGGCGATGGTAATCCGTAGCCACTACGTTAACGGGCTGAACTTTCAAACGGTGTTCTAAAATCATCAATGTGCTGTCGATGCCTTCGTGAATGTTAACCTTTTTCATGTCAGATTCATCGAGGCGAGAGAAATTTCGCAAACTCCGCACGATATCCCGGATGCGAGTAGCTCCCACCTGCATAGAAGACAGCATTTTCGGCAAGTCGTCTAGCACAAAATCCAGCTCTAACACCTCTATTTCCTCCTGAATTGCTGGAGAAGGTTGCGGGTATTCATCTCGATACATTTGCAGCAGTTTCATCAGGTTTCTGGTGTATTCTTCTGTGTAGGTAAGATTGCCGAAGATAAAGCTGACTGGGTTATTGATTTCATGGGCAATTCCTGCTACCATCTGACCGAGACTCGACATTTTTTCGGCCTGCACGAGTTGAGTTTGAGCTTGCTGGAGCTCGCACAGAGTTACTTCGAGTTTAGCAGCTTGTTCTTGCGCTATCCGGGCTGAATCGAGGCTTTGAGTGTAAAGTTCAGATTGACTGATGGCGATCGCCAATTGATCGCCAATTGCCTCCATTAACTCCACTTCCTCTTTTGTCCACTTACGCACCTCGCTGCAAGAAATGCAGCTAACAACACCAGTTAAACCTCCGGCACTTTTAATCGGCAAATCCAAAACAGACTTGCAACCAACCTCCAAAAAGAACTTTTGTTCTACGGGATCGCTGACAGTTGTAACATCATCTATTTGATAAACTTCCAAATTAGCGATTTTTTGTGGCAGCATACCCGTTATGTCAGCAGGAAAATAACCCAAAAGCGAGGACAAGTCATCATTCTTAGCTTCGTGGACGACATCCCAAGCAGGCGGCGAAGCGTCGGGCAAATACCAGATAAACACACAGTGATCGACTTGCAGCAAGTCGCGAATCTGCTGCACAGTTGTTGCCAAAATAGTATCTAAATCTAGAGATTCGCGGATATTGCTAGCTAGCTGGTTCAGCAGCGCTTCCTGCTCCGCTAACTTCCGGAATCTCGCTTCCGAAGCTTGCAATTTTAGTTGAGCTTCTTTTTGTTGTGTAACGTCCAAACCCAAGCCGATTAAGCCTATCGCGCTGCCGTTGGCCTCTTTTACCTTAGCTTTAATTACCTCTAAATGGTGATTTTTACCGTCAGCAAACTTGATAATTTCATCAGCATAAAAAGGACTATCTTGACTCCAGACTTGCACGTCAGACGCCATGCAGTTAGCAAATGCTTCCGCTCCCAAAATTTCACAACAGTGAGATGCTGCCAAAAATCTTTCTTCAGGAACGTTCACAGATTCGCAAAAAGTTTTGTTAACCAACAGCATCTTGCCTTTAGTGTCAGTCAGCCACACCCAAATGGGAGCGTTGTCAATAATTGCCCTCAAAGTTTGCTTTTGTGTGGCGAGAGCTTCTTCTGTTTGTTTGCGCTTAATCCCCAGGGCGATCGTATCGGCACTTGACGCCAAAGCAATCAGGGTTGATTCGTTCAACTCTTGGCGAGCAAACATCGCGATTACTCCCAGCAACTGATTGTCAACAATTAGCGGATATCCAGCAAAAGCCACCATTCCTTCTCGTGAGGCCCATTCTTTGTCGCTGACTCGGGGATCTTCTTGCACACAATTAGTGATGTGAGGTTGTCGCTCCAGGGCGATTAAACCAATCTTGAACTCGCCGACAGCAATGCGGCTGTGAGCGCCGTCAATATGAGTATATATCCCCGCGCTTGCTTGCAGTTGCAATACATTTCCGTCTTCATTCAATGTCCAAATCCGAGCAAAGGCAACATCCAAATGGCGCACAACTGCATCGGCGCAATATTGCAAAGTTGTACGCAAACCCTGGTTTTGAGTTAGAACAATTCCCACATCTGCTGTGAATAAAGAAAGTTTCAATTGTTCTGCTAAAGCTTGTTCTGCTATTTTGCGCTCTGTAATGTCCGTAGCAGCACCGAGACGCTGCTTAATTTTTCCCTCCTCGGTTCTGCTAAATACAATATTCCGGCTGACTAACCAGTGCCAACAATTTTGTCGATCGCGTACCCGATATTCGTACTCAATAACTTCGCCGTCGGGAGCATTTTCTAATTGCTGAAAATATCCGGGAAATTTAGCTAAGTCGTCAGGGTGGATGATGGTGGGCAGTAGATTGCTGCCCATGTTTTCAACTTCTTCGGCGGTATAGCCGAGGATGTCACTGATTTCGCGGTTGCTGTAGACATTTCGCTGCTCGCTTTCATCGTAAACAAAGAGAAGATTCGGACTGGTATTGGCAATTCGCTCAACAAAACGCTGACTCTCTTGCAGCGCTGCTTCTGCTTGTTTTTGAGCGGTAATGTCGCGGCCGACACCATACATCAATTCTTCCTCCCAGAAACGGCTACCAGTCCAGGCTATCCACTTGTAAGAACCGTTCCGACAGCGCCAGCGGTTTTCAAACCCAACGGTATTATTCCCCGCAGCCAGACTTTCAGCTTCTTTTAAAGTAGCTTCGCGATCGTCTGGATGCACAAATTCAATGAAGAGTTGGCCAACCATTTCTCCTGGGGAATAGCCGAGTATTTTTTCTGCTGCTGGGTTGATGAGTTTTACATAACCGTCAAAACCAAGGACGCACAGCAGATCTAGCGAGAGGGTAAAAAAGAGATCGCCCCCGTTGGATTCGCTGGATGGGCGATCGTTTCCCGCTAGGGCCCAAGAGGTGTTTGAGCGCCCCGATACCGCCAAAAACACAATATTTGCTATTGCCAAAAATCCCAGGGCGAGTGGACTATCGTAGAAATTATCACGACTGCCAGCTACCAGCCACCCGTTTAAGACAAGCAGTACAATTATCAAAATTGAGAATACACTGCCAGGGGCGATCGTCGCTACGCTGATTTTTTTTTCATAGTTCTTTCTAGATTCTGCCTTTTCTATTCTGGTGACTACTGCCGTAATTTTTGTCCACAACACTTGCATTAAGTTCGAGAATTTAGTGCTTTTTGATTCTTCGATACGAACAGAAGATTTCATTTTTTTACTCTTGATCCCGTTTTACTTTTGATGAGCCAAAATTACAAGAATAAAGATGTTTAAATATTGTAAAACTTTCCTAGCTTGCGAAATCTAGCCTTTTAAGATTTGCGTAAATCTACGCAACCCCACCAGAGAATTAAGTGTATTTACGGAATTAGGGAGCAATCTCTTTTTAGGTGGGGTGGGCATTTTCTACTTTTTCCGGCTCAGAGAGAGAGTTTATCTATAATACTACGCTACTTATTGTTGTTAGTCATTGGACATTTAGCCTAATTTAGGTAGTCCTGGACGCAGAACCTAATTATGTACGCTGCACATGAAGATCCTTACCGCGTTATAGTAGCGTGTTATACCACTTTTTGCGTCCAGGAATGACCGCGTTGGATGTACGAAAATACTGCGTGGAGAGTCCTGGCTGTGGGTTAAACAGCCCGGAATATTAGTCAAGTTCAAACAGGTTGAAGTTGAGCATAAATTATGAAGTTAAAATAAATATAAACTGCTGATTTGTGAAGATAAAAAGAAAAAAACCTTCATAGCAGTTTTTCCTTGCAGGAGATGTTCGCCCGTAATGGTTAATTAGTAATTGGTAATTGGTCACAGGCAATTGGTAATTGATACGAGTTTAAAACACTAAATATCAATTTTGTTCTGATTCATTTGCAGGCGACGGGAGCCACGCAGCTTGGCGACCTAGTTGCTGTTGCCGAATTCGCTCCAAATTACCCGCAGGAATAGCAGCTATAAGCTGCCGCGTGTAAGCTTGCTGCGGCTGCCTGTAAATGCGCTCAGCAGTGCCAATTTCCTCGATTTTACCTTTGTTCATGACGATCGCGCGATCGCTCATAAACTTGACCACGCTCAAATCATGAGAAATAAAAATATAAGTCAGTCCAAACTCTGTTTGCAACTCCTTCAGCAAATTTAAAACTTGCGCCTGCACCGACACATCTAATGCCGAAACCGACTCATCGCAAATAATAAACTTAGGATTCAAAGCCAAAGCTCTAGCAATACAAATTCGCTGCCGCTGTCCGCCCGAAAACTCGTGAGGGTAGCGCCGCATAAAATCGGGATTTAAACCCACTCTATCCAACAAATAAGCTGCGCGCTCGCGCTGTTCTTTGTGGTTCTTACCAAAGCGGTGAATTACCATCGGTTCCATCACCGCATCCCCAACATTTAGACGCGGATCGAGAGAACTAAAAGGGTCTTGAAAAATAATTTGCAGATCGCGCCGCAGCCACCGCAATTTGCGATCGTACTCTTTTTTCATCCGATAATTAGCCATCCACTGCGATGCCGAACTACTTTTCGCAGGAGGCGTAATTTCTTGACCTTCAAAAAACACTTTACCGCTGGCGATCGGAATTAATTGCAGCAAAGCTCTCGCCAAAGTTGATTTGCCGCAGCCAGACTCGCCCACCAAACCCAAAGTCTCGCCCGGGTAAACCTCAAAAGAAATATCGTTTACCGCCATAAACAAGCGTTTAGTTTCGCCAAACATTCCCTGCACCGGAAAACCGACTCGCAAGTTATCAACAGCTAGCAAAGGCTCGGAAATATTCGGCAGCCGAGGCGGTTTTCCTGTTGCAAAAGCGGAATTTCCCCCGCTATTGTCGCCGTCTAAATCGGCATTTTTCTCGACAATTACTAATTCGCCGCTAGCATTTGTGGTGACATCCATAAAATCGGAAACTGTCGGCAAGCGGCGCAGTTGCCGATCGAGAGTTGGGCGGCAAGCTAACAGACCTTTTGTGTAAGGATGTTGGGGATTGCTGAAAATTTGTTCGATCGCACCGCACTCAACAATCTTGCCTCGGTACATCACCGCCACCGTATCGCCAATTTCAGCAATGACGCCCAAATCGTGGGTAATAAAAATCATTGCCATGCCTCTAGAGTCGCGCAACTCGCGCAGCAAAGCTAAGATTGTTGCCTGCACGGTTACGTCCAAAGCCGTGGTAGGTTCATCAGCAATTAATAAAGTTGGATTGCAAGAAATGGCCATTGCAATCATCACGCGCTGGATTTGACCGCCTGAGAGTTCGTGGGGATAGCGATCGAGCATAGCTAGTTTTTGGCCGTTGACAAGCTGCATCAAATCGCGATCGTCCTCCATCACTGCTTGATTTCCCGCAGCAGCCCGGGAATGCTCTTGCCGCAAAGCCAAACACCGCTGCCTGAGCTCATCGTCGCCCGGTAGCAGCTTCACTTCTTGCAGCAGAGAAGCAGCTTGGCGCCGCGCTTCTGTCTGGGACACCTGTTGGTGCAAACAAATGGCTTCTGTGAGTTGAAATCCGATCGTATAAACGGGATTTAGCGAACTCATCGGCTCTTGAAAAATCGTCGCAATCTGGCTGCCCCGGTATGTTTGTTTTTCCCTGTCCGGCATTTCCAGCAGATTCACAGGCCCATTGCTAGCGCCGTCTTTTGTCGGAGAAAACCAAATTTCGCCATCGATTTTCGTTGACGAACTCGACAGCAAACCCATAACAGCCAGGGATGTTACCGATTTTCCCGACCCCGACTCTCCCACGATGCCCAGAGTTTGCCCTCGCTTGACCTCAAAGGAAATGCCGTCAACCGCTTTGACGGTTGCAGACGCATCGCCTGCGTCCGCAGATTGAAATTGAACCCGCAGGTTGCGAACTTCTAGGACGGTTTCACTCATGGAAGTCTATGACAAAAATTAAAGGGAGATTAAGTGGATTGTAGCAGGGCCTGTTCAAGGCAGAAGGCACGGGGAAAGTTTTAAGATTGCTTCGTTCCTCGCGAAGCGTGGCAATCTGAAAACTCAGAGCTAGTTATAGCGGATCTCAATCAGGTGAGGTACTCGCGGGCTTTCTTACCAATTCCGCAATCGAAAATCGAAAATCGAAAATCCCAACCAGTACCTCACTCAATTGACAATTGCGATAAGTGCCTTCTGCCTGCAATTTTCCTCAAAAACCTATGACTTGAGTGTCAGCAGGCAGTGCAGTGGCCTCAGAGACCTTTTTAAACACAGTTGCCTGCTCGTTTAAGGAATTAGGTCTGGCCTGTCCGGGATTGGTGCCTTGCAACTGAAGGCGCATTTGACCTTCGGGAGTCAATTCAAAAACAGTCTCAACGGTTTCTGTGCTGCTGAGACCGACATCAATGTGCATCGGTTTTTCACCGAGATTAACTTTGTACCTCATTTCTTTGGCGCGGGCGGCTCCGTCGGGGCCTTTAGCCATGAGAAACAATTTGCCTTCTGGGGCAAAGACGAAGGTGAAAGACTGACCGGAGGGGACTGTGCCTTGCCATTGACCTAGGAGTTGCTGGTCGAGGTTGCTAGCGGCCGGGGCTGCTGTTTCTTGGGCAATTGTTGGTGTTGCTGCGGATGCTGGGCCGAGTGAGGCGTTGAAGCTAATGAGGATGCCCAAGCAAAGGCTACCTGCGATCGCTTTACCAATCATTTTTGAATTAGACATGAGACAGATCTAAAAATTGGTTATTTGTTTTGTACACTGTAGCGGTAAAACCGTACTTTGTTTAGTTTAAATCCCTTTTATGGATAGATATAGGTTGCGGTTCAAACCTGCAACGCAGTTGTTATCCCCGGACTAAAGCTTTTCCTGAGCTTGTTTAAGGGTCACGGGGCTTTCAGTTTTTTTTATTGTAAAATCCAATACAAATCCGGCTTAAGCTGCACAGTTCGCTGTTCTGAGTTGATTGTTCTTCACTCAAAACAGCTAATTGACTATTGCGTTCGATCGCACCCCCAGATAGTTTAGCAAATCGATCGCATTAATAGTCTGTCATTAATTTTTTTCAGGATCGGGTTCGACTTGTTCTGTCGGAGATTCCGGCGCGGGTTCCTGTGGATTTCGCGAGCGTTTCATTCGCTCCAATGACTCTGCGTAAGACCAAGCCACGTTAACAAGAAAAGCTTTCGCCATGGCGGACAAATTTTGTGCATCATCGGTTTCAGGCGCTTCAGCTTTTTGGTTGCCGTCGTTCATCATGTTTTTGTTTTCTCCCGTGCAGGTTTTTATAGCGATTTTTTGCAGTCTGCGATCGATACCCACAAATTATGATTTTTCTTGCACCCGCACCCTAATTATCTTTGAGGATATGACCTTGATTACCACGAATAATATCATAAATACGCTGATTGGATGACCACATCAGAAAGAAACCTTAACTTCGCTGGTTGCCCGCAGCACTGACTCTTGCTGGAAAGTGCGCTTGTAAGTTTCGATAATTTCATGAATAGCTTGATTTTTTTCAGGACTACTTTCATAAATTAAAATAACTATTTTAGAGTTTTCTCTAATCAGAATTCCCGAACTGTTGAGAAACTGCCCGGAGCTGTCTAATACGGTTAGCCCTTCGCGAAAGCGAGGGGTAATAACTGCCTTGACAAACTCCTGCCATTCGGATTCAGAAATTGTCTCGCCTCCCGGTTTGGTTAAGCCAAAAAACAGTTCATCTTTGAGGAGATTTGTTTGCTTGGCATTAGTCTCCGAAGTTTCGGGAAGTTGAGCGCGGGCAATTGTCGCAGGACAAACAGGCAGGATGAACAGCAGGCACGTCACGCAAAGACTGTTAAGATGTTTATTCATCAGGAATTACGCGAAAATTCTATATTGTGGACAGTTGTTTCTAGCATGCCCTTGAAAGGTTGATTGAGAATACTGCAATATCTCAGTTTTAACCACCGAGTCTGAGCAACGGGTTTTTAACGCGAATTTGATTTAATTTAACATAAAAGACTTCCAACTCAAAAACCCAGTTTCTCAGGTGAAACTGGGTTTTTGAGCATCTGTTCTAGTTTATGTATGCTCGACTACTTGATTGCGTCTGTCGTATTAAGTAGCTCAACCTATTTAAACGTCAAACTTTTCAGGTGTTCAGAAACCCGGAAGGGCGAGCACTCTTGGCTGCGCCCCGAAAGCAATCAGGTTTCTCAGTGTTATATTTTTTAGGTGGAGCTACTAATCCTTTAATTCGCGGATACTTCTCTTAGCAGTGTCTTGATACATCTCCCCCATTTCTTTCACGGCTGCTCCTGCCTCTTGGCCAATCTTCTGAGCTCGATCGCCGGGAGAGTCTGAGGTTTCGCGAGCTTCTTGCCTCCATTCCCGCGTTGTTTGGGGTCTTTCAGGATTGTTGAGCTCAGATTTTGAGCTTGCTTGCGTGCTAAAACCTTTGTTAGTGCGTCCCGAATCAACAGTGGTTGTCAGCACCAGAAAACCGACTAGGACAACACTCAAAAAACTCTTAATTTGAAAGCCCTTAAGCAGGGAACTGATACGAGCAATGGCTGTGGAAATCAAATTCATCTCAGTAATACTCCCTAAGTTGATTGGTGATAATTTTCAACATTTTTTCATCTAATTGACTCGCTCCAAAATCAGCAGCTAATGCGAGGTAAAGCCAACATAGCTTTAACTTCCGATTAACCACCTAAATAGAGTTATAGGTTAGCGATAAAATTTGGTAAACACGCAACCTATGTGTCAGCCAATTAGCTTTTTCACACATGAATATCACATTAACAGCCACCAAATAGTTCTACCTCTAACTAAAGTCATAACTTAATTAGAAGCAAAAAACATTTTTTTATACACATGGTTAGACAATTTTTAATCAAGCATGGTATGCAGGGCAAATTCTTATTGCAAGCGATCGCCCGTTTTCACGTCAAACCAGTGCAGCAACTGAGGCGGAAAAACCAGCTCTACAATTTCTGAATTCCAGTGGCGGTCATTTGGCAGCAAAGCCCGCACCGTTACTGACTCCAAACCTTTAACTCGGACGCTAACTAAATTTTGCATTCCCAAGTTTTCCACTAAATAAACCTCACCTTTAATTGCCTCTGGGGCAGACATCTTGCCGGCCTCTGCATCTGCAAAGCCGACGTGTTCCGGGCGAATTCCTAACACAATTTCTGGGGGCACAGTCGGCATATCTGGTAGTCGAACTCGAAAATCGCCCAACTGAGCAAAATTGCCCTGGCATTTAAGCACTAGCAAATTCATTTGCGGGCTGCCCACAAAACCAGCGACAAACTGATTTGCTGGACGAGTATAAATTAAGTGTGGCGGATCGAGCTGCTGCACATTGCCGCTGTTGAGAACTGCGACTTTGGTAGAAAGCGTCATGGCTTCGGTTTGGTCGTGAGTTACGTACACTACAGGAGCTTTTTGGGAGGAAAACAATTGTTTGAGTTCTGCCCTAACTTTTTCCCGTAATAATGCGTCGAGATTGCTCAAAGGTTCGTCGAGCAAAAATACTTCCGGTTGGCGCACTAATGCGCGGCCGAGGGCGACTCGCTGCCGCTGTCCGCCTGATAGTTTTCCGGGTTTGCGATCGATTAATTCCGTCAATCCGAGGGATGTTGCAACTTCCGTCACTAACCGATTGATTTCGCTGGAGGAGATTTTGCGAAGTTTGAGACTCGATGCCATATTCTCGTATACTGTCATGTGCGGATACAGCGCGTAACTTTGAAAAACCATTGCAATATCGCGATCGCCCGGTCTGAGATAAGTGACATTGCGATCGCCAATTCTAATCTCGCCCCTAGTCGGCTGTTCTAACCCTGCAATTAACCGCAGCGTCGTAGATTTGCCGCACCCCGACGGCCCCAGCAAGGTCAGAAATTCTCCTTCGCTGACATCCAAACTAATGTCTTTTACGGGAACAACTTTAGGGCTGTAGGTTTTATTGAGGTTTTTGAGTTGCAATTTTGCCATGATTTTTAAACTGTTGACTGTTGACTGTGTTGTTTGACTCGTTCCCAGGCACAGCCTAGGAACCAGTTCAATCTAAAATCTAAAATCTAAAATCTAAAATCGATTTATCCTTTTACCGCCCCCGCAGTTAAACCCTGAACAATGCGCCGCTGGAATACCAAAACCAGCAAAACCAAGGGCAAAGTTCCCAAAACGGTAGCTGCGGCGATCGGGCCGTAAGGAATCTCAAAGACTGACACCCCGCTGAGTTGAGCTGTGGCGACGGGAATGGTTTTTAGAGATTCGCGAGTCATAAATGTTAGTGCAAATATAAACTCGTTCCAAGCTGAAATAAATGTTAAAATTCCCGTTGTGACTAACGCGGGAAATGTCATCGGCAGTACGATTTGCCACAGCATTTGAAAAGTGTTGTATCCGTCAACTTTAGCCGCATCTTCCAAATCTTTTGGCAATTGTTGAAAGAAACTCCGCATCACCAAAATTGTCAGCGGCAGATTGATCGCAGTATAAGGAATAATTAATGCTAAATAATTATTTCCTAAATCCAAAGCTTTGACAATTTCTAGCAGTCCCAAAAATAGCAGCACCGCCGGAAATAGTGTCACAATCGTCACAGTTGCCAGGATGATTTTTTCGCTCCACAGCCGCAACCGGGCTAAAGCGTAAGCTGCGGGAGCCCCTACTGCTAAACACAGTAATGTTGAAGTAATGGAAACAAAAGCGCTATTTAAAATGTAAAGAGCAAACGGGCGGCGCTGGAACAGCGACAGGTAATGCTCGAAAGTAATTCGTTTGGGAATGTAGACGTTTGGAATCGCTGAAATATCCGCATTTACTTTGAAAGAAGTTAGCACCTGCCAGAGGATGGGTGCAATGAAATATGCGACTATTAAGAGCGCTGAAATTGGCAAGATTAGTTGCCGGATGTTAAAGGTTTTTTTGGTAGGTTGTTCGCGGGCTATAGACATAATTTGTACCAATGAAATAAAAGTGCAACAGTTGGTTCTCTAAAATCAAAAATCCCAAATCTAAAATCGTTTTAGTTTCCTCCGGCTGCATTGATGCGGGCTCTCGATAACAGGTAAGCGGCGATCGCAACTGCTGCCACTAACAGCAAAAAAGTACACACCACCAAAGCCGCCCCATACCCAAAGTCTAAATACCTCATTACCGTGCTGTAAATGTAGATAGAAACCGTCTCCGTTGCCCCCGCCGGTCCCCCTCCCGTCATCACCTGAATCAAGTCAAAAATGCCGAAAGCTTGGGCAAATCGAAACAGCACAGCAATCACAATTTGTGGCATCAGCAGGGGCACGGTAACTTGACGGAAACTCTGCCAGCTACTCGCGCCGTCAATGGCGTGTGCTTCATACAAATCACCGGGAATTGATTGCAATCCCGCTAGCAAAAGCAAGCTGACAAAGGGTGTAGTTTTCCACACATCTGCTGTAATCACTGCCATCATTGCCAAAGTCGGATCTCCCAACCAGCTAATGCTATTTTGAATCAATCCCAAACGCCTCAAAATGTCGTTAATTACGCCGTATTGGTCGTTAAAAATCCACGCCCAAGCTACTCCCATCAATGCAGTGGGCAGTGCCCAAGGTAGCAGGGAAATTGTCCGCACGATGCCGCGTCCTGCGAAGGATTGATTTAAGACTAAGGCAATGCCCATACCAATAATTAATTCCAGCACAACAGAGGCGACAGTAAATACTGTGGTGTTGCCTAAAGTTTGCCAGAAACGCCCGTCGCCTAACATTCGACTGTAGTTAGCAAAACCGGAAAAAACCAGTTTTAATTCTGTACCGAGGTTTTGGGTGAATAAACTCAGCCAAAAAGCGCGCAATATTGGGTAAGCAAATACTAGCATCAGAATTATCAAAGCTGGTGCTACTAATATCCATCCGGTTTTTTGTTCGCGCTGTCGCATCTTGTCTAATTGCATATTTCTCACCTTTAATTTATTTTTGGGCGGGCTATGAGCAACTGCCCACAATTGAATTAACTTTTTGTGGAACAGGCAAGATGCCTGTTCGGGCGGGCAAGATGCCCAACCCCTACTCCCCACCATAAAAAAATTCACTCTTTGTGGAACAGGCATCTTGCCTGTTTCTGACAGAGGCAAGATGTCAAATTTACGAAGCTTGGGGTTGTTTCAAACTGCCTAATAAATTGCGAGTTTCGCTAGCTGCTGCTTTCATTGCTTGTTCTGCACTCATTCTCCCGGTAAAAGCTGAACTCAAATAACGCTGCAAAATATCAGAAGCTTGAGCGTATTGTGCCAGGGGCGGGCGCAAAGCTGACCGTTCCACTACTTTTAGCAGTTGCGGGTAGTGGGGATATTTTGCGACTATTTCTTTGTTAATAAATAGGGATTTGTAACTGGGAACTAAACCGGTTTGTAAAATAAATTTGCTTTGGGTTTCCTCGCTGGTAAGGTACTGAATTGCTTTCCACGCTTGTTCTGGATGTTTTGAGGTTTTGGCAATTCCCCAGCCCCAGCCGCCCAAGCAGGAACCGCCTGTTTGACCGGTACTGCTGAGCATTGGCTCGATCGCAATTTTGCCCCTAACATTCGATCCTTCGGCATTTGCCAGCTTCCAAACATACGGCCAGTTTCGCAAAAAAAGTGCTTTGCCGTTTTGAAACAACAGCCGGGTTTCTTCTTCGCCGTAGGTGGTGACACCCGGAGGAGAAATGCCAGAGGCGATCGTATTTTTGAGAAATTCCACTGCTTTAATTGCCTCGGGTTTATCTAACCCAACTTCAAAAGTTTGCGGGTTAGCCCAGAAGCCGCCGAAACCGGAGAGCACTTCAACAAACATCGCAGATACTCCCTCGTATTGTTTACCTTGCCACAGATAACCCCAAGTTGCTTTTCCCTGTTTTTGCAAGTTTTGAGAGATTTTTACCATCTCTTCAAAGGTTTTCGGGGCTGGAATTTTCGCTTGTTCTAAAATGTCTTTGCGGTAATAAAGCATTCCGGCATCGGAAGCATGGGGAATTCGGTAAAGTTTGCCCCGATACCGCCCGCCTTCGACGTTACCTTGGATGAATTTTGATAGTTGTTCGGGGGGAATTCTGTCTGTCAAATCGCTTACCCAACCTGCGGCTGCAAATTTGGGAACCCAAACAATATCCATGTTGATGATGTCGTAGGGCGATTCACCTAAAAGAAAGGCAGATGTGTACAGATTTTCTATGAGGTTGCTGTCGAAAGGCCCTTCTATGAGGTTGATGCGAATGTCGGGGTTTTTCTGTTCAAATTCTTTGACAAAGGGTTTCCAGTTAACAAGGTCTTGACCTTGCATTAACATGGTGAGCACGACTGGCTGTTGAGTCAGTGCCGGCAGAATAAATAAAAGCAAGACGGCGGCTAATGTGACAGCAAATAAGGCTAAAAGACGGGGACGCTTCTGGCTTCGTTGCTGCGGGGAATTTATTTTTTGCATTTGCTTTTGAGAAATGGCAGTGCGATCGCCTTCTTTCTCTCATAACTCGCTTTCTTTTGTTTCGCTGGATTTAGCGAGTTTGTGCAATAAAAATTTAAGTAAACTTTAGCTTACTTAATAATACTTGACTGAAGAATGCAAATTTTGTTTTAAGTGTGTCCAAGGGGAGTTAAGTAGACATCTATCTATAGAGAGATATTGAGAAAGTTGTCTAAGCTAGCAGTTGTCAATCGGATGAAACTCACATCTTGCACCATTCTCAAGAACAGGCTTTTCGGCCTGTTCCACAATGAAATTCATCTCTTGTGGAACAGGCCGAAAAGCCTTTTCCTACACAAGTAATTGAGAATTGTGCAATATCTCAGATGAAACAAAGTAGGGACTTAAGCTTGACCTAAGTCCCTACAGATGCTCGCATACAATCTATATTTATCCGTACTTTTAAGCATTGGTATAACTTTTGTCGATCGCCCAATCGACGAGCTATTCTACTATAAAAACCCGGTTTTCAAGTAAGTCCTAAATACAAAAAACACCGCTCCTCAAAACAGGAGAACGGTGTATAGGGGGTGTTATGGGTTGTTGTCTGGGATTAACCTTAACAAATCACGATCGGCTGAGGCTATGCCTTGTGATGGTTAAAAAATTGGCACAAACCTGCATGATCGCCCGTTGCTCGATCGACCTTTGCGATTAGCCCAACCATTCCACCACAGCATCCTGCTTGGTATTGGTGCGCCGTTCTGGGGTTTCGCGGTTGAATTTCAAGTGGATGGCGCGGTTTTGTTCGCCGTCTGCTGCTACTGCAAAAATCGGATAGTCGATTAAGCCGTCTTGGAAGGACATCTGGAAGCGGAAAGTGCCGTCAGCATTGAGTTTAATCGGCTGTCCGCCTACGTAGACGGTAGCGTCAGGCTCGGTGGCCCCGTAGACGATCAGTTCGGCATCAGCAACTAACCAGAACTGGCGGGGGCGCATCGGGGCGGCGAAGCCAACTCCCGACATACCGACACCGGACATACCAAAACCAGACATGGTGAGACCGGACATACCGACACCGGACATACCGACACCCGACATGGTGAGGCCGGACATACCCACACCCGACGTGGTGAGGCCGGACATGGTGGGAGCCGCCCACATTCCGACGCCGGAGGGGAACACGTAGGAACTGAGAGCTTGTTCGTGGATGCCAACTTGCTGGACGGAACCGGCGACGTGCTGCATGGAACCGAAGACAGAACCCGCTACGCGCAGGGCTTCGGCAGATTCTGCCATGCCGAATATTTGTTCGTAGATGGCGTTGCTGGTGCTGTAACCACCGCCATTGACTGCTTGTGCGAGTTTCTTGGCCGGAGGAACCAGTTCCGCGAATGTTTTGCCCTGCAATTCTTCTTCCCAGTCGAGGGTGATGAATTGATCTTCAATCCAGTCGCTGGGATAGACGGGAGGAACGCGGACTTCAGCCGATCGAGCTAATACCAGCCAGCGGCCATCTGCACAGCGGTAGCCGATGTCGATCGCGTAGTCCCGATCGCTCACGGGGATTGGCACGTACCATTCCCGCGCCAGTTCGTCGCAGGGATATTCTTGAATGCTGTGCGGGCTTTGAATGTCGAGGTTAACATCTGTAACGTCGTAGATCCGCAGGGCGAGTTGCTGTCCTCCTTGGCGACGCAATTCTTCTTTGCGATCGTTGGGAATGTCCCAGTAAGTGTAGGCCCATTCAGGGTCGCGGGGCATTAAAACCACCCGGCTTTCGCCGTAGCCGTTGGGCAAATCTGCTAAACCTTCATCTACAGACGACAAAGAACCGCCTGTTCTATCTTCTTGACCGAGTTCAAACTTTGCTGCTTCCACTGCTTCTTGTGCCTCTAGTTTGCGAGATGGGCTGTAGGAAAATTTGGTGCGTTGAATTTCTTGAATTGATGCCAGAAGTTGCGATTTCCGCATCCGGCTGTAGCGAGAGACTCCACATTCGCTAGCCACTCTGCGGAGTTGTCGCAAAGTCATCTCTTCTAATGGTGGGCGTTCTTTTGCCATGAGTTGGTTCTCCACTAATTTAGGATGGCGGGTTAGATTTTTTTCTTTCAACACAAATGTGTTGACTTTTTGAGTTAGAAACTCTTTTAAATCCACATATTATCGAGCTTCCAAATCTCTCCAACCTTTGAAGCCTTGCTTGTTTTTAGCTTGTCTTGTCCCCCATGCGATCGGGGTTTGGACTTATTGGCTTCTGCGCGCACCGCCCGATCTAAATAAAGCTTTATCTGTCGATTCTTGATTGACAAGATCGATTTTGTGAGTGCGATCGGTGCTGCTAGCAACGCTGTGCTTGCAGCACACGCGCTATTCGACTCCCAGGGGTGCTTAATCCAAGCATTTCTTTGGGATCGCTTTGTCATGACTTAATGTTGCAGACAAATTGCGATCGGGTCAAGGGGTCTTTTCCCTCAATCCTGGGTACTTATACGCATTTTCGTGATTTTGGGGATCAGATTGTCATGGAATCTTGACAATACTCCGCTTGCGGGGATCGTCTCGGAAACTATTGTCAAGATTCTCTGACATGAATTAGATTTGAGATTGAGTCGGCTGGGGCGGTACTATGGATAGAGGAAATTTAGTACAAAATTTGCTAGGCTGGCAGTTGGGCGATTGTCTTATGCAACCTTCGCTAACGGGCGATCGCAACTACAAACCAACACTCCTGAACGCAAAAATGGTTTGACGCGCTACTGATACAGATAAGGTGGGTACTGCACACCCTACACATAGACGTTCTGCGTAAATCTTGTAAAATCTAAAATCTAAAATCTAAAATCGAATGACTCTAACGCTTTACAACAGCTTGACCCGTCGCGAATCACCTTTTGATCCCCTCGAACCAGGAAAGGTGCGGATATATTGCTGCGGCGTTACGGTATACGATTACTGCCACGTCGGCCACGCCCGCGCTTACATTGTGTGGGACATGGTGCGACGTTATCTGATGTGGCGAGGATACGATGTGCGCTACGTGCAGAATTTTACAGATATTGACGACAAAATTCTCGATCGCGCCCGCGAAACCAATTCCACAATGGAAGCCGTGGCGCAACGCTTCATCGAGGCATATTTCGTAGATATGAAGAAGCTGAATATTCTCGAGGCCGATGAATATCCCCGCGCCACCCATACAATGGACGGCATTAAACGGCTGATTCACGAATTAGAAAATAAAGGTTATGCCTATGCTTCCGGCGGCGACGTTTACTACAACGTGAGGCAGTTTGCCGATTACGGAAAACTTTCCGGCCGCAAGTTGGAAGAAATGCAGGCCGGGGCTAGCGGTAGATTGGAAACCGCAGAAATAGAAGCTCAAAAAAAGCAAGATTCCTCTGATTTTGCCCTGTGGAAAAGCGCTAAACCCGGTGAACCTGCTTGGGATTCATCTTGGGGAAAAGGTCGCCCCGGATGGCACATCGAATGTTCGGCGATGGTGCGCGATTGCTTGGGCGAAACAATTGACATTCACTGCGGCGGTTCCGATTTAACTTTTCCGCACCACGAAAACGAAATTGCTCAATCTGAAGCCGCGACGGGCAAGCCACTTGCTAAATATTGGATGCACAATGCTTTTGTGACTGTCAACGGCAAAAAGATGTCGAAATCTTTGCACAATTTTATTACAATTCGCGATTTGTTGGATGGGAAGTGGTCGGGCGATACAGCTTTGGAAAGAAGCGAGAACTCAAAAGCGGTGGAACCGATGGCGGTGAGGCTGTTTGTGTTAACAGCGCACTACCGCAGTCAAATTGATTTTACCGAAGAGGCGATCGCCTCTGCAAAAAATGGCTGGCATACTCTTGAAGAAAGCCTACTTTTTGGTGATTTGCACGGTTCCCAATTGGGCTGGGATTTAGATAAAATCAAGAAATTGCCCATAGGGGAGAGTGAGGCTGTACAGCAATTTAGAGCAGCGATGGATGATGATTTCAATACTCCTAATGCTTTAGCTGTTGTGTTTGAATTGGCGAAGGAATTGCGGCGCGAAAGGAATATAATTGTACATGGGGGAAAAACGGAAATGCCTTCGGAAGTGTTGCAACACAAGTGGCAGACTCTTGTTAAGTTAGGGGAAGTTTTAGGATTTAAAAAACCCAATCTCGTCCCGCTAAGTGCGACTATCAATATCCCTTCCGCATCTTTCAGTATTAATAAAGTTGAAATCATTAGGGGATTAACTGATGAGGAGATTGAGGTGATGATTCAGCAGCGGAAAGATGCCCGAAAAGCTAAGAATTTCGCTGAGGGCGATCGCATTCGCAACGAACTCAAGGATCGGGGCATTACTCTGATCGATCAAAAAGATGGCACAACAATTTGGCATCGCAGTTGAAATTTAGAGTTTTTTAACCGCAGATGAACGCGGATGAACGCAGATAAAATTCCATCCGCGTTCATCTGTGTTCCGAAGCTGATATCTGCGGTTAAAAACTCCCATTCACAAACTCCGCAACAGCCGCGACAAATTCTGCGGTGGATTCGTAGGGCAAAACATTGCGCCCCGGCATTAATAAACCTTTCGCATTGGGAAAATGGGCTAAATATTGCCCTAATCTTTCATCCGGTTTCTCTTCTTTACCCGCTTGACTGATGCTTGAGGCTGTTTCTCCCATCACAATCAGTGCGGGGCGATCAAACTTTTGAATCGTACCGCTATAATCCTGGCGCCAAAACCCCGCTAAAAAGGAGAAAACCGCGTGACGGCTGTCAGGATTTGCCGCGCCAGTCTGCAAAGCATCCAACCATTCGCTGTCAACCTTTGCCGCATCGCCAAACAGTTGTTTCACTGAAAAAGAACGCAAAAACTCAGCGCGTCTGGCGTAGCGGTAAAAAGCGTTTCCCAAGGGAGAATGTAACAAATTCCAGACAATCCGTTGCTGTCTTTCGGTCGAATGTTTGTTCATCACAGCCCAAGCGGGAGGCCCTGCGAGAACTAAGCCACGAATTAAATTTGAGCCGCTTTCCTGCTGCATTTTTGCTAAAGCCAAGGCTACCGACAGTAAAGCACCTTGTACGAGGACGATCGCAGGTTTTTTGACTACAGTTTCCAAGAAATACTGCAACTGTGCCGCCCAATCGTCTGGATAGCAAGCCACAGCCGGCATTTCGCAATCGCCGCAGCCCAGCAGGTCGGGATTGTAAATCGGATTAGTGTTGCCTGCTTTGTACCAACTCTCACAAAATCTATGCCAAAAGATTCTTGACAAACCAACTCCTATCGGATGAATTAATAACAAAGGGATGCTATCTTCTGTCGCAGTAGTTGGGTTATAAACATCATAAGCACAGCGATAGTTTTGCCATTCGTAAAACAGCGTTGGTGACTTTATAGACGAAATGGTGGATAAATCTTGGGTTGAATATGGCGGTTGCATATTATTTTTTGAACCGATGTTACTTTTTATTATAATATGAGTAGGTGCGGGTTTTACCCGACATATATTTGGTAAATGAGAATATAAATAAACCCGCTCTGCGGGATGACATAAGTGCCAATACAAACCTTGATTACTTAATTATGTCAGAACAGCGGATAACTATTTCTTTACCTAACTTGCTGCTAATTGTAGCATCGTCCTTGCTGCTAGTGCTGCTGTGGCAATTGCGGAGCCTGCTAGTAATTCTAATGATATCAGTCGTGCTGGCTGCTTCGATCGTCCCGATCGTGAATTGGGCCGAAACCATGCGGGTTCCCCGTTGGCTGGCGGTGATTATGGTTTATTTAACTCTCATCGGCGGATTTAGCGGGACGGTAGTGTTAATCGGGCCCACGGTAATCGAACAAATAGAGTTACTGCTGCGGCAGCTACCAGTTTATGTCGAAAGTTTGCGAACTGTGGCAACTAATGTATTGAGTCGCCTAACCGACGATGCCCCAACCTTGGTGGGTCAGTTGGTGGACACTCAATCGCTGACTAATTGGCTGATTCGATCGAGTCAACAACTGGTTTTGCGATCGTACAGTTTAACGAGAGGCATTCTAGGCGGTGTCTTCAGCCTAGTTTTAGCATTATTTATTTCAGGTTACATGGTTGCGGACAGCGACACATTAATCAAAAGTTTGGTGCAATTTTTCCCAAAACCTTGGGACGCAAGATTAGCCGCACAAGCCGCGCCAATCGGTCAAAGAATGGGGAGTTATATTCGCGGGCGAGTGTTAGTTTCAGGCATTTTAGGGATATTTATTACCACAGGTTTGAGCATTTTGGGAATGCCGGAATTTTCTTTAGGCTTGGGTGCGATCGCAGGTGTTACCAACTTGATTCCCTTCATCGGCCCAGTGTTAGGAGCAGTACCAGCATTAATCGTAGCATTAGCTAAAGGTGGCTGGGTACTTGTGTGGGTATTACTGTTATTTGTAATCATCCAGAATTTAGAAACTTACGTACTCGATCCTTTGCTGGTTGGTTCATCGGTTGGTGTGCATCCTTTATATCAATTGCTGTCTGTCTTGGGAGGCGTTCAAGTATTAGGAATTATTGGAGCTGTAATTGTGCCGCCTTGGTTTGCGGGAGTAGCAGCTTTGATTGAGAACTTGTATTTAAAACCGAAACTTAGGAGCGAACATCGAGAGGCAATAGATCAAGCTAAAAATAATTCTGACTTGCCACCTCTTACACCTTCGGCTTGATAGCGTGGAAGATGGGGAAATGGGGCAATAGGGAGAGGGGAATTGAAATATTTAATTTATATCGTTTCTCTTGGAATCGGCATAATATGCTTGAAAGTGCAGTGCGAGCTTAATATCTCGCGAAAAGAACACTCGCGAGATATTAAGCTCGCACTATTAACTAAAGACTAGACTTGAATTGTATGCCTTCGCTCTCCTATGCTGAAATGCCTCTGTGTGGCATCGGC
The DNA here is from genome assembly GCF_036705305.1 of Microcoleus sp. B3-D7. NCBI lineage: Bacteria > Bacillati > Cyanobacteriota > Cyanophyceae > Oscillatoriales > Microcoleaceae > Microcoleus > Microcoleus sp. B3-D7. The sequence goes on along the minus strand of NZ_JAUBUE010000020.1, from coordinate 27,852 downwards.
AGTTTCCCTATTAATCAAAGATTGATGTAATAAGTCTAATAACTGGTGACTGATTACTGATCGCTAAAAACTAAGGACTAATTGCCACTTCAATGCGGCGGTTGCGCTGCCGATTAGTATCGGAACTATTATCCACCGAAGGGCGACTTTCCCCATAGCCGATCGCCACCCAATGATACTTCTGACCGAGTACACCCGACAAATACTGCACCACCGCCTGAGCCCGCGCAAACGACACATTGCGATTATCCGCCGCTTCCCCCGCGTCGTCAGTGTGGCCCGCAACCCGCACAGTTGCCCCCTCGTGATTACTCAACTCCGCCACCAAATTGTCCAAAATCGCATTAGTTCCCGCGCGCAAAGAAATACTGCCAGTATCAAACAAAACATCGCTGGGTAGAGTCACCATCAGCCCATCCCCCCCAAACACCGGATTATTGGCATTCTGTGGGGCAGTATTCACCGTTTCAGGGTTCAGACTCGGGCTGCTGCCGATCGCCGGTAAAGCAGGGGCAACACTTGCCGCCGTTTCCGGCGCCGCCAATTCCCGCGACATCAACTGCAAACGCTTTTCCAAAGTTTCCGTCGGGCGGCTGCTGCCCAACTGACTCTCCAAAGCCGCGGTGCGACCAATCAGCGCGTTGAGTTCGCCCTGCAACTGTCTCAAATCCGACTGCAATTTCTCTCTCTGGGCAGGACTGACTGTTGACTGGGGAGTTGGTGTAGCGGTTGGTGGCGGGAGCGCCGGAATTGGCGTTGCTGGGGCGCGTTTCGGGCTGGAGGTCAAATTTTGAGTTACACGCAGCAATCTCTCTGCCAGCGGCATCTCCGTCGCCCCTGACGGATAAATTTGAGCGATCGCCATCCCCAGAACCCACGCAAAACCGCTGCCCACCCCCAGCAGCAGCAGTCGAAAAATCAGCGACAGTACAAGCAAACCTTTTCCCCGCGACTTGGAGACGTGAGTGGGGGGGATTGAAGGTTTTTGGTTAAAAGATCGCGTCATATTTCATCCCTCTCGGTGTACATACCAGATTAATTTCGATACTATCTTACCTATCCGATTTGAAATTTGAGATTTGAGATTTGAGATTTGGCCTCCAATCTAAAATCTCAAAAAGAAACCCGGTTTCTATAAATCTGGGGTTTCGTGGCGAAGCATCGAGGCAGAAACCAGGTTTCTAGTTTGTTGCGTGCCAGCCTGAATCAGTTGGATAATTCAGTAAAATTTTTGGAAAAAAAACCGATGACTGACCCTTTAAATAGCCCTTATCCCGTTCCTTGGGAATGGATTACTGCCACTCATGCTAAAGTGAGTTCCACGGCCGGCACAGGCCTCCGCTATTATCGCAGTCCATCCCTAGTTTCAACTAACGGCCAATACGCAGCTTACAGTCGAATTGAGTTGCAAGTGCAGCCGGAATTCTCCCGGTGTCGGGTTAGCAGTGTCATGTTTGTGGAAAATCTCAAAACCGGGGAACTGCAAACAGTGGCGGCTGCTTCGCCACTGGCAGAAAGTGGGATGTATGCTAGCGAGGATACAGATATGTCCGGGACGATCGCCATTTTAGTGCCTGTTTCTTGGAATCAAGACGGTTCCCGCATTCTCGCCCGCGAATTTGAAGCACTTTTCAACTCTTCCGATATGTCCGACTACGGTGTCATTTGGGACAAAAATGATAACTACACTTATACCGTTGCTCCCGCTCGCAGTCTTTACACTCATGCTGTATTGTTGGGTTGGAGTCAAGTTTGTCCCGGAAAAGTTCTGTTCCGTGCAGGCAATTTGGGCGATCGATCTTGGCCTCTTTGTGCAGTGGATATGACAGGGCAAACGGTACCTGTCACCGAGGACAAACCCCTAGTTTTCGGCAGTCAAGCCAGCACAGACTGGATCGAACCTAAAACTCGTTTTTAGATATTATGGTGGCATTTTCTTTGATCGGGCCAACAATTTTTTTAGTTTCAGGTCAGTCTTTTAACCAATTCATTTTGACCCTGGTGCTGATTATTTTAGCTATTGTTTTTGGTTTAACAGCATTTATTTTTATTCGCATTTTCTTCAATTGGTTGCAGGCGAAATTGGAGAACAGTCCCCTTTTTTTTAGCCGCTCGTTCACAAGAAACACTGGTCATTTAACCGCTGATATTTCACAACCTGAAACGGTGTTTTTAGAACCCCGATTCCTAGAAAGTGACGGCAATTTAACGGCTACTATTTTTGGAGGCAAAAGCGCTATTTCAAGAGCGCTTCAGCCGGAGATTATCTGCGAAAATTCAGCAGCAGTTGCCTATCTCTACAAGCCGATCGCTCTTTGGCACGGGCGCTTAATTTTGCCCTCACACGAACAGCGCCAGCCCTACGGTACAGTGTTTTTTGAAGTAATAAGTGCGCCCAAAAAATATAAAAACTTTATTGGCAAAACAGCATTTTTAAAATGGAGTACAAATCGCGAAGTACAGTTTTTTGTCCACGCAGTCAGTCAAGATATAAACTTCACACAAGAAACTAAAAAAAGCCAAAAATCTGGCAACATCCATCCAGATAGATTGAACGGTTGGCGAAATGTCGGCCCTTTAGAAACTCTAGCAGGCAGCAGACTCGAAAACAGCGTGACTGTGATGCTACGCAGGCCCGTGATTGCGATTAATTATAGCAGTAGCGATCGCCATGAACTGACGATCGATCGCGAACCAGTACAAATTATCGGACGTTTCTGCGCCTTAGTCTCAATTTTAAAGCGAAAAGAAGCCGACAGCGACAAATTTATTGTCCGGCATTTCAACAAAACATCTCAACAATTTGACGGCGCCGCCGAAATTATTCGGATTCCACAAGTACAGCCAGACAAAAATGGCGTAGCGAGGTTTACCAATCACCTGATCGAACAATCCCCCTTAAATCCAGACGGCTGGTACATTTACGGCGAAAGAGACGCAGAAAATATGTTTGTAGTACAGGCAATCGAACCCCGCAAAATTGCCCAATTAACACCAGATGAAACATATTTCGGTCTCAAAAAATCTCTGGCTTATTTAAGCAACAAAAATTGGGAAAATACACCAGCCCAAAAAGGGCAAGCAAAAAGAGTATTGTTAACCCCAAATGAGGCTACAGAAAACGATTCAATCTCTCCTTGGCAAGAAGGAGATATCGGGATAGTGATTCACAGTTTCGGCGGTATCGGCGGCAAAAAAGGCGAACGGCCACCGCTGGGGATTGTCACCGGACATTTTGCTTTGGGGGTAGCAAAAGTAGTGCGCGATCGCTTTACCAGCGAACTGCGTTTTGACATAGAATACAAACAAGTTTACGCCCACAATCCCGACGGAATTGTTGCCGGTTCCAGCAAATGGCAAAGCTACATGGGAGACTTGCAGCGCGGCTGGTTGGGCGATCGCCCGGTTTGCGATATCATCTGTAAATTAGATTGCGTGTGTTGCGACTACGATTTTGACGGCATCACCTTGTCGCCTTTAACCGAATTAAACCAGCAACTAGATATCATGATGGCCCGTTACCGCAGCGGAGACGGCACCGGCGCAAGTTTAGTCACCCCAGCAACTTCTTGCGTCCAAGATTCAAGTCAGGCAATTTACGCGACAATTAAAAAAATTACTTCCGAAATAGAGTCAAATCCTCAGATTCAAGACTGGTTGAAGACACATCCCACCGACGCACAAACCCAAAGGTTTCACCAGTTAGTAGCTTTAGGAGAGAGTTTAGAAAAAGTATTAATGCCCCTCGGCATTGTCCGTCCAGATTGGCGGAAAAATGCAAGATTGGCGGGGATTGATGCGGAACTGAAAAAAACCTTTTTTGTCGGTATAGTGAACCTGATAAAAGCTGCTATTAGTTACCGAACAATGCTGCCTAGGCGCACCCAAGATGAAATAGCCAAAATTTTCTTAAAACAGGGAGCATTTTTGTGGATAATTCGCACCAATCAAGTTGGAGGATTTGACCCAAACATTGAGCCAATCGCACCAACAGGGCTTTGAATCATATCAAATCCGGGTTATAAACCCCCTTGAAAAGACTCGGCGGTTAAAACCGATCCTACACAAACTTTAGTCTTTGCAGAGAAGGACTAAAGAATAAAAGGGGTATGAAAGCCGGATTTGATTCAGTTAACCGTTAACAATCAACCATTACCAAGGAGTGACTTGAACAGTGCCGTCTGGTGCCAAAACTACGCGGAAATCAGCCAGCGGTTCGGCCGGTGGCCTGGTGCCAACCGGTTTGTAAAGCAACTCCGACAACGGCGTTTCGGATCGATCGACTGCTGCCGAATTCTCGGGCTTGTAACCGACAATAGCCCCGTCTTGGGCCACACTCACCCGATAAACCAACTCCGCATCCGGAGGCTGATTCTTCACAACTCCGTCAATTTGCTGGGAAAGTTTGCCCCTCAACAGCTCAATTTCCCCTGAATCGGTAATTGGCACGGCTGCTGCTTCAGGGCTTGCCAAACCTTCAGCAACAGGACTGGGCGTGCTTTCCGGCGAAGTGCTCGACTGGGGTGTGGCGCTAGGTGAATCGTCCGACTGCGGTGTGGGGCTTGGTGAAGCGTCCGACTGCGGCGCGGGGCTCGGAGTCGGCGAAATCGATTCAGCGTTCGGAGTTTGAGTCCCAGGCAGCAAACCGCCCGCAGGGGGCGTGGGATTGGGATTAGGTGAACCCGATCCGCCCGGATTCGGCGTCCCTTGATTCTGGCCCGCTGGATTGGGCTGCGGCACCGGATCTCTCTGGCGCTGGACTTCCGGCACCGGCACCAAGAAAAACGCCATCGCAGCCAAAGCCAAACTCGACACCCCCACCACAGCAGGCAAAGTCCGTTTCGCCAAAGGTTCGGCCGACTTGACGTAACGCTTGGAAATTGGGGTTAATTGCAGCGACAATTCCGGCAGTGTCTGCGTGTCGGCAAAAAACTGATCGATCGCCTCTACCAAGTCAAATAGCTGTACCGTCGTCAAATCAACTTTTGCCGACAGTTCTGTTTTTTGATCGATTGGGGTTGGGCTGCCTGTGGAGGCGGGTAGAACGGTCAATCGGTGCAAATTCCCGTCAATTCTGTGTAACTGCACCATACCCACATTCGGGCCGTAGCGATCGGGATAATGCACTCCGCTCATAAATTCTTGAGCGTAGCTGCTGACGGCCCTCACCAAGCTTTCAAAAAACTCCCGCCCCCCCGTCAGGGGCTCGCCGAGACCTTTCACATAGCATTCAGCGCTCATTAGTATGGAAAGCACCGGCCGTATATCTAAGTGGCTGGTTGCCGATCCATCGCTCAACCCTTCTAGAACTAGGGTGCAATTTGGCAGACTGTACTGACGCCTAATAGTCATTTTTTATTCAACTTCTCCATCAAACAGGCTAACCCAGAAGCGCTGCATTCCGGCTGTGCCTGTACAAAATAGCAGTTTGCTCAACAAGTTCAAAGCTAGTTCGTTGAGCTTTTCGTCGGAATCGTAAGCTGCAACTAGCGATCGCTTGGGGTTCATGCGCGATCGAAAGTGAGCTCGAAAGCGTTCTAAATACTCGGCCAGTGCCAGGTTCTGGTTGAGGGGGATATTTCTCGATCGCAACTGCTGCGAGTCTAGCAGCAACTGCCGAATTGTGGCGGTTAACTTACGCGCCATATTGCAGGCGATCGCCACCAGCGCTTTTGCCTCCACCGTGGTAAGCGAGCGGCGCTGGGTGTAGCGTCTCAGCGGGTTAGTATTCCGCATCAGCCAAAGGGCAACCCGATTTTTGATAATTGATTCCAATTCCAGGTCCTTTGACACGGCAAGCATTTCTTCCGCACCTCCGAGATACAAGGCTTCGATCGCCAGCAACATCAAGTCAATTTGCAATCTGGCTCGGCGGGGACATCCCCCATCGGAGGGCGACAAGTCTGGCAAACTGTCTAAAATTAACGGGTTTGACTGGGTAAGCGAAGTTTCTGACGGCATTAATATCACGGCAACATCCATTCCAAACAAACTATACGGGCACGGGGGGTCTTAAGCAAGACAAATTCTCAACCAAGAACTTCTCTGGGATACTTTATTTTTATCATTGACTTTTAGGTATATTTTCTAATTTAGCAGCAACCGACCGTCACAGGCGAGCTCCGGCGGCGGGAGTTTTATCGCCCATTCCCCCAACCCCGCCGCCACTTTGTGATTCCTTGGTTCATGAGGGGTGAAGGCAAGAGTCCGAAAGCGACAAAGAATTACCCATTTCCCATTTCTTATTCTCTATTGGGATCAATCAATGTTCCTGCTTTTGGGGTTGCACCGCCGCTTCTCTTTGAGCCGTAAAATCAGTAGCCGCCGTCTTATCAGTTAGACTAATTTTTCCCTTGAGGCTTTCTTGCTCCACAATTCCGCGCATTTTAACAGAACTGTTTTGACCCGTTGCTGTGGAGTCGCTGCAACCAGCTAAATTAGCAACCGTACCCGACAAGTTCAATCCTTGAGTTTCCCACTTACCAAATAGAGAAGGTTTCTCCTGGGCTGTTTTTTCCCTGCCCTCCCTGCTGCCCGATCGCAAATTACCGCTCAAATAAACACCCGATTGCTCGATTGTCAATACCAAAACATCAGACTTCAGACATTCTGGCAAACTTTTAGCATCGAAGCGATAACTTCCCCCAATTGCCGGAGCCGCCTTTAAATTTGATTCGCCGTAAGCACTCACTAATTTAAACAGCAGCAAAACAGAGCCGATCGCAATCCCGTAAAATGCCAGCGATTTGAGGCTTAAATGATTCATAATCTTGGTAATTAGTAATTGGGCATTGGGCATTGGGCATTGGGCATTGGGCATTGGGCATTGGGCATTGGGCATTGGTACTAACTCACAAGTAACCAATAATCAATAACCAATAACTAATAACAACTACCAACAGTCAACAGTCAACAGTCAACTGACTACATTTGAGGAAGTACCGACGCCAAGTGCGATCGCACTTTAACGTAACACCGCGCAATCAGCAGCGAAGAATGACACTGCACAGCCAATTCATCAGTATACTGTCCCAAAGTTTGGCGCTCAATTCCCCATTCCCGACTCGTACCCGCAATAGTCAAATCAGCATTAGCAGAAGCAGCCACCACTGCTTGAATTGGCTCAGCAGCCTCCACAATAGGAGTTTCAATGCGCGATCGCACATCAACCGGCAACTGATCCATCACTCGCTGAAACTCATAACTCAGAGCATTTTCAGCTTCCCCGTCAACCGCCACCCGCAGCACCGTCAAACGGCGTTCCTCGCTATTAACTAACAGTCTCAGCGCCAATTCTAACCCCAAATCATCGTGAATGTTTGCCGCGTAAGGTACTAACAAGTTATTCAATTTTTCCCGACCTCGGTCAACAAAAATTGCTACATCCACCTTAGCGTTGCTGAGAATTTGGCCGACACGTCCTCCCAAACGGTTGCTGGTAAAAGTAGGCCTGTGCCATCCTACTAAAATCAAATCTGCGCGATCGATCTCGGCAATTTGTGCCGTTTCCCGGGCTACATCATTAGTAATCCGAATGATGGGATGTACCAATTTCCGCGCCTCCGGCAGTTCCAAAGTATCAATCAATTCTGATAATTTCGAGCGACGCTCTTGAATAATGCGATCGGCTTCTGCCGGCGTACTTTCAAAGGCATAGTCATCATTTAATTCTATCAAACTCAGAGGATGAACCGCCGCAGACTTTAAATCATCACCGCCCATACCAGCAGCCGGCTGGGCCAGCGCTACCGCTAGTTGCAGTAAACCTTTCTGCGTGCTGGGATTGGCAACAGGTACTAAAATTCGATAAGTGGGCAGCAATTTGTTAGCAGTTTCTTCGCTGCTGTCAGCAATTTGTGAATCTTCTAATTCTGAATCCTCAGAGTTAACTTCTGAAATATCTAATCTAATTAACCGTTTTGGATAAGTCCACTCCAACAGTGGCGAAGTCATAAAAGTTGTCACTAACGCCATGATGACTAACATCGTAAATAGCAGCGGCGAAACTACGCCCAGCGAAAGACCGATATTCAGCACAATTAGTTCAGTCAAACCGCGAGTATTCATCAGCCATCCCAGCGCTGAAGCTTCGCGGTTGCTGATGCCGCAAACTCTGGCCGCAACGTAAGTGCCGACATATTTCCCAATAATAGCCACTCCTAAAACTGCGGCACACAGCAGCCACAATTCTGGACTGTTGAGGAGGCCGATTTGAGTCCGCAAGCCGCTGTAAGCAAAAAAGATTGGCAGCAGAAATATTAGTACAAAGTCTTCAGTTTTTTCTGCTAATTCTCTGGTTAATCCCGCATTTTTAGGCATGGCAGCACCCAGCAAAAATGCACCGAAGATTAAATGAATGCCGATCCATTCAGTAATTAAAGCCGATGCTACAACTCCCATGTAAATTCCCGAAAGCACTAACTGTGTTAATCTACCCGTGCGGTTGTATTGCTTGGAAAGCCGCTGCAAGAACCAGCGGACTACAGTCAGCATGAAACCGATGTAAATTAAAGATGCAATAATTGTCGGCAAAGCACCGAGCATCGAATTAGTACGAGTAACTGCGATCGCCACCGCTAACAAACACCACGCCGTTACGTCATCTACCGCCGCGCAAGTCAGGGCCAGAGTCCCCAATTTTGTATTCTGCAAGTTGTGTTCTGTAATAATTCTTGCTAGCACCGGAAAGGCAGTAATTGACATCGCAGCGCCCAAAAATAGGGCAAAGGCTGTAAACGAAACGCTATTATTTGAAACTATGGGATACAGCAGCAGTGCTAGCAAGCTTCCTAGAGAAAACGGCACTAGAATGCTGACGTGGGAAGTTAAAATCGCTATATCTAAATTGCTTTTGAGATACTTTGGATTCAGTTCCAAACCAATCAAAAACATGAAAAATATTAGCCCCACCTCAGATAGCACGTTGAGGAAGGGAACGGCTTCTGCTGGAAAAAGTGCTGTTGCTAAATCTGGTGCAACTAAGCCAAACAGAGAAGGCCCAAGCATAATTCCTGCTACAATTTCTCCAATGACTTGAGGTTGTTTGATCGCTCGAAATCCTAAACCTACAAGTCTCGAAAGTGCGATGACAATTAGAACTTCAAGCAGAACGAGAATGGGTATGGGCATGGCGTTTTTAGCTTTGGGATTTTTGCGGATCGAGAGGGCAGGCTACTAAAGCTGACTGAATTGCCGAGAAAAAAATGGATACCAGCTCGATCGAAGGTAGAACGCACAAGAGGCGCACCAACAACGCCATTCTCTCACAAGCGAACAAAGGCTTTGGCAACCTTCCACCTGGATTTTTTGTTTTTAAGAAGCTCTTGCAAGTAACTTTAACCGCAGCGTGCACACCCCGCACCCAACCCGCCCATTAAATCTCACATCCGGGTGCCAAGCCAACCCTACGGATATCAGATTGTCAGAAAAAGTAGCGCGCTTGTGATAAACTAGAAAAGTTGTTTAAATTCGCACATCCGGGTTTTCGGGTGTTTCGAGGGCGCAAACCTTCAGAAATACGACCGGGTGGAGGATTAACCCGAATCAGGAGTTAAAAATACAATGCCAGTAGTCAGTTTGGCTCAAATGTTAGAGTCAGGGGTTCACTTCGGACACCAAACCCGTCGGTGGAACCCGAAAATGTCTCCATACATTTTTACAGAGCGCAACGGGGTTCACATCATTGACCTCGTGCAAACAGCTCAGCTTATGGAAGACGCCTACGAGTACATGAGAGTTGCCTCAGAAAAAGGCAAAAAGTTTTTGTTCGTGGGTACGAAGCGCCAAGCTGCAGGAATTGTAGCCCAAGAAGCTCAACGCTGCGGTGCTTATTACGTCAACCAGCGCTGGCTGGGGGGAATGCTCACCAACTGGACGACGATTAAGTCCCGCGTGGAGCGCCTCAAGGATTTGGAGCGCCGCGAGGAAATCGGCGCCCTCGATTTGCTGCCGAAAAAAGAAGCTTCGGTACTCCGCCGAGAAATGGCAAAACTCCAGAAATATCTGGGCGGGATTAAATCTATGCGGAAGATTCCCGACGGAGTGGTGCTGGTAGACCAACGCCGCGAGTATAATGCGGTGTTGGAATGCCAAAAGTTGGGAATTCCGATCGTCTCTCTGTTGGATACCAACTGCGACCCGGATTTGGTGGACATTGCGATTCCGGCGAATGACGATGCTATTCGATCGATCAAGCTGATTGTCGGCAAGTTAGCTGATGCCATCTACGAAGGTCGTCACGGTCAGCAGGGCGGCGACTCTGAGGAAGACTACGACTACGAAGGTGGCTACGAAGGCGCTGAATATGATGTCGAAATCGAAGAATTGGATGACCCCGATTATGTAGATCCCGACGACGCTGCTGAGGCCGAGGGCGAAGAAACCGAGAGCTAGTATTGCCCTCGGAATCTGACATCAGGAAATTAAAAATTAAAGATTGAAAATTAAAAATAATTATTATTTTTAGTTGGATATTTTTAATTTTTAATTGTACATAGCACGAGTCTACGTCATTAGTAGATCTCTGGCAAAAGCATTCATTGTGTCAGGGTCAGAATTAATTCTGGCGCTACACCTACAAAGTCGGTACTAAGATCGACTGGGTATTTCTTCACTCTGGTCTAATCATTAACATTAAAATTAGTGACTAATGACTGATGACTAATGACTGATGACTAATGACTAATAACTAATTTTGATTGGGAACTTAAAGAAGATGGCGGACATATCTGCAAAACTTGTTAAAGAACTGCGCGAAAAAACTGGCGCGGGCATGATGGACTGCAAAAAAGCCCTCGTTGAAAACGAAGGCAATATCGAAACATCCATTGAGTGGCTGCGGAAAAAAGGTCTGGCTTCGGCAGGTAAAAAAGGTGGACGAGTCGCCTCCGAAGGACTTGTAGGCAGCTACATTCACACCGGCGGCCGCGTGGGAGTGCTGGTGGAAGTTAACTGCGAAACAGATTTTGTGGCACGCCGCGAAGAATTCCAAAAGTTGGTGCGGGATATTGCGATGCAAATTGCAGCTTGCCCGAATGTGGAATACGTGAAAGTTGAAGATATCCCCGCCGAAGTTGTCGAAAGAGAAAAGGCAATTGAAATGGGCAAAGATGACTTGGGCAACAAGCCGGAAAACATCAAAGAAAAGATTGTTCTAGGGCGGATTGAGAAGCGCATGAAAGAGTTATCTTTAATGGATCAGCCTTTTATTAAAGATCAGAATATCTCGGTGGAAGAGTTGGTGAAACAAACGATCGCCCAAATTGGAGAAAATGTCCAAGTGCGCCGCTTCGTGCGTTTTGTCTTGGGCGAAGGCATTGAAAAGGTAGAAGCTAACTTTGCCGATGAAGTGGCAGCCCAAATGGGTGTTCAATAATCCCAACTTAAGATTTAGAATTAAAAATTAAAAATGTGAAAAGTTGATTTTTTGCATTTTTAATTTTTAATTTTTATAGGACTTATGGACAGACTATATTTGTAGTGTGGGCACTGCAAACCTTACTACTACAGACAGCGTAAAAATGGAAAACTTGCGTAATATCAAATCCGTTAGCATCGGAATAGTAAATTAGAGTTCACTGTTCACTGTTCACGGCGTCAACAGTCAACCGTCAACATCATTCCGGTGTAACCGGAAATGATATAAGTCCTATTTTAATTTTATACGAGAGATATGGTGCGACCAAGAGAGAGAATAGAGCAAGATTTGGCAGGACTCGAAGAGGCTTTAGCAGCCTTGAAGTTGGAGTTTAGCAGTACCTACGAAGGTTATTTAACTGCGTTGGGACAAGCGGTGCGGCAGCAGTTAATTTTGGCTTGCTATCACCTTTGCACTCAAGCAGTACCGGAGTCGTTTCTCAAGTTGTCCTTCGAGGGAAGGCAAAAAATGCAGCAGTCTGTAAGGGCTTTGGCCGCAGCGTCGGAGGAAAAATTGCGATCGCTGGTGACTGAATCACAAGCAGATGAAGAAATAGAGGAAGAGGAAGAGGAACAGGAAGAGGAAGAAGAAGACGAAGACGACTTCGAGGAAGAGCCAGAAGAGGAAGACGAAGCAGACGACAAGGAAGAAGACGAAAAGGAAAAAAACCCAGTTTCCGCCATTAACTATCTATTTTCATTGGCAAATTATCAATTGCCAAACGCCAATTCCCCTGAAAGTTTGGCACGCTGGCAAAATAGTATTGAAAAGTCGATCGTCAATATACTCAAGCTGCTTTCTCGCGACACCAACCGCTTGCTGCAACAATCGGCAATCTTGCCGAGTCAATTGCCAGAACCCGTTCTAGAAGCTGCTTCTCAAGCTGAATCCTCCGGCGATAGTGTTGCAGGGCCGCCTAACTTATTAAACTTAATCATTGAAACCGATGCCTCATCAGCATCGCGAAAATTGGCAGCCACCTTTGGTAGTAGGGCGCTGCACATTACAGCGATTAAACTGCGGCTATCGGAAATAGAGTTTGCCGATGCGGCAACCTCGGCTTGGCGCCAGCAAATTCGCAACCTGTCTGTAAAGTTGAACTCCCTGGGCCGCGATTACCAGAAAAAGCAGCGGGAACTCGCTGTGGTGGAGGCTGAGTCGGCTTGGCGATCGAGTTGGTTTGAAGATTGATCGGATGTTGAAGGAAGAAGGAAGAAGTCCGATGGAAGTCGGAAAAACGTACAACTTTTAAGCTATTGGAAACCCGGTTTTTTAAAGAAACCGGGTTTCTCGGTGTTATACTTTTTTGGTGGAAGCTTCTTAAAAGAAAAAGTTAAAATTTAAAAAGTTAAAATCTAAAATTTAAAATCTAAAATCTAAAATCTAAAATTGATATGACTATCGATCGACCCGAATGGCAGCGATTGCAAAAAGCTCTTTCAGTAGAAGCCGATCGCGGATTTAACGACATCCAAGGCAGTCAATACCGCTTCAGCGAGTTTCTGGGAATGAGTTTGAGACAGTTGGCAGGTTCCGTGGCGGCTTCTTCGCGCGATCGAGCCAGACACCTAGCCGCTGAATTTGACACCTACCCTCAGAAAGATCTCGAACAGCGCCAACATTCGATCGCCATTACGGTCAGTTTTTTGAGGCAAATGGAGCAAGTTTGGGAACAAGAAACTCGCCACCAGCAAAAACAAGTAGGACAAGTCAGACCCGCAAACGCTTCCGAACCAACCGCCCCAGCAGTTTCCCTTCCCCGAACTGCACCCCTGAGTACAGCACCCCCACCGCCCAGCCTGACTCTCGACCAACAGTTAACCCGCGCCACCGGCATCGGCCCCGCCAACGGCAACCGCTTGGCAAAACTGGGTTTATACACTGTATACGACTTGCTTTACTACTATCCACGCAACCACATCGACTATGCAAAGCAAGTACAAATTCGCGAGCTAGTAGCAGGGGAAACTGTCACTTTGATTGCTGAAGTAAAGCGCTGCAATTGCTTTTCTAGTCCGAAGAATAAGAAGTTAACCATATTAGAAGTAATTTTAAAAGACCGCACCGGAGAGATAAAAATTAGTCGTTTTTTTGCCGGCCCTCGCTACAGCAATCGCGGTTGGCAAGAATTCAAAAAGCGCGAGTATTGTACTGGTGCGGTGTTGGCAGCTTCCGGGTTGGTAAAGCAGGGCAAATATGGAATTACTTTAGAAAATCCTGAGTTAGAAGTATTAGACGACTCCGAGGGTGCGATCGAATCGATGAAAGTCGGCCGCCTGATACCAGTTTATCCGCTGACGGAGGGGGTGGATGCTGGTTCGGTGAGGCGATCGATTTTGGCTGCAATGCCGGCGACAAAAATGTTGCCCGAATCCCTACCGGAAGATTTGCGCGAGCGTTACGGTTTAATGGGTTTAGCCGATGCCGTGACTAATATTCACTTTCCGCTCGATCGAGATTGTTTGGCCGCCGCCCGCCGCCGCTTAGTCTTTGACGAATTTTTCTACCTGCAATTAGGACTTTTAAAGCGCCGCCAAACCCAAAGGAAAGCTCAAGCTAGTGCAGTCATCCTTCCTACTGGCAAATTGATCGAACATTTTTATGAAATCTTGCCTTTTGCCTTGACTAATGCTCAGGAAAGAGTAATTAACGACATCCTCAACGATTTAGCTTCGTCGCAACCCATGAACAGATTAGTTCAAGGCGATGTGGGCGCCGGCAAAACAGTAGTCGCCGTCGTGGCAATGCTAGCAGCAATTCAATCCGGCTATCAAGCCGCTTTAATGGCACCGACAGAAGTTTTAGCAGAACAGCACTATCGCAAATTGGTAGGTTGGTTTAACTTGATGCACTTGTCTGTCGAACTGTTAACTGGTTCGACAAAAGTAGCAAAGCGCCGCGAAATTCACAACCAATTAGAAACCGGAGAATTACCTGTTTTAGTGGGAACTCACGCGCTGATTCAAGATACAGTTAATTTCCAGAAATTGGGGTTGGCGGTAATTGATGAACAGCACAGATTCGGCGTGCAGCAGCGTGCTAAATTGCAGCAAAAAGGCGAAGCTCCTCACGTTTTGACGATGACGGCAACTCCGATTCCCCGGACGCTGGCGCTGACGCTGCACGGGGATTTAGATGTGAGTCAGATTGATGAACTTCCCCCCGGCAGGCAGGCAATTCAAACAACTGTACTGTCTGCCAAAGAACGCAGCCAAGCTTACGATTTGATTCGGCGGGAAGTGGCGAGCGGGCGTCAAGTTTATGTGGTGCTGCCCCTGGTGGAGGAGTCGGAAAAGTTGGACGTGCGATCGGCAATTGAGGAACAGGAGAAACTGCAAAAAAGCGTATTTCCTGAGTTTAAGGTTGGTTTGCTGCACGGTAGAATGAGCAGTGCCGACAAAGATGAAGCAATTTCTAAGTTTCGGGACAAAGAAACTGATATTTTAGTATCTACTACTGTGGTCGAGGTGGGAGTAGACGTGCCGAATGCCACGGTAATGCTGATTGAAAATTCTGAGCGCTTTGGACTGTCGCAACTGCACCAGTTGCGGGGTCGAGTCGGTCGGGGCAGCAACCGTTCTTATTGTTTGTTAATGCCCGGTTCCAAAACGGCGGAAGCTATGCAGAGAATGAAGGTTTTAGAACAATCTCAAGATGGCTTTTTTATTGCGGAAATGGACATGAGATTGCGCGGGCCTGGTCAGGTTTTGGGAACTCGGCAGTCTGGTTTGCCGGATTTTGCTTTGGCGAGTTTGGTGGAGGATCAGGAGGTTTTGGAGTTGGCGAGGGCGGCGGCTCAAATGGTAATTGAGAATGATGAAAGTTTGAATCAGTGGCCGGTGGTGCGGGATGAATTGGAGCGGAGATATCAGCGGATGATGAGCGGGTCGATTTTGACTTAGATCGTTTTGGGCCCAGCAAGGGGGTTTTTAATAATATTTTGTAGGGGCAGGTTAAGCGAATATCTATCAAAGCCGTTTGTTTATTGCTGCCAAACCCGCCCTCTCCCCGTAGGGGGGTTTATTTGCCTTTGCGTATTTAATCTCAGAAACCGGGTTTCTTGCCACAAAGTCACGTAAAATCATAGTTTTTTTGTCAAGAAACCCAGTTTATACGGTTTTGCTGAGAATGGTGCAAAATATCAGGTTGAGCGAAGCGTCAAAAAAACGAATTTGTTGGGTAGGAGTGCCTCAACCCAACCTACTTTCGGAGACGATTTTTCCCTTGGTCTAGGGTATTTTTATGAGTTGTCAGGCTTGGGGCACTTATTAAACCAAGAATCCTTCGCAGGAATGACGGAGAAGTGTCAAAATTAAGATAGTCCTGCCAGAAACAGGGAAAAGGAAATCCGGCCTGTACTGGCCTTACCAGGCAACATTGATTCCTCGCTTGTCACGCTTGCAGGTGGTCGCCGACGGTTCGTCGCATTTAATCTCAACAGTAATTATGAAAGATCTCACTCGTTATCGAAATATCGGCATCTTCGCCCACGTAGATGCTGGCAAGACCACCACAACAGAAAGAATCCTGAAACTGACAGGTAAAATCCACAAAATAGGTGAAGTTCACGAAGGCGCGGCGACTACTGACTTCATGGAACAGGAGCAAGAGCGCGGTATTACGATTCAATCCGCTGCTACCACCTGCTTCTGGAACGAGCATCAGCTCAACATCATCGATACTCCCGGACACGTCGATTTTACGATCGAAGTTTACCGTTCTTTGAAGGTTCTCGATGGTGGCATCGGTGTGTTCTGCGGTTCGGGTGGAGTTGAACCGCAATCGGAAACCAACTGGCGCTACGCTAACGATTCCAAAGTCGCTCGCGTCATCTACATCAACAAGCTCGATCGCACCGGTGCAGATTTTTACCGCGTTGTCCAGCAAGTCGATAAAATCCTTGGCGCTAAACCGATGGTAATGGTATTGCCGATCGGCATAGAAGAAAAGTTTTGCGGCGTAGTCGATTTGCTGACCCGCAAAGCCTGGATCTGGGATGACTCCGGCGATCCCATGAACTATCAAATTAAAGATGTCCCCGCCGATATGGTCGATGATGTCGAAACTTGGCGCGAAAAGTTGATCGAACTGGCCGTCGAGCAAGACGACACTGTGATGGAACAGTATCTCGAAGGCAACGAGCCGAGCCTCGACGACCTCAAGCGCTGCATTCGCAAAGGTACTCGCGATCGGGCATTTTTCCCCACCTACTGCGGCTCATCGTTTAAAAACAAAGGCGTGCAGTTGGTTCTCGATGCCGTAGTTGACTACCTGCCGAACCCGATGGAAGTCACACCACAGCCAGAAGTCGATCTCGATGGCGAGGAAACCGGCGAGTTTGCGATAGTCGATCCCAATAGGCCATTGCGGGCACTCGCGTTTAAGATCATGGACGATCGCTACGGTGCTTTAACCTTCACCCGCCTGTACTCCGGTAAGTTGTCCAAGGGCGACACCGTACTCAACACCGCCACAGGCAAAACCGAGCGCATCAGCCGTTTGGTCGAAATGCACGCCAACTCTCGCGAAGAAATTGAATCGGCCCAAGCCGGGGACATTGTGGCGATCGTCGGTATGAAAAACGTCCGCACCGGACACACCATCTGCGACCCCAAAAATCCCGCCACCCTAGAGCCGATGGTATTCCCAGATCCCGTTATTTCGATTTCGGTCAAACCGAAACAAAAAGGCGGCGAAGAAAAAATGGGAGCAGCCCTCACCAAGATGGTGCAAGAAGACCCATCCTTCCACATGGTGACGGATCAAGAAAGTGGCGAAACGATTCTCAAGGGGATGGGCGAGTTACACCTCGACATCAAAGTAGACATTCTCAAGCGCACCCACGGCATCGAAGTAGAAGTCGGCGAACCACAGGTAGCCTACCGCGAGTCGATTACCAAGCGTCTCGAAGACGAATACACCCACAAAAAGCAATCAGGTGGTTCCGGTCAATTTGCGAAAATTGGCTATGTGATCGAGCCTGGTGAGGTGGGAAGTGGCTTCCAGTTTGAGTCAAAAGTGACCGGTGGTAGCGTGCCGAGAGAATATTGGCCAGCGGTCGAAAAAGGCTTTGAAAGCTGCATCGACAAAGGTGTCTTGGCCGGATTCCCTTGCTTGGACTTGAAATTCACCCTACTAGACGGCGGTTTCCACCCCGTTGACTCGTCAGCAATGGCCTTTGAAATTGCTGCCAAAGCCGCCTATCGGCAGTCTCTGCCTAAAGCGGCGCCTCAGTTGCTCGAACCGATTATGAATGTCGATGTATTCACTCCAGATGATTACATGGGCGACGTAATCGGCGACCTCAACCGCCGCCGGGGGATGATGAAATCTCAAGAGACAAGCCAGACAGGAGCGCGGATCAAGGCAGATGTACCGTTGAGCGAAATGTTTGGTTACATTAGCGACTTGCGTACTATGACCTCTGGCCGCGGCCAGTTCTCAATGTCCTTCTCGCACTATGCTCCTTGTCCCAATAACATCGCTGAAGAAGTGATTAAGGCGGCAAAAGAGCGTCAAGCTGCGAAGTAATGTATTGACTGTGACGAATCGATTCGTCGCAGTCAATCATCAAGGTTAAAAACTAGATTTTTCTAGTTTTTAACCTTGGTCAATGGGAATAAGCCGAGGCGGATCTAAATTGTATTTTCGGGCGGGCGAGACAGCCCAGAAGAGTGCGATCGCACTTGATAGTAAAACTTAGATGCGCTGGAGCTTATTCCACTTTTATCTTCACACTCCTAAAAAATACTTTTTACTGGCCCAAAGAGATGGTCGCTTCAAAAGTCGCTCTAAAAGGGCGATCGCGCATCAATCAAGATAATATTTGCTAATATACAATCAATAATTTACAACCCAGGCAGGTAGCCATGACAGCCACCCTGATCCCGAGTCAAAGTAGCGGAATTCTGCTGAACAACATTAGCTGGAAAACTTACGAATCCCTGCTGAATGAGTTAGCCCAACAAAGAGGAATTCGCCTGACTTACGATCGCGGAAATTTAGAAATTATGACTCCTTTAGCACCCCACGAAAAGTACAAAAAAATCTTGGGACGTTTTGTAGAAACCGTGACTGATGAATTGAATGTTGAAATTTGCAGTTTGGGTTCTCTAACTTGCAGGCGCGAAGATTTGGCTCGCGGCTTGGAACCGGATCAGTGCTACTATATCCAAAATGAGAATGTGGTTTGGGACAAAGAACAAATCGATCTCAATCAAGATCCACCACCGGATTTAGTTGTGGAAATTGACGTGACTAGCAGTTGGATCGATCGACTTTCTTTATATGCAAGTTTAGGCGTACCTGAAGTTTGGCGCTACGACGGAAATCGTTTAATAATTTATCAGTTGGAATCACAGGAATATGCCGGAAGAGATGTTTCTCCGACTTTCCCTTTTTTGTCGCAAGTTGAGATGCTGCGCTTTTTGGAATTGAGGAGAACTACAAAAGAAAAAGCTTTGATTCGCTTGTTCCGCGAATGGGTGAGGAGTCAAATTCAGTCAGGAGAGTAAAGGAGGACGATTCCCTACCCTACGGGGAACGGGAACCCCTGCGGGAAGATAGCTCCGCTTCACGCACTTTTGAGATGAGATCATATCGTGTAAAACATGAGTTTGTAGCGAGGAGTTCACTCCGAGCGAGTTTTAGGAAGACTTTAGTCCTCACTACGAACTTAATTATAATTATTGACGCGGACAGGATATTATTCGCCAGCCAAATCAGCGCGAAACTTCTCCACAACTCGATTTAACTCCACCGAATGAGAGGCCTTAAATAAAATACGATCGCCCGGTGTGACAAACTCCATTAAATGCCTTCCTAAATCTTCGCGGGAATTCTCCCTCGCAATATCTTCTACCTCCACAAAAGGCAAACCCGCCGCACCTGCAGCCATCGCCGCTGCTTCCTCAAAATCAGCAAAAACAAACAAAGCATCCAGATGCAAATCTCGTGCGACCCTTCCCACTTGTCGGTGAAATTCGATCGCCCTATCGCCCAATTCCTTCATCGTTCCCAACACCGCAATCCGGCGCTTTCCCGGAGTATCTGCTAACAGTCTCAGCGCCGCCAACATCGACTCCAAACCAGCATTGTAAGTCTCATCTAGAATCACAATATCCTGCGGCAAATCGTAGCGGCGCGCCCGTCCATCCGGTAACTGCACAGACAAACCTTGCTTTAAAACTTCCCAATCAATACCTAAAACTTTTCCTACCGCCAAAGCCGCCAAATAATTTACAGCATTGTGGCGTCCCGGCAGCGGCAGTGGTAATTCCACACCTTGTACTAACATTGTATCAGGATTGAGCAATTCTCCGCACAAATCCCCGCATTCTAAACCGTAAGTTAAAGTTTTTCCCTGCCAAACTTTGGCCGCAGTTGCGATTAATCTGTCACCATCGTGATTTAGAATAGCAATGCTATCTGTAGGCATTTCTGCTAAAAGTTCGCACTTAGCTTGGGCGATCGCCTCTTCGGAACCCAATCGCCCAATATGCGCCGTTCCTACATTAGTAATTACCGCCACATTAGGACGCGCAATTTGCGACAGTAGCGCAATTTCGCCACGCCCGCGCATTCCCATTTCAATCACAGCATAATTGTGTGCGGGTGAAAGCTCTAACAGAGTTTTTGGTACTCCAATTTCGTTGTTGTAGTTATACTGAGTTTTAAGAACATTTCCCCTCGTTGACAAAACCGCCGCAATTAACTCTTTAACAGTAGTTTTACCTACAGACCCAGTAACAGCAACTATAGGTATACTGAATTGGTCACGCCACCAACGGGCGATCGACTGATAAGCTTTTAAAGTATCGTCAACGCGCAACAGCGGAAAATTAGGCAATTCCTCTTGCCAATCTCGATCGACAATTGCCGCAATCGCCCCCAAATCCCTGGCTTTTGCCAAAAATTGATGGCCATCAAAATTGTCTCCCCGCAGCGCCAAAAATACTTCGCCCCCCTCAAGAGTGCGCGTATCTGTGGCAATACCTGTCCCTAAAGCTGTCAAAACTCCCTTAGACACAGCAGGCAAAGGTACACTTAAAATTTCAGATAGTTGGGCGATACTTACGCGACAAACCATAACCAGCACTCACATTTCAAATAATTTTCCCAGCTAATTCTACCTCGCCCAACCTCAAATTTAACTAACAGCGGGCTGCGGATCAGGATTGACCTTGATCATCCTAATACTAAATCGTCCGCCCACCCAGAAAATATTCCCTACCCACCCACAATCTTTACCAATACTTTACAAAGTAGATGGTGATTTAAGGCCTTGCTAATTACCAACAATTCATGTCATGCTGGTGTTGGTAAATAGTTTAACTTAGCAAAAATATCGATCGGCTTAAGCTGCTGACAGCTTCTACCCATAAGCCTCATCCGGCGAGAAGCTCGGTTGACTCAATTATTGCGATTCATTGGCCAATTCATCAAGATAATAGTGCTGAAAGCTCCTGCCCCAGCCTCGGAGGGTTAATCCACAGTGAACGACTACAACAGACAAAGCCACGAAGAAGAACAGCGACTTTACAAGCATTGGCTGGAGTTGGTACAACGAGAGCAGCCGGCCGAACTCATCAGCCGCTTTCGCACTTTGTTTATCCAAGGTACCGGATATCCCGATCGCTCCGTCGCCGACGCACTCGAAAAAATAGCACGCTCAGAACACGCTGAACAAGAATTCAAATACATCCTCAACCGCTGCTGCCACATCCTGATCAACCGTTGGCAAACATACCCCAGCAAGCAAGCCGCCATCCCTGAATTGATCGCTGTGTTTGAAGAAGCGCCCAAAATATTATTTGGATACAATCGATCGCGGGGGCGAGGCTCCATCCCCCAATTAGTAAATCAATTTACCGAAAGTGAACAGTACCTCACCCTCCAACGCTTAGCCAAAGTCATAACTCACAGCAATGAAGATAGCAGCAACAGCAAAACCCCTGCTACCCTTCCCCTCGGAACATTAATTCCCCGTTACCCTTACCTCTACAAACACTGCCTCCTCAGCGACGACAGCACCTACGAACAACAAAAAATCATTAAAAGAATCCAAGCTCAAAAGCAGCAGCAATTTGAGATCAACCTCTCCCAATACGTGGCTCACCAAGTGAGAAAAGCCCAAACAGCGCGCCGGGAAACCTCCCTTTCCTTCGGCAGAAGTGTACAGTCTATAAAAAATCCGACCCTGTTGACCGACCCGGAACTATTCTTTGCCCTCAAGCAATTTGTCGGAAAAGTAGAAGGAGCCGATACCTACAGACAGCTAGCGGGCCGTTTCACGGCGAACGCCAGCACATATCAGTCCTACCGCTCCTTTAAAGACGACTTGTACGAATACCTGATTTCTTCTGTCACCGATGAGCGCTACGGCAAACGTCTCTTTAACGAAAAATTGTATAAGCAACTACAAAATACCCTCCCCCACAGCGACGATCAGAAGTTTAATGAATTTTTAATGATCAGAACTTGCAGCCAGTTATTGAACTTTTTAGTAGTAGAGAGTCCTGTGCGGCCCAACCACTTTGTCTTCATCGACCTGATCTCAAACCTCGGGCCGACCCAAACCACAGGTTTGCTGCTGAAAATCGTACTAATTTGCGGCAAAGTCAAGCCCTACCTAGAAAAGCGGCTGGCAATTTTGTTCGGTCACTACGAATGCAGTACCCGAGAAGGCGTGGTGTGGTTAGTCAAAGCCCTGGAAAACGTAAACCTAGCTTTGAGTACCAACTTTGGCAAGGTGGATGTATCTTTCCTGCGGTGAAAGCGGGCGGCATAACTTTCTCTGCTTCCACAGCAGGCAAAACATCACACCGATCGACCACGTTTCTGAATACCCTAAAAGTTTTACCTTTAATTAGAACGACTTAATTAACTCCTAAAACCTACTCAAAAGACGCTATTCTATGTTAAAGTACCAAGTGTGAATCAGATTCAGTTGCAGGCTTTGTTCATTGCTACAGAATTGTCTAAAAACTTGCCCTTCTGTATCGGCAGGGGACTCTCCGAAACTGAAATCTTCGCACTGTCTAAATTTTGGAGTTATTCCTCATGTCGATATACGTCGGTAACTTATCCTACCAAGTTACCCAAGAAGACATCACCACCGTCTTCGCCGAATACGGAACCGTTAAGCGAGTACATCTACCTACCGACAGAGAAACCAGTCGCCCCCGCGGCTTCGGTTTTGTAGAAATGTCCACAGATGCAGAAGAAGATGCAGCCATTAGTGCTCTCGACGGAGCAGAGTGGATGGGTCGCGACCTCAAAGTTAACAAAGCTAAACCCCGCGAAGATGAAGGTGGCCGGGGTGGCGGCAACCGGGGCGGCGGCCCTGGAAAATTTGGTCGCGCAGGAGGGGGAGGCGGAGGAGGACGTTATTAATTTCCTCATTAATTTCCTCGGATAAAGATTTGAGATTGGAGAGTTGAAATTGGTGCGAGAGCTCACCTAGCTCCGAACCACTTCCGGCCGTTCCGAAAAACCTATGCTCTTCAAATTTCCATATCTACCGGATTAAATATACCAAAAAGCCAAGGGCCGAACCCTTGGCTTTTTGGTATGAAAGTTGACGGTATGAGTCTGAAATCGGCTGGGCGAATCCGTTGCAGTACCGTCAGGTTCTAATCGTCAGGTTCGATGCTGCTGCTCAATCCGTGATTATTGAGCGTTTCAGCGTAAAACTCCGCGTGTTCGAGGGCGCAAACAATCACCAATCCCATCCCGTTAGTATGGGCTTCCATCATCACATTTACCGCCTGTGGCTGAGTCAGACTCGGTACCGTCGCCATCAAAGTCTGCACCACGTACTCCATAGGATTGAAATCATCATTGTGCAGCAGAACGCGGTAGCGCGGTGCAAGCTTGCGGACTGTGGAAGGCTTTTGAATAATTTCGACAGACACTAATCTATACCTCCTGACTTGTAAAATGTTAAAATTTGTCAACAATCTTGAGCCGGATTCCTCCGCTGTGCAAGACTATCTCACTTTCAGCTATTTTATTGAAATCTGAAAATTCAGACAAGGCAGCCCCTTAGTGGATCGCGAGCTGTGAACCCAACACCAAACCCACAGGGGGTGTCCAGGGCCCTCCGCAACCATCTTCCTAGCGCCATAATATTAGAAAGGCGCGATCGGTTAAAAATAACAAACTACTACCTGTTGAGTCTCCAGAACTGAGGGAACCTTATATGAAACGCAAACCTAAATCCTACAACGACAGATTCAGCGGCGACCCATCCCGAGGAGATGAAGACTCCGACTACTCCGGCTCAATAGGCGGACAGTCGCGGCGTCAACCTCAGTCCGGCAAACCATCTTTCCTCAATTCCGCCACCCTAGGGATTTTAACAGCCGTCTTTATTCTGGGGATTGGGATTGGCATTGCCTTTAGCTCCACCGCTACCATTAGCCCAGAGAACGTAGCCTCGCGCGAATTTATCGATCGCAGCGCCCCGAACCCAGAACTTTGCGTGCAGTTTGGAGCAAGTGCGATGGTGACAGATATGCGCCTCTACGTCACCCTAAACCCCTTCAACGTCTACATTTCGCAGCCGAGTATGCGCCCCGGATGCGTTTTGCGAACCAATAACTGGGCAATTCTCGAACAAAGAAAACTCATCAGCCAAGACCAAGTGCGCGATTGCAAAAATCGCATGAACACCTTTGGCTTCACCGGCCCCCTAGAAGCTCAACCCGAAATTAACTGTATCTACCAAAATGACGGCGCTAAAAACCTGTTCCTCAACCAACCGGGTTCGATAGCTCCAACCACGGAAGGTCAAAATTTCTAAATCGCCGATATAGCGGTTTTGATTTGAGTGAAGTACAGATATGGGGTAGGGACTTAGGCTAAGCCTAAGTCCCTACTTTATTTCAAAGAATGGAAAACTGCTCTAAGTAAATTTTGAAAGAAGAGGTTCGAGGGAAGACTTCCTTCTTCCCTCGAACCTCTTCTTTCTTCCTTGTTCTCTCCTCCTTCTTCCTTCAAAAACCGAACTGCGGTAAATCTTCGGTTAACTGAACTTGGAAAATTTGGCCGGGTTGAATCGTAGCAGGTTGAGGAGCAGCGACGTAAGTTGTAGCAGCACCAGCCGCTGCTCCAGCCAACAAACCGACACCGGAAAAGCCACTCAGCAAGAACAAAGCTAAGCCACCAATACCAGTATTGCGGACCAAACTGCGATCGGTCGGCTGTTGCCGGCGACCTCCCATGAGTTCTGAGCGAGCCGAGAGAGGGATATTGCGACCGTTGAGACTAATAGCTTCGACCACAAATCTAGTGCCGAGGTTGGTCGTTTCAAACCGGCCGATGACTGGCGTATTAGCAGGTACGATCGTATTGCCGCGACTGTCGAAAATTCCTCCTTGCAGCAGAAGCACTTCCTCGCGGCTGGGTTTCGCTTGCAGGCGCAAAGCCCGATCGCCGGGGTATAGCAAACTGAGCTCCGTGCCCGCCGGCAACAAGACATTCGCCCCAGCCGCGGCCTGCAAAGGAGCATTCGATCGTCCGCGAGGAAGCGGTTCACCAAAGGTAAGCGTCCGCTGTTCCGGCGCTACGGCAGCCGTTATTTGAGGATCTAGGCGGGGTAGAGCAGCAGCTTGTACCCCACGGCGTTCATCAAGGCGAACATTGACTAAAGGCACTCTGAGCGGCCGAATTTGATCATTTGGAGTTGGCGGCTGCGAAGAATTTGTAGTGGGATTCGGGGAAGTAGGAGGCTCAGGTTGATCTACCTTTGGGGCACCAGTTGAGTTGGAATCAGTCGGCTGTTGGTTTTGCGGTACTTGTCTTGCAGGCTGGGGTTGAGTTTCGGGAGTTTCCATATTCGGAGCCGGTTCGATCAAAGGACGCAACACCCAGCGATTTTCTACCCCGCTTCTTTGGAATTGAACTTGCCCTGCGCTGAAACCGACTCCCGGAGCCAAATTGACCAGAATTCTCGCTGTTCCCGGTTGAAGTTGACTCACTCCCACAGAACGCACTCTACCTTGTGGGTATAGCTGAGTTGCATCTACTCCGATCTCAGTATTGGGCAAATCCACAGCAATTTGAGATGGGTTGAGTAGAGAATATGTGGGGGTTGTTCCCTCTGGGAGAGTAATTTCTAGCTGATTTGTCGCGGGATCGAATTGCCAACTTGTCACTGTTGAAGCATTTGCTGGTTCCAGTGTTGCGGGCACTGCTGCAACTGCAGCGACGACTGCTAGACTCAGGCTCAGTGACTCGATCGCAAACAATCTCGCTGGTAGAGAATTAACATTCAATTTTTGGAAGTCTGCCCAAAATTTTCGTGGTAATTTTTTGTATGGCATGGCTGCTGGGTGAAATTTTTGATCTGAAATAGATTATGGATGGGAAAATTTTGCCTTCGGATGACGCTGAAAGTTTAACATTGCGAGAGTAAAAATTTAACTAAATGGAAATTATTGCGATCGCGTTTCCTTCTTAACAACAAGTGGTGTCAGGTTAGACAAGATGAAATAGAATTGCCAAGCGGACAAATTATAGACGACTTTTTTGTTAATTTTCGACCCAATATCGCCCTCGTATTTGCCACAACAGAGCAGCAATAACTTGTATTAGTGCGTCAATACAGGCACGCAGTAGGCGAAATTTTGCTGGAACTGCCTGCTGGATCTTTCAACCCTCCTGAAGAGAGCGGGAAATCGGCAGCCGCCAGAGAACTTGCCGAAGAAACGGGATATGTTGCTGAAGAAATTTTGGAACTAGCAACCTTATATGATAATCCCGTAAAAGACACCAATTCTATCAACCTATACTTTGCTAAAAATGTCAAGCTTACCAGCCACATACAATTAGATATTGAATTAGTTTGAGTCCCTATTGCTGAAGTTTTTTTGAGAATAAAAAACCGAGAAATTTGTGTAGCAGGAAGCATCATATCATGTCCGGTCGATTGGTAATGATATAGTATTGATGAATACTACTGCGTCAGATCAAGAATGCCCAAACGAATTACGATCACACCTCATCTGAGTGTAGAAGAGCTACCGAGTCGTTTCCGTCAGGCCAAAACACCCACTTGTGCTCATCATTATCAAATTATTTGGCTGTTAGCAAACGGCAAAACCACCGGAGAAGTGATGGCAGTAACTGGTTATAGTCGCGGTTGGATTTATGAAGCGAGTCTGGGGATACAACCATTTAGGACCATAATCTCTCGGAGATCAGCGTGTCACAAATCGAGCTCGTGACCCTCTGCTTAATGATGTAGAACAAGCTCAGTTGTGGCAAGTTCTACAGCAGCCACCTCTCGATGGCGGGCTATGGAATGGTCGTAAAGTGGTAGACTGGATGAGTGAACTTAAAGGTTACAAAGTTTCTCGTCAAAGAGGATGGGAATATTTGAAGTCCATGAAGTTTCGATTGAGAGTTCCTCGCCCAGAACACCAGGAATCCGAGCTCCGCAGAACTTGCAGGAATTGAAAAAAAAATCTGCGCCGATTCGTCAAGGACATCAAGAAGCAGAACCCTTCAAGCGACGTAGAAGTCGGGTCAATGGACGAACATCGGAGCGGATTGAAACCTGTGAGAGAGACGAGAATGGGTGGATGAGTTTAGTAATGCCACTGCTGTGGTTAACTGGCGGTTTCAATGGTTGTGGTTATATGGTTTTGTGCATCCGAGTTCAGGAGAAACAAAGGCGTGGATATTGCCATTTGTCAATAGCCAGCTTTTTGAGCGAGTCTTAGCAGATTTTGCCAGCAATTTTCAAGCGGGGCAGAAAAAAAGAGTAGTTTTAGTAGTAGATAGAGCCGGATGGTATTTGAGTAAACAAGTAAAAATTCCAGACGGCATACATTTGTATTGTCTGCCTTCACACTCGCCCCAAATGCAACCAGCAGAAAGGCTATGGCCGCTGACAAATGAACCGATAGCCAATCGCTGTTTTAAAAACTTAGATGAATTAGAAGCAGTTTTATTTGAGAGATGTCAAAAACTGTTAAATCTCAAACAGCTCGCTTAGTGGTTTGACTCATTTCTATTGGTGGCCGGAGCCAAAATCTTAATCATTGTCAATAGACCGGACATGATAATAGCTATTTTTTTAGGATTGGATTTTTTGAATAAACAGCGGTAAGGTGCTATGTGAATGCAACCCTACACGCTGTTTTTTGTGAGGCGTTTCTTAGCGAGCCAAAATCAGAAAATCGAGAGAAGTAATAGTATTATCAGCCCCAAAAACCTGAGCTAAAACCTCGCCTGTGGCAGCAACTTGCAGCAGTGTGCCCTTCGCCGTCGAGTTAATTTGCAAAGCCTCAAAACTCAAGCCACCAGCCAGGACAAACTTATCAGTTCCTACGGAAAAATTGAGCACAGTATCAATACCACTATTAGCGCTTAACACAAAGTGATCATTCCCCACACCCCCAATCAAAGTATCATCTCCGCCATCACCA